>JANQTJ010000021.1:0-47543 GCA_030731745.1 Flaviramulus sp. | reverse complement strand
GCAGGTGTATAATTTTCTATATCTCTTTTAACTATACGTCCGTGTTCACCAGAACCCTTAACATTAGTTATATTAATACCTTTTTCTTCTGCTAATTTTTTAGCTAAAGGTGAGACAAATATGCGACCATTAGCATTAACCGGAGTTGGTTTTGGTGTAATTGTTTTTGTTTCAGCTGCAACTACAGGTTCAGTTTTTTGAGCTTCTATTTTAGTCTCAGTTTTCGGAGCAGCTTCTTCATTTTTTGGAGATACCGAAGCTTTAAAATTATTGGCTACACCAGAAATATCTGTTCCTGCTGGACCAATAATAGCTAATAATGCATCTACTTTTGCCGATTCACCTTCTTTTAAACCAATTTCTAATAATGTACCTGACTGGAATGATTCAAATTCCATAGTAGCCTTATCAGTTTCTATTTCTGCCAAAATATCACCTTCCTCAACTTTATCACCTACTTTCTTTAACCATGTTGCCACAGTTCCTTCTTCCATGGTATCACTCAAACGAGGCATAGTTACCACTATAACGCCTTTTGGTAATTCTTGAGCTGGTGAATCTGCAAAATTAACATCTGAAACATCTTTAGTTTCATCAGCTACTTGAATAACATCAGATTTAGCTAAATTAGTATTTCCATTTAAGAAACCTGAAATATCTTCACCTGAATTACCAATTATTGCTAATAACTCATCAACTTTAGTGGTTTCTCCTTCTTGAACACCAATATAAAGTAGTGTTCCTTCGTTGAAAGATTCAAACTCCATAGTTGCTTTGTCAGTTTCTATTTCTGCTAAAATATCACCTTCTTCAACCTTATCTCCTACTTTTTTTAACCAAGCCGCTACGGTTCCTTCTTCCATGGTATCGCTCAAACGCGGCATATTTACTACTATAGCCATAGTTTATAATTTATGTTGAATAAATGGATAATCTTCTTGCTCGTATACGACATCGTACATTACATTCTTATCAGGGAATGGTGATTCTTCTGCAAATTTTTCACACTCAGACACTAAGTCTTTCACACGTTTATCAATAATAGAAATTTCTTTCTCAGTTGCGTATTTGTTTTCAAGTAAGATATCCTTCACTTGAGTGATAGGATCGATTTTTTGATACTCAGCTACTTCATCTTTTGTTCTATAATGTTGCGCATCACTCATAGAATGCCCTCTATAACGATACGTTTTTAATTCTAAAAATGTTGGCCCATCACCTCTTCTAGCTCTTTGAATCGCTTCATCAAAAGCTTCAGCAGCCTTTACTGGATTCATACCATCTACTGGTCCACAGGGCATTTCGTACCCTAAACCAAGTTTCCAAATATCTGTATGGTTAGCTGTTCTTTCAACCGAAGTTCCCATTGCATAACCGTTATTTTCACAAACAAAAACAACAGGAAGTTTCCAAAGCATTGCTAAGTTGAAAGATTCATGTAAAGAACCTTGTCTTGCCGCACCATCGCCAAAACAACATAAAGTTACCGCATCACTCCCGTGATATTTATCTCCAAAAGCAATACCTGCACCTAAAGGAATTTGACCTCCTACTATACCGTGCCCACCGTAAAAACGATGTTCTTTAGAAAAAATATGCATAGAACCACCAAGACCTTGAGAGGTGCCAGTAGCCTTACCATATAATTCTGCCATTACCCTTCTAGGATCCACACCCATACCAATTGGCTGTACGTGATTACGATAAGCAGTTATCATTTTATCCTTAGTTAAATCCATGGCATGTAAAGCACCTGCTAATACAGCTTCCTGACCATTATATAAGTGAAGAAATCCTCTTACTTTTTGTTGGATATAAACTGCAGCTAGTTTATCTTCAAACTTTCTCCAGAATAACATGTCTTCATACCATTTAAGGTAAACCTCTTTTGTGATTTTTTGCATTATTAACGTTAATTTGGTAAACGAATCACAAAAGTAACACTTTACTCATTAATGAAAAAACTGAAAATAGTAAATTTTTGTGTGAATTTGCTATAAAATAGATTTATCAAAAATTAATGGAAGTAAATTGGCTAATGATTTAGATTTGGCAACTTTACCTATTTCACCCATAAAATAAATTTCGATAGGTGTTTCTTGCTTTATTTCATACTCTGCAATAGCCTGTCGGCATGCACCACAAGGAGGAATTGGCTTTTTTGTTTGATTATTTTTTGAACCTGCAGAAATTGCCATTCTAACTATTTTAGCATTGGGATATTGAGAACCTGCATAATAAATTGCCGTACGTTCTGCACATAACCCAGAAGGATAAGATGCATTCTCTTGATTATTACCTGTTATAATTTCACCATTATCTAAAAGCAATGCTGCTCCCACATTAAATTTTGAATATGGTGCATAGGCATTATTTCTAGCTTCAACAGCTTTTTGCATCAATTTAAAAGCATTTTGAGGAAGCTCATGGACATTATCAAAAACAAATAATGAGCATTCTATTTTTATTTCCTTCATAATCAAATGTATTTAATAAATTTAACAAACAAAAAAACTATTGCTGTTAGCAATAGTTTTTTAATATATTTTTAATAAAATATTTACTAATATTCGTTGTATTCACCTGCTCCAATATTGAAAGTAAGTGAAAAACGCAACGTGTTTTCTAAAGGACTTTGAATTTTAGATGCTGAAAACAAATATGATAAATCAATATTTACAACATTAGCTTTAAAACCTGCACCAAGCGCTAAAAATTTTCTTGCACCTTTTTCTTCACTTTCATTGAAATAACCTGCTCTAAAGGCAAATGAGTCTTGATACATATATTCTGCTCCTAAAGACCATGTAAACTCTTTTAATTCTTCACTAAAACCACCAGGAGCATCACCAAATGATTGGAACATACCAGATAAAAAACTCACATCCGGATCTCTTCCTTCAACAATAATAGTTGGTTCACTACCATCATTAGCTTGAGTACCATTAGAATCTGCATCAACAAAACCATAAACAGGAGGTGTTGGAACTAAAAGCTTAGCTACTTCAGCTGTCACAGATACTTTGTTATAATCGTCAAAAATAAAGTCAAAACCTGCTCCAAGACGCAAATTGGTAGGTTGAAAATTTTCTTCACCACCTTCATCATATTTAAACTTAGGTCCTATATTCTGAATAGCAAAGCCTGCTCTCCAACGTCCATTAAAATCAGAATAAGCTTCTTCTTCACTTTGATAATAACCAGAAACATCTACCCCAAAAGTACTTGCAGCAGTAATATCACCTCCTAAACCTGGTAATCTTAAATCTGAAGATAAATAACGCATAGCTACCGACATAGCAAATTGATCTGATAATCTTAATGCATATGATGCATCAATTGCAAACTCATTTGGTCTTTGTATCAATGCTTCCGAAAATTCATCTGCAACAAATTCAATATCGCCTAATGAAAAATATTTTAAGCTAACTGCAAAAGCGCTTCGCTCATCTAAACGGTTAAAATAAGTAACATTACCTAAAAAAATATCATTAACTAGTTTGCTTAGATAAGGTGTGTAACTTACACCTATTCCTGATTTAGTTTCTGAAAATGCATATTTTGATGAATTCCATTGTTGTGAAAAAGCATCAACTGAAGTTGCAACTCCCATATCTCCCAAAGCGGCAGCTCTGGCATCTGGTGCAATTAATAAAAAAGGAACTCCAGTAGTAATTACTCTTCTTTCTTGATTTGGGAAAATTATGGTTTCTTGTGCATTAACTTTAAAAACAAAAGCAAATACTATTAATATCAATATGTTATTCTTCATAAATTGAATTTTAGTTAGCAAATATAAATTTTTATTAGAGTATTACAAGTTTCTCAATTTTTTCTACTTTTTTATTTAATAGGTTAGACTGTACTGTAAGTTTATAAATATAAACACCTTTTCCTATTTTATCTCCAAAATCATCTCTACCATCCCAAATTAAATCTCTAGATAGCGAAGTTGGATTATTTATACCTCCTGTTGTTTGCCCATTAATGGTTTTAACCAATTTACCTGACACAGTAAATATTTGTATAGAAACGTCTAAAGGTTCTGAACTATTGTGATTAAACCAAAATTCTGTGTAATTTACAAACGGATTTGGGTAATTAAGCACGTTATTTATTACTAACTGTTCATCTTTATCGAAAACAATGAATTGAATTTCTGATATGGATGAATTATTATAAACGTCCCAAGCTTTAAGTGTTAAGGTATGAAGCCCTGGCTCTAAATCTCTAAATGGAAAACTTACGGTTCCTTTTGTATAATCGTCTACTTCAGCTTGATAATAATCATTTAAAATTATTGGATTAGTTTCATCACCGTCGAGTATTGCCACAATATCGTGTCCAACTCCACTTGCCGTATTGATACCATTTATATCTTCTAACTTAGCTAATAGTGTAGGTTGTTCGTTGGTAATACCGCCTGATACAAAATTTTCATCGTTCATGTATAACGTTATAATTGGCCCAATGTTATCTTCTTCTGCATTTTCATTTATTCCACCAACTCTAATTGTATCTACATTAGCTCCAGCTTGATCTTCATTTTGAGCTTCATTTTTAGCATAAAAACTAACTTTACCAAAACCTACTGGAATTCCTACATCTTTAGGAACTACAAACTCAAACTCAAACTGCCCATTATTTACAGAAGCTTGACCTCTGAACAATATCTCTCCAAGTGTTGTGAAATTTAATTTTACTAATTGCCCATTTAATCTAGTACCATCATTAGCTAAAGTTTCTCTATTTATAAACTTATCATAGATAGTTGCAGATAATATTCCTTTATAATTTGATAATATATTACCAGAAAGATCTGTAACTTCTCCTGCAAACTTAACTCGACTTAAAGCCTTTAAAGTATCTGTTGATTGAGCTAAAGGAACATCATTTATTTTTGTTAATCGAATATTTGGTTTTGGAAACGCTAATTTCATAGCTGGATCTCCTATAAAAAACATCAAACGCTTTTGACTTGAGCCTGCTACTGCTGGGTCACTTTTTGCTAAACGCAATGCCTCTGCCATAGAAGGATATTCGAAATCTCCAAATGTATCATTGTCGCTATATGAGAATAGATATTGCCCCAATATATTATTAAATGAAACGGCTAAACTTACAAAAATTTGTCGGGTTGTAGTTATTAAACCTATGGCTCCGGCATTTTTGTTCCAATAAGTGAATTCACCAGCGGTTTCCCTAAATGGATTATCAAATCTTGTGAACTCACAGGTTACAGTTACAAAACAATTTAATTTACCAACATTTCGAAACCCTTCAATATCTGGTTTTAATAGTATACGTTCTTCAGCTAATCCATCTTCGCCACCATGACCAAAGTAATTCACAACCAATGCGCCATTATCTATGGCATTTACTAGCTCGGTAGTTACTGCAGGATATCGTTCTCCTCCAGCTGAAGATTCTTGTTGAAAAGCATCTGAATGGATTTTAACAACATTGATAAATGGCTTTTCTTGTGTAACTAAATTACCAACATTATCTGTGGTTTCTTGTAATAAACCTTCCCAATCTTTATCTACGTCATCAGAAACAACAACAAAATTATTACGCCAACTACCAAAAGACTCTTTTGCGTAATACGATTCTATTTTATCTATCATTTCTTTGGCACGTTGAGGCGTTTCAGCTAAGATTCTTCCTATAGCTAAATCTAGTCGATTACTTGTTGACATATTGCCTTCATTATCATCCATCATCCCATAAAAATCATCAGACACAAATGATGTTGTTAAATTAAAACTTCCGTATGCATGCCAAGAAGGAACTATATTCGTATTGTTCGGTATTCTATCTTTATAATCAAAGGAGGCATCTCCAAATAAACACAAGTATTTAATTCTGTTTTCTGGTGAGCTTGCATTATCGTAAATATATTTTACAAGATTTCTAATTGCCCCAATATCTTGATTACCAGAACTAAACTCATTATAAATCTCATTTAACCCAACAACTTTCACATTTAAGTTATATTGGTTTTTATTAATTTGTGCTAAACGCTCAGCTTGTATTAGAAAATTATCTGGAGCAACTATTAAATAATCGACATCTTGAAATTGCCCTTGATTATTCTGAAAAATAGTTCCTTTAATATTTTGATTATTTACTGTCGTTTTAGAATCAAATTTAGGCTCAAAAAAATCTTGAGGTGTTATAGCAATGTAAGTTTTTAAAGTCCCCAAATCAGAAGTGAAACTTAAATTAGAATCACTATCAGTATTTACATAATTTGTAACATTGTATAAATCTGTGACTTCCCAAATTTCAGAAATTTTAGAAGCATTGGATATATTGTATTGCCCTATACCAGACAAAGTCTGTACCTCACTATTTTCAAATTGAAATTGTTTATTATAAAAATTTAAGACTCTCTTTGCTTTTATTGATATGTAATCCAAATATCCAAGTGTACTTGGATTGCCTAAATTATCAAAATTAAGCTCAACAGAAATAGTTGAAGAATTTACATTTACATTACCAATATAATTAGCTCCACTCGCTAAAGTAGGGCTTGATACGCCTGCAAGAGACAAATTAGCAACCGATGCATTATTAACTACAACTTCCATAACACTATTATTAGATGAAGTGGCAGCTACTTTAACGGATAAATTTATTGGTTCGGCTGTAACTAAATCCGGGAATTCAAAATTAAATTTTTTACTAATTTCAATATCAAATCTATCTCCAAACCATCGCCTCCCTAAGGATAATAAATTATATTGATCTACTTCATGATATTTATAATCTTCAAAAGTATTAATATTCAAATCCACATTACCTGTGGGTTGAGAAAATGGCCGAATTCGTTTACCTAGACCAGAACTAACATTTATGTAGTAATATGTTTTATCTGTATAACTATTAATATGAGTCAAACTTTCAGAATTAAAACCTTTTGGACCTCGAGCATAAAATAAAATATAATCGTCATTGTTAAAAACTCCGTCCTCTTCACCAACAAATTTTATGGCATTTTCAGGAATATCAAAAGGGTACTCTACAGCATTTGAAAAAGGGATCATGTCTCCACCATGCCCATATAACTTTATATTGCGAGGGTCAACATTATTTACATTAACACCTAAACGCTGCAAAAAACTTTTAGATAATTTAAAAACTCCTGTTGTATCTAGGTAAAATCTATACCATTCACCAGAGCTTAAAGCAGAATTTGAAATAACTTTTGATGTTTTAAAACCTTTATTACTTGGAGAAACTCTATTTCTGCTATTACCATTCTTATAATCTATCTGAAAAGACAATACCTTTTTTAAGGCACCATTAGCTTCTTTTATTATAGGCGTTAATTGAAAATGACCGTATTGCTTATTTCTTGAAGTAGAATTTTTTAAACTATAACTTAACTTACTAGGAATTGTTTTTAAATCTAAATCTTTTAATTCAGTTTTAGTAATATTCCCATAAACCACATTACTAACAGTAATTGATGATTCGTCAATAGCATTGATTGTTTCCCATTGATCAACAAATAATAAGCCATCTTCAAAATTAAAAGTAAAATACTCTTTATTAAAAGAAGGCGTTTCAAATTTAAAATTACTTCCAGAAATTTTTTCAGAAGCACTCCAAGTTATCGAATATTTTTTTTGTTGACTAAATACTACCGTTGAACAAATCAACAGAAATAATAAAATTTTCTTTTTCATTAGTAAATAAACGTCATTAGCATCCAGTTATTATTAAAAAAACAACAATTTTAAAAACTACAGCAAAAATACAATAATAAATTAGTAAAACAGACGTTAATACAAGACAAAAGAATGGGCAAAAACAGCAAAAACATCGTTGTATGGTTCTAAAAATAGGGTGAAATACACTTTTTTTTGGTTAAAATGCAAAAAATAGCTTGCGTTGTTAGGTTTAATTCTTATATTGCAGCACCAAAAATATTATTAGCTTACTTAAAAGTATGAATATGAGAAAAATAGTAGCAATCAAGATTTTACTAATTACAGCTATCTTAACTACTTCAACAAGTTGTAAAAAATCTTCGAGTTCAAAAAATAGCTCTAGAGCTACAGGATGGAATATTAACTCTCGAGAAGGTGGTTTTCAGTACAATACCGACTTTAAAGAACAAGAAACTTCCCCTGGTTTAGTTTTTATAGAAGGTGGCACTTTTACTAAAGGTCGCGTTCAAGATGATGTTATGCATGATTGGAATAATAGTCCAAACCAACAACACGTTCAATCATTCTATATGGATGAAACTGAGGTAACCAATGCTATGTATATGGAATATTTAGATTGGATTAAACGTGTTTATCCGCCATCTGATGAAAATTTTAGAGCCATTTATAATGGTGCATTGCCAGACACATTAGTTTGGAGAAACCGTTTAGGTTTTAATGAAGTAATGACTGAAAACTATTTACGTCATCCAGGTTATGGAGAATATCCAGTGGTTGGTGTAAGTTGGATACAAGCAGTTGAATTTGCTAACTGGCGCTCAGATCGAGTAAATGAGTATAACTTAGAAAAAGCTGGTTATTTAAAGCGTGATGCAAAAATAACTGATGTGAATGCTGATTCTAATTTTAGTACCGATACTTATATAAACGCGCCAACGTTAACTTACGGTGGTAATGAAGAAATTATTAATGCTGAAGGCGGAAGAAGTAGAAATGCTCAAACAGATGCAGATGGTAATCCAATTAACATCTACGCAACTCGCCAAACAGGAATCATTTCTCCAAAATACAGACTACCAACTGAAACTGAGTGGGAATATGCTGCATTAGGATTAAGTGAAGTAAGAAGTTACAACTTATATAGAGGTCGTAAAAAATACCCATGGGATGGACAATATACCCGTTCTGGAGATCGTAAAACTCGTGGTGACCAAAAAGCAAACTTTAAACAAGGTAAAGGTGATTATGGTGGAATTGCTGGTTGGTCTGATGACGGTGCAGATATTACAAATGCTGTAAAATCTTATGAACCAAATGATTATGGACTATACGATATGGCTGGTAACGTTGCTGAGTGGGTTGCAGATGTATACAGACCAATAGTAGATGATGAATTTAACGATTTTAACTACTACCGTGGAAATGTTTACACTAAAAATGCTTTAAATGAAGATGGTACTGTTAAAGTAGTAACTGCTGACGATATTGTATATGATACTTTATCAAACGGAAAAGTTATAGCCAGAAATTTACCAGGTGAAATATTACAAGTGCCAGTTGATGAAAATGAAACTTATTTAAGAACTAACTTTGATAAAAGTGATGAAATCAACTTCAGAGATGGTGATAAGCGTTCTTCTCGTTACTTTGAAAGCTTTAATGATGAGGAAAACGAAGGTGGAAATAAAAGTGAAACAACTAAAATGTATAACTCACCAAAACATAACATCAGTAGAGATTCTGTTGGAAATATTATTAGAGAATACGACAAGAGAAACAACCGTACTTCTTTAATCAATGATGAAGTAAGAGTTTACAAGGGTGGTTCATGGAAAGATAGAGAGTACTGGTTAGATCCTGCTCAAAGAAGATACTTCCCGCAAGACATGGCTACTGATTATATTGGATTTAGATGTGCTATGTCACGTGTAGGATCAAAAACAAAAGAAAAAAACAAAACAAAAAACTAATTAATTGTTTGAATAAAAATTTAAAAGTCCTAACTAAAGTTAGGACTTTTTTTATACATTTAATTTAAAATATTAAGCCTTGGAAATAGACGTATTACACCAGCTTTTCTTAAAATGCAATACTATTTGTACTGATACGAGAAAAATTAAAAAAAACGACCTTTTTTTCGCTTTAAAAGGGGATAACTTTAACGGTAATAGTTATGCAGAAAAAGCTTTAGAATTAGGTGCAAAATATGCTGTCATTGATGAATCTGAATATTATACATCATCTCAAACTATTGTAGTTGATAATACTTTAAATACGCTACAGGAATTAGCAACATTTCATAGAAACTATTTAAAAACACCAATAATAGCTCTTACCGGAAGCAATGGAAAAACAACAACTAAAGAATTAATTAATACTATTCTTTCTCAAAAATATATAACCACTGCAACCATTGGGAATCTAAATAACCATATTGGAGTGCCCTTAACTTTATTATCACTTACAGAAGAAACTGAAATAGGTATTATAGAAATGGGCGCCAACCATCAAAAAGAAATTAAATTTTTATGCTCCATTTCACAACCAGATTTTGGATTAATAACCAATTATGGAAAAGCACATTTAGAAGGTTTTGGCGGTGTTGAAGGTGTTATAAAAGGTAAAAGTGAAATGTATGATTTTTTAATCAATCACGATAAAACCATTTTTATAAACGGCAATGATGCCATACAAGTTGATAAAACTAAAAATGCTAATACATTTAGTTTCGGAAATTCAAAAGAAGATATGGTTATTAATTTTATTGAAGCCAATCCTTTTGTAATATGCAATTTTGAAGATGAAATAATACATAGTCAACTTATTGGAGATTATAATTTTACAAATATCGCTTATGCTATTACTATAGGAAGCTATTTTAAAGTTGACACAAAAGCTATTAAAAATGCTATTGAAAATTATATCCCGAAAAATAACCGCTCACAAATAATTAATAAAAATTCCAATAAAATAATCTTAGACGCCTATAATGCAAATCCTTCAAGCATGCAAGCTGCTATATCAAACTTTGAAAAACAAACTGGAAATAAAATAGCTATTTTAGGGGATATGTTTGAATTGGGAAATGATGCTAAAGTAGAGCACCAGTATATTGTTGATTTAGCTATTTCTTCAAATATTGATAAAATTATTTTTGTTGGTGAAAATTTTAATGGTATAGTAATTAATTCTATTAAAAGCAGCAAATATTCTTCTTTTGAAAGCTTTAAAAATAGCTCTGAAATTCTAGAATTAAAAAATACTACAATTCTAATAAAAGGATCCAGAGGTATGGCTTTAGAAAGAATTTTAGATATTATTTAAATTTAAAAAAGTGCCTTTTAATATCCTTTTTAAAAAGTATATTAAAGAGACACTTGATTTTAATAAATTCTCCCTAAGAATTAATTAATAGCTATGGTAAAATTCACGTTTATTTTTTTTTAATACAATACTCAATTTGAGTATTTTTTGGGTTTTGTCATATTTTACAAACTTAAAAATGCATTAGATTTTAACATTCCTATTAATTCTCCAGTTGAAGAGATGTTAAGTTTTTTTAAAATATTTCTTCTGTGGGTATCTACTGTATTATTACTGATGTTTAGTTTTTTAGCTATTGATTTACTTGAATTATTTAAAAATAGTAATCTAATAATATCTCGTTCTCTATTACTAATACTATCGGTTAATAATTTTTGAGAAAAATTACTAAAATACTTAGTTTCATAAACATTGTTTTTATTCAATATTTTAGCGGTTGCAGTAACCGGTATGTTTATTTTTGAATGTAAAACTGTATAATGTGCCAATCCTATGATAGGTTTATCATCAACATCAAACTCTAACGGTGTTGTGTTTTGAATCACATTCAAATAAACTCCATTTGAATTTTTTATTCGATAATTCCAAGTATAACTCATTTTGTGCCTTTCAGTAATATCAATATTATTCAAAGTGAAAATCATTAATTGATTTAAAGCCTCAAGCCAAGGCTCAACATCATCAGGGTGCATTTTACTCCAAAAATATCGCATACCTTTAACCTTTAAATCATTTCTATCCAAGCCTAAACAAGCTGTTAAATTTTTGCTGAGGTATTCAAATGTTAAATTTTGAGTATTTGTAATGCAAAAAAAAGTAGAACTATAGGGTAAATAAGAATCTAATTCAATGATCTTCTTTATATGTGCTTCTAAGGAAGGTTTATCATAAGATTTAAAAATATCTTTGTAAACATTTTTTATTTCTTCTAGAATCATACAATAGATTTTTTTCTAATATAAAGATAAAAGCTATCCGAATGATTAACAAATGTATAAAAAGTTAAATTTTAAATTACATAATAAAAAAAATCCTAAAGTAAAATACTTTAGGATTTTGTGGGCGCAGAGGGATTCGAACCCCCGACCCCTTGGGTGTAAACCAAGTGCTCTGAACCAACTGAGCTATGCGCCCTCTAAATTGGAATGCAAATATAACCTAGTTTTTAATATTGCAAAAACTTTTTTAATAAAAATTTAAACTATTTCTGCAACTACAAATGTACTGCCTCCAATAAAAACAAAATCTGTCTCTTTCGCATTTCTTAAAGCTACATTATAAGCTTCATTTACAGAATCATACACTTCTCCCTCAATATTGTTCTTCGCAAAATAATCTTTTAATATTTTGGTATCTAAACCTCGCTGTATATTCGGTTTACAAAAATAATAGATTGCTTTTTTTGGCATAATATCTATTATTGAGCTTAAATCTTTATCATTTACAACTCCAAAAACAATATGCAGGTTATTAAAATTTTCTTTTGAAAGCTGATTTACAACATAGGTTAAACCTTCACGATTATGTCCAGTATCACAAACTACTTTGGGGCTATTATTTAAAATTTGCCATCTACCTAATAAACCTGTATTTTTTACAACATTTAGTAAACCTATTTTTAATTGTTCGTCCGTAATTTTAAACCCTTTTGATTGAAGCACTTTAATAGATTGCAAAACTGTTTTAATATTCTTAGCTTGATAGCTTCCAGTTAAATCTGACTTATAAACTTCCTTTATATTTTTATCAGCAAATACAATTTGAGCATTATTTTTTTTAGCCATTAATCCAAAAACAGATTTTGTTTCTTTTTGTGTTTCTCCAATAACTACAGGGATACTTGGTTTTATAATTCCTGCTTTTTCAAAAGCAATAGCCTCTAAAGTATTTCCAAGAAATTGCATATGATCGAAACCTATGTTGGTTATTACCGAAACTTCTGGTGTAATAATATTTGTTGAATCTAATCTTCCTCCCAAGCCAACTTCAATAACAGCTATATCAACTTTCTTTTTTGAAAAGTAATCGAAAGCCATTCCTACAGTCATTTCAAAAAATGATAGTTGGTTTACTTCAAAAAAAGCTTTATGGCGCTTTATAAATCCTATAACAAATTGTTTACTTACTTCTTTGCCATTAATTTTAATACGCTCTCTAAAATCTTTTAAATGAGGTGATGTATACAATGCAACATTGTAACCAGCCTCTTGAAGAATTGATGCCAACATATGACTTGTAGAACCTTTGCCATTAGTTCCACCAACATGTATAGATCTAAATTGATTTTCAGGGAAATTTAAATACTCAGAGAGCTTTAAAGTGTTAGATAAATCTTTTTTAAAAGCAGTTGCTCCTTGCTTTTGATACATTGGCAGTTGAGAAAACATCCAATTTAGAGTATCCTGATAGGTCATTTAATTACTTAATTCAAAATTGACGCTTACAAAACCAATTTGTCTAGTAGGTGCTTTAGAATCTGGTGGCCATCTGTGTGATAGCGCAATTTTCTTTGCTGGTTCTAATAAACATGCCGCTGTATTAGTTGTGCCTCTCACACCCGTTTCTGCGCTAACAACTGTTCCGTTTTTATCTACTTCTATCTTCACCACAACCATACCAGATTCATTACAATCTTGTTTAAATATGTCCTTGGTTGGTCTCCCTCTTCCATTTAAACCATACCCAACACCTCCGCTTCCTGTTCCTTGTCCACCAAAATAACTAGGCGCATAAAGCTTGCCATCTAACTGACCATTATCACCAGCTTTATTATCATTACCTTCACTACCAGTAGTGGGGCCTTCTGATTTACTAACACCACCAATTAGAGCATCAAGTTTCTTCTTTTTATCTTCCTGTTCGCGCAATTTTTTAGCTACTCTATCTGCCTCAGCTTTAGCTTTAGCATCTGCTATTGCTTTGGCTTTTACCTCAGCATCTTTTTGTTTTTTAATGGCTATTTCTTCGGCATTTTCAGCAGTTAAAACTTCCTCCTTTTCTTGTGATGCTTCAGTTGGTTCTGCTTTTGATGCATCAGGTTGTGATGGCTCATCAATTTTAAGAGGCTCAGATTTTACAGGTTCTTTGGGTTGTATATCGCCTTTACCAAAATCTGTATTTCCAAAATTTACTGCAACACCGTATTCTTCAGGAGGATCCATATAAGTGGTTCCAACTACAAACAACAATAACAGCAAAATAATAGAGATTAAAGCTGTTAACTTAGCAGAATTTTTCTCGTGTTTTGTTTTAAAGTATTTCATTAATTTGGCTTAACAGCTAAAATAACTTTGAACTTATTACGGTTAGCAATATCCATAACCTTAACAACATTCTCTACAGGTACAGATTTTTCTGCCCTTAAAACTATAGTTGGTTTTTCTTCGGAAGATAAAGCTGCAAGTAATTCACTTTCCAAAACACTTTCTCCAACTCGTTTTTGTTCAATATAGTAAGTTAAGTCTTTCTTTATACTTACCGCAATAGATTTTTTGTTTTCGGTCTTACCACTAGCCTTTGGTAATAATATATCAATAGCATTAGTAGTAACAAGTGTAGAAGCTATCATAAAAAATATAAGAAGCAGGAACACAATATCCGTCATTGATGACATGTTAAATTCTGGTGTTACTTTATTTCTTCCTCTAAAATTCATATTACGAAGGCTCGTTTAAGTGATCAAGAAATTCTAATGAATTTGCTTCCATTTGATAAACAACTTTATCAGTTTTAACTACCAAATGATTGTAAGCCATGTAAGCTACAATACCAACAATTAAACCTGCAACAGTCGTTGTCATAGCGGTATATAAACCACCTGCTAACACATCCATCTCTATACTACCACCTGCATTAGCCAATTCAAATATTGCTAATATCATTCCAATTACTGTACCAAGAAATCCAATCATTGGAGCAGCTCCGGATATAGTAGCTAAAATACTAACGTTTTTCTCTAAGCCGTAAATTTCTAGGCGCCCAGCATTCTCAATAGCCGTATTTATATCAGCAAGTGGTTTTCCTATTCTAGAAATTCCTTTTCCTATTAATCTAGATACCGGAGAATTTACCTGTGCACAAAGCATTTGAGCTGAATCAATTTTGCCATTACTTACATAATCTTTAATTTGATTCATAAAATTTGCATCAACATTTGAAGCCGCTTTTATAGCAAAAATTCTTTCAAAATAAATATATATGGCAGCTACTAAAAGTAAAAACAATACAGCTATTATGAATTGTCCGGCAGCACCACCACTACTAATTAATTCTATAATTGATAATGTTTTTTCAACAGATTGTCCTTCAGTTAGCACTTCTGCACCTTCCTGTGTATTTTGTAAAAATGTATTTAGCATAGAATAAAGAAATTTATTGCAACTTAATAACGTTAGTTTTTTATTTAAAGTATAGTTTATTATTTTAAAATATTTAAAATAAAGTTCTAGTAAACATAAAGGCAACAGCTCCTACAAGGAAACCTATTAATGCTAACCAAGAAATCTTTTTTAAGTACCAGAAAAAATCAATTTTCTCCATTCCCATAGCTACAACGCCTGCTGCTGAACCTATGATTAACATACTACCACCTGTACCAGCTGAATAGGCTATAAAATGCCATAACTCATTATCCATTGGCTCATGAAACATTCCTAGACTTGCTGCTACTAATGGTACGTTATCAATTACAGCTGAACCAACACCAAGTAAAAGAACAACTAAATCAGAAACCCCTTCGCCTACATGGATTTCAGTACCCAACATTGGCATTTTCTCTTGTAAAGTATTAGCAAAACCAAATAAAATTCCTAAAGATTCCAAAGCAGCAACAGCCATTAAAATTCCTAAAAAGAATAATATACTTGGTAATTCTATTTTAGATAAAGAATGATGTACGGGACTATGGTGAGAATTTGCATCATGCTCTTCAGAATCTGAACCAGAAATACTAAACTTTGAATTACTATAGATTTCAGCAAAAATTGCAACAAACCCTAGAGACAACATCATTCCAACATAAGGAGGTAAATGTGTGATAGTCTTAAATATTGGAACAAAAACAATGGCCCCTAGACCAAGATATAACATCGTACCACTAAACTTAGATTTCTTTTTATCTACTTCTTCTTCAACATCTAGTTCCCCTTTAAATACAGGCAAAAATGATGCAATAAATGATGGTACAGCCATACAAAGAAATGATGGCACAAATAAATAACCGATTAAATGCCCAGTTGACACTTTTTTTCCGATCCATAACATTGTTGTTGTTACATCCCCGATAGGAGACCAAGCTCCACCAGCATTAGCTGCAATAATTATTAAACCAGCGTACCATAGGCGAATTTCGCGGTCCTTAACAATTTTTTGAAGAATAGAAATTAGAACGATAGTTGCAGTAAGATTATCAATAATAGCTGATAAAACGAATGCTAAAATTGAAAATATCCACAGAATTTTTGTTTTCTTTTTTGTTTTTACAAAATCTTTTATAGTAGAGAATCCATCAAAATAATCAATAATTTCAACAATAGTCATAGCACCTAAAAGGAACACCAATATCTCAGAAGTTTTACCTAAATGATGGAGAAGTGTTTCTTCCATAAGGTGCATTTTATCTTCAGAGGTCATAGATCCAAAACCTTCTAGCAAAGTATGTTTAGAAGAATCAAACCATTGAGGAAAACTTTCTAACCCTAAGGCTATAAGAGCCCAACATACAGCCATCATCACCAATGCTGGTATCAATTTATCTATTTTTATACTGTGTTCTATGGTAATGGCTAAATATCCCATTACAAATACTAAAATAATTGTTGCTTCCATATATTTAATTTAAATAAGTTGGTTAAGTGCTATCTCAAAAGCTGTGGCACTAATTTCTGTTTTCGATTTATTTTTTTGATAAATTTTTTCTATTGCCTTTCTTATAGTATTAGATGTATCATTAAAAATGGCTTCATCTGTCATTTGAACTTTTCGCTCCATAAAGTACGCAAAAACTCGAGCCATCCCGCAATTTGATATAAAATCAGGAATTAAACTAACTCTGTAGTCTGTATGCTCCATAATGGGTCCAAAGAAAATTTCTTTATCAGCAAAGGGCACATTTGCGCCACAAGATATAACTTCTAAACCACTATCAATCATTTCATCAATTTGGTGTATCGTCACTAATCTTGAAGCAGCACAAGGTGCAAAAATTTCTGTTTGAATAGACCATATTTTATCATTAATTTCTTCAAAAGGTATTAAATTATCAGCTACTAACGTATTACCGTTTTTAGCCAGAAACAATTTAGTAATTTCTTCAAAAGTAAAGCCTTCTTCATTTATTAACCCTCCTGCAATATCAATAATACCAACTACCTTAGCTCCCATTTGCGCCAAATAAAAAGCAGCTGCAGCACCTACATTACCAAAGCCTTGTATTACAGCACGTTTTCCTGAAACACAACCTCCATAAACTTCATAATATTGTTTTACGGCTTCAGATACTCCAAAACCTGTAATCATGTCTGCAATTGTATATTTTTTTGAAACACTAGGCGAATAAATTGGGTTTTCAATAACCTTAATAACACCTTGCCTAAGTTGTCCAATTCTATTTATTTTATCAGCTTCTGTAGGCTTAAAATGGCCATTAAAAACACCTTCTTGTGGATGCCAAACACCACTTTCTTCCGTAATTGGAATAACTTCATGTGTTTCATCAACATTTAAATCACCACCTGTTCCATAATAACTTTTTAACAAAGGTGACACTGCTTTATACCAACGCTCTAAAACGCCTTTTTTTCTTGGGTCTTTTGGATCAAAATTTATACCTGATTTAGCGCCACCAATAGCTGGACCGGAGACTGTGAATTTTATCTCCATCGTTTTAGCCAATGATAAAACTTCGTTCATATCTAATCCTTTACGCATACGAGTTCCACCTCCTGCAGCACCCCCTCTTAATGAATTAATAACAACCCAACCTTCCGCTTCAGTTTCGGAATCTTTCCAATTGAAAACAATTTCAGGTTCTTTATTTTCATATTTTTTTAATAATTCTTTCATTTCTGATATTATGATTTGTGCTTAGCTTAAAATTAGTTTTTGGGGGTAGATTTAAGAGTAGCTAAAGCTGTGTCATCAGGAAAGTATTAAATTAGTTTTGTAACAAATATAAAAAACTAAAATCCTTTAATATTAATTTTTTAATATTTTTAAGGGAGATAAATTTTACCAGAACTGTGATCCTTTTTAGCACCTGTTACACTTTTAAGGCAATTAACTTGTTCTTTGAGTTTTAGCACGCCAAGTAGCGCAAAAATTAAGGCCTCTTTATATTCAATAATCTCATTTTCTGGAATTACAATAATTTGTTTTAAGTGTAATTTAATTCTTTCAATCAAGTAAATATTGTAGGCACCACCACCAGTAACTAAAACTGTTTCTTTTGCATTTCCATTGATTATGAAAGCAATTTGAATAGAAACATGCTCAATAAAAGTTCTTAAAACATCTTTCACTTCTAAATAAAAACTATCAATTAAAGGAAGAATATAAGTCTGCACCCATTCTAAACCTAATGATTTAGGAAAACTTTGTTTGTAAAATGGCAGATCATTTAGTTGCGTTAATAGCTCAAGATTCACAAAACCTTTTGAGGCAATTTTTCCACCATCATCATAACTCAAGCCAAGTTTAGTTACATAATGGTTTAATACAATATTTACAGGACAAACATCGTAGGCTATACGTTGCTTATTAACTTCAGTCGAGATGTTAGCAAAACCTCCTAAATTTAAACAATAATCATATTTAGAAAACAACAACTTATCTCCAATAGGCACTAATGGCGCTCCTTGTCCGCCTAACTCGACATCCTGAACTCTAAAATCACAAACAACTTTTTGACTTATCAAATTTGCCAAAAAAGGTTTATTACCTATTTGATAAGTTAATTTGTTTTGTGGTTGATGAAGTGCTGTATGCCCGTGAGAACATACGGCATCAATATTTTTAATTTTATGCTTGTTTATAAAATTTTTAATAATCTTTGCCAAATAAACCGTGTAATCTTCATCAATAATTTTTAATTTTTCTATTGGATAAGTGACTAAATTTTTAAGCAAATTATACCAATCACTACTATAATTTGTGGTTTCAGAATGAATAATTTCAAAACCCCAGATATTATCTATCTGGAATTTAACTAAAACCAAGTCTACACCGTCTAAAGATGTACCAGACATAACGCCAATAATATTGTAATTTATTTTTTCCACCATGCGTAAAAATAATAATATGAATTAAAAAATTCACACTAAAAGGCTATATTTGTAAATATTTTTTATCAAAACATCCTTTTAATTGAGAATTATGAATTTTAGCCTATCTGAAGAACATTTAATGATTCGCGATGCTGCTCGGGATTTTGCTCAAACAGAATTACTTGCTGGAGTTATAGAACGTGACAATAAACAAGAATTCCCAAATGAACTAGTACGAAAAATGGGAGACTTGGGTTTTATGGGGATTATGGTAGACCCAAAATACGGCGGTAGTGGTATGGATGCTATTTCTTATGTACTTATCATGGAAGAATTATCAAAAATTGATGCATCAGCATCCGTAATTGTTTCTGTAAATAATTCACTAGTCTGTTTTGGCATTGAAGCTTATGGATCTGAAGAGCAAAAGCAAAAATACTTAACAAAATTAGCCACAGGAGAATTTGTTGGCGCTTTTTGTTTGAGCGAACCAGAAGCTGGTAGCGATGCCACTTCACAAAAAACAACTGCTATTGACAAAGGTGATCATTATCTTATAAACGGAACTAAAAACTGGATTACAAATGGTGGACGTTCTGATGTATACCTAGTAATTGCCCAAACAGATAGAGATAAAGGGTCGCATGGAATAAACGCTTTTATTGTTGAAAAAGGTATGGAAGGTTTTCATATTGGACCAAAAGAAGACAAACTTGGTATTCGCGGAAGCGACACACATACCCTACAATTTAATGATGTAAGGGTACCTAAAGAAAATAGAATTGGCACTAATGGTTCTGGTTTTAGATTTGCCATGAAAACGCTTTCTGGAGGACGTATTGGTATTGCTGCACAAGCTTTAGGAATAGCTTCTGGTGCTTATGAGTTGGCTTTGAAATACTCTAAAGAACGTAAAGCTTTTGGAACTGAAATATGTAATCATCAAGCTATTGCTTTTAAACTTGCGGATATGTATACTGATATTGAAGCTGCCAGAATGCTAGTAATGAAAGCTGCATGGGATAAAGACCAAGGTAACAACTATGATAAATCTAGTGCGATGGCAAAATTATACGCCTCTAAAGTTGCTATGGAACACACGGTTGAAGCTGTTCAAATACATGGTGGTAATGGTTTTGTTAAAGACTACCATGTTGAGCGTTTGATGCGTGACGCAAAAATTACTCAAATTTACGAAGGCACCTCAGAAATACAAAAAATTGTAATATCCAGAAGTTTAATAAAAGAATAATTTTACTTTATTTCTTCAACGCGTTTAACCAATTTCCCTACGGTAAGTCCTTGAACTAGAATAGAAAATACAACAACTACGTAAGTTATAACTAAGAATAAATCTCGTTGCATAGTCTCGGTTAATCCCAAAGCTAATGCAATAGATATACCTCCTCGCAAACCGCCCCAAGTCATTATTAGGTTAGTTTTTGGAACAAAATCTAATTTCTTTTTAAAAAGACCTATAGGTAATAATAATGACAAATAACGACATGCTAAAACAATTGGAATTGTTATTAATCCGGCTATAACATATTCTGTTTCAAAAGTAAGCACTAATATTTCCATACCGATTAAAACAAATAGAATGGTATTTAAAAGGATATCTATAAGTTCCCAAAATTTGTCAACATAAGTCTCTGTAATCTCACTCATCGAAGCTTCTCTTATTGTATCGTTACCTACAATTAAACCTGCAGTTACCATAGCTAAAGGCGCAGATACATGAAGTTTATGAGCTATTACGGTACCACCCATTACGGCAGCTAGTGTGATGATAACTTCAATATCATAATCGTTAATAGATTTCATTAATCTATAAGAAATCCAACCCAGAAAACCACCTAACAAAATACCTCCAAAAACTTCTTTTCCAAATAACTGAAAAACATCAAAAGCTGATATTTGGTCTATGCCTAATGATGCTATTTGAAAAATAGTTAAAAACACAACCACACCAACACCATCATTAAACAAGGACTCACCCACAATTTTTGCTTCCAATTTTTTGGGCACACCAGCTTTCTTTAAAATACCCAATACAGCAATAGGATCTGTAGGTGATATTAATGCACCAAATAGCAAACAATAAATAAAGTTAACCTCTAAACTAATTAATTTAAGAATTAAAAAAACAGCAGCTCCAACTAAAAAAGTAGATACTAAAACGCCAAACGTAGAAAAAACTAACACTGGCCACCGTTGAACCTTTAGTTGCTGAAAATTGGTGTGTAATGCCCCTGCAAAAAGTAAAAAACTCAACATTACATCTAATAAAACAGTTTTAAAATTTATTTGCTTGATAATAAATCTTTCAGCATCGAGTAGTGTCGAATCAAAATAGCTTAATGCAAAAACAGCCAATGTAAAAACTATTGTTATAAACATCAAACCTATCGTGTTTGGCAATTTTAAAAAGCGCACATTTATATACCCAAAAAGAGCAGACAAAACAACTAATATGGTAGTAATAGTAAAATAAACATCCATAATTTTAAATATTTAAAAGCTAAAATAAACCATCTAAAATAAAATAATAGCCTTATAATTAAATTTTAAATGAAAAATAAAACTAATATTTAATAAATACTTTTGTTAAGAATTGATAATCTTTCCGACTTTAGCTAAATAGATTTTTATCTTTAGACAAAAATATTTTTATGCAAAAAACTTATTACGACCCAGCAGACTTAAGAAAATTTGGAAAAATCACAGAATGGAGTGAGGAGCTAGGAAACAAATTCTTTGAATATTATGGTAAAGTTTTTGAAGAAGGTGCACTTACCGCACGCGAAAAATCTCTAATTGCCTTGGCCGTTGCCCATACCGAGCAATGCCCGTACTGTATAGATGCCTATACAAAAGACGGTTTACAACGCGGTGTCACCAAAGAAGAAATGATGGAAGCTATTCACGTTGGTGCAGCCATAAAAAGCGGTGCAACATTAGTACATGGCGTACAAATGATGAACAAAGTAAATAAACTAGATGGGTAATATTTGGGCGTTTCCACAAGGGTCGGGCTTTCACTACTCGCTCCCTCTTACTGTCGGGGAGCTCAAACAAACCGTTCAATCCCTAACGCAAAACCAGAACTCCAATTTTTATCGTAATAACTATAGATTAGTAAAATATAATTAATGGCAACAAAATCTCTACAAAAACGAAATAGCGATTTAGCAAAAAGCAATAGACAGTTAGAAATTCTATCTAACGGTATTTTTAAAAGTGGCGAATTGCCAACCTTTAAAAATAAAATTTCAGAAACAAATCAATTTCCGCTTAAGGCAAAAAAGCTAGAAATTCTTCAAATTAATGTGGGCTATATGTGTAACCAAGTTTGCGACCATTGCCATGTAGATGCTGGTCCAGACCGTAAAGAAATCATGACGCGCGATACCATGCGACAATGTTTGGAGGTTATAAAAAATACCGGAGCCCACACCTTAGATTTAACAGGAGGAGCACCAGAAATGAATCCAGATTTCAGATGGTTTGTTGAAGAAGCTGCCAAAGCCGGTATTAAAGATTTTATCGTGCGCTCTAACTTAACCATTATTAGAGCCAATAAAAAGTATTATGATTTACCAGAGTTTTTTAAAAAACATAATGTACATGTAGTAAGTTCCATGCCACATTGGACCCGTGGAAAAACAGATAAACAGCGTGGCGACGGTGTTTTTGATAAATCCATAAAAGCATTACAAGAATTAAACGCAGTTGGCTACGGCATGCAAGATAGCGACTTACGTTTAGATTTGGTTTACAATCCATCGGGTGCCTTTTTACCAGGTGACCAAATGGCGATGGAAAAAGATTTCAAAAAGGCACTTAAAGAAGATTTTGATATTCAGTTTCATAATTTATTTGCCATTACAAATTTACCAATTGCAAGATTTTTAGATTATTTAATCGCCTCAGAAAATTACGAAGATTATATGTACTCACTTGTTGAAGCTTATAATCCGGCTGCTGTAGCTAATGTAATGTGCACCAACACACTTTCTGTAAGTTGGGATGGTTATTTATTCGATTGCGATTTTAATCAAATGCTTCAACTTCCAGTAAATGGAAAATCTCAGCATATTTCAGAATATAATGAAGACTTATTAGAAGGTCGAAATATTGTAATATCTCAACATTGCTATGGCTGTACCGCAGGCGCAGGCAGCAGTTGTCAGGGTGTTGTTGCATAAAATATGAAAGAAAGTAAAACTGCCATATTAATTTTTGCTAATTCAGCCGAGAAAGAGATTATTTCAAAATCTTTTTCTAGTAGAAGTTTGTTTGAAACTTTAAACAAGCACACTTTAAATATTGCAAAAAAAACAGGAATACCTTATTTTCTTTTTTCTGAAAAACAACAAATTGGTAATTCCTTTGGAGAGCGTTTTACAAATGCCATCCAATCTGTTTACAATTTAGGTTTTAATACGGTTATTACTATAGGAAATGATACGCCACACCTAACTTCTAAACACATTTTAAAAACGGTTGAAAAACTTCAAAAACACAGCATTGTTTTGGGACCATCAACCGATGGAGGTTTCTATTTAATGGGACTCAAAAAATCACAATTTAACAAAGAAACCTTTTTAAAATTACCCTGGCAAACCTCTAACTTAAACAGAAGTATTTCCAAATTAAAAGCTTCTAAAAAAATAAATATCACTTATCTAGAAATATTAACAGATATTGATACTGCCTCAGATATTAAACTAGTTCTTGAGAGTTACAAAACCCTTTCAACAAAGATAAAAACACTTTTACTTCAATCGTTTTCAAGTGTAAAAAAGATTACCTATTATCATTTTATTACTATTGAAAACTTCATATTAAATCTACAATTCAACAAAGGTTCGCCTGCATTTCTTCATTTATAAAACTCTTTAAATCTGATTAATATCAGATACACTTATTAATTTTTTTATCATATAAATGAAGTACATTATATTATGCTTGATGCTAACTATATTTGGTTTAAGTCATGCTCAAATTACTATTACTGGTCGAGTTACCGATTCTAAGGATAACGGGCCTTTACCTTTTGTTAATATAACTAACAATACAAACGGCACCATTAGCGATGAAAACGGGTACTATTCTATTGAGATTCCATCACAAACAAGTCAACTAAAATTTTCATTTCTGGGTTACAAAAACCAACTTATTACTGTTGGGAATAAAACAACCATAAACATTGCGTTAATAGAAGATGTTTCTGCCCTAGATGAAGTGATTATAACCGCATTAGGATTAGAGCGAGAAACTAAAGAGTTAGGATATGCAGTTCAAGCTATAAAATCTGAAAGTTTAACCAAAGTAAAAACCGTTAATTTCTTGGATAACCTTCAAGGAAAATTAGCGGGCGTTACCGTTACCCAAGGTGCTACAGGCGTGGGGTCTTCTTCTAAAATAACCATTCGTGGGGAAGCCTCTTTTTCAAATAATAATCCGCTTTTTGTTATTGATGGCATCCCCATTAACAATGAAACGGTTTTCAATTTTACTAACGAAGCTGCAGCTGGGTTTCAAGAAATAGATTTTGGAAACGGTGCTATGGAAGTAAATCCTGATGATATTGAATCGGTTACGGTATTAAAAGGCGCGAGTGCTGCGGCACTTTACGGCACCAGAGCATCAAACGGAGTCATCGTTATTAAAACTAAAGATGGCAGTAAAAAGAAAGGATTTAGTGTTAATGTTAACACAGCCATAACCGTTGATTCTGCTTTTAAACTTCCAGATTTTCAAAACGAATACGGCCAAGGGCAATCTGGTGTTTTTGAATTTGTAGATGGCCTTGGTGGTGGCGTTAGTGATAATATCACCTATTCGTGGGGACCACGTTTAGATGTTGGTAATTTGGTACCACAATTTGATAGTCCTGTACAATTGGCAGATGGTACTTTTGTTCGTGGCGGAGACACATCACTTTACAACAGTTTATCAATTACCCCAACTCCATTTTTATCAAACCCAGATAACTTAAAAGATTTTTATAAAACAGGTTCAACCACTATAAATAATATTGCTATTTCCAACGGTTTTGATACGGGTAATTATCGCTTATCGTTTACGGATTTAAGAAGCGAATCTATAATTCCAGGTGTAAATTTAGATAGGCAAACCGTGAGTACAAAACTCAATTTCAAGCCTTCTAACAAAACAGAGGTATCTACATCCTTTAGTTATGTAAATTCAAGTAGTGATAACAGACCCTCAAATGGATATGGTAGTGAAAATGTAAACTATTCCTTAGTAGCTTGGGGACCTCGTTCTTTAAACATTAATAATTTAAAAGATTATTGGCAGCCAGGGTTGGAAGGGATTCAACAATACTCGTTTAACTATACGTTTTTTGATAATCCTTATTTTATTCTTTTAGAAAACAGAAATTCCTTTAACCGCGATAGAATTTTTGGAAACATTAAATTACAACAGCAAATTACAAAACATATTAGTGCCCATATTAGAACCGGTATGGATTACAGCAGCGAAACCAGACAATATAGACGCAATTTTAGTAGTAATCGTTTTAAAAATGGAGGTTATGCAGAGCATGATGTAGTTTATAGAGAAGTTAATACCGATTTCTTGGTAAATTATAACAATGGTTTTGGCAATTTTTCTGTTGATATCGCGCTAGGTGGAAATCGTTTAAACCAAACAGCTTCCACAAAACAATCTCAAACCGTAAACTTAGCACAACCAGGAATATTTAGCTTAAATAATGCCGCCTCACCTATTGAGGTCTTTCAGTTTGAAAGCGAAAAACGTATCAACTCATTTTATGGAATTGCAAAATTAGGTTACAAAAACTATTTGTTTTTAGATGTTACTGGAAGAAATGATTGGTCTAGTGCACTAGCAACACCCTTTTCAGTAGATGGTGCGTCGTTTTTCTATCCATCGGCTTCTTCCAGTTTTATTTTATCTAATGTAACCAAATTACCAACTGTTTTTTCATTTGCAAAATTACGCGCCAATATCGCGCAAGTTGGAAATGATACGGGCGCCTACCAAACATCTGGTGCTTTTGTGTCGCAAACGCCTTTTAACGGACAACCAACTTTTAGCAACCAGAACTTTATTCATAATGCGAATTTAAAACCCGAACAAACCACAAATTATGAGTTGGGTGCAGATTTACGTTTTTTTAAAGACCGTTTAAATTTTGATGTTACATATTACAATGCCACAACTAAAGACCAAATTATTTCACTACCAATTGCTATTTCTTCAGGGTATAACCAACAAGTAATTAATGGTGGCGAAGTCAATACTCAAGGTGTTGAAATTGTCTTGGGCATAACGCCCCTAAAAAATGAAAATTTCCAATGGAACACCACATTTAACTTTGCTACAAACCGCTCTACTATTGAGAACTTACCACAAAACGATGGGCGTTTAACCTTAGCTTTTAGTAGAATTTATGATAGTGCCAACCAAACCGTTTGGTTTCAAGTAGAAGAAGGCGGGCGTATTGGCGATTTTTACGGTACAGGATATTCTAAAAATGAAAATGGCGCATTTTTAGTAGATGATAATGGGCGCTTAATTGCCGATAATAATTTACAAAAACTAGGAAATTACAATCCTGATTTCACATTGGGATGGAATAATAACTTCAACTATAAAAATTGGAATTTTAGTTTCTTATTTGATTGGAGACAAGGCGGAGAAATTGTATCTCGAACACGAGCGTTAGGCAACGTTGGTGGGCAATTAGCAGAAACTGCTTTTAGACCAGAAGCAGGTATTGTCGCAACCGGTGTTAACATCAATACTGGGCAACCAAATACAGTAGCTGTCTCAGCAGAAAGTTTTTACAGACAATTTTATGATAGAAACCACGAAGAAAACAACGTTTATGATGCTTCTTTTTTAAAGTTACGTCAGTTTTCTATTGGTTATAATTTCAAGTTGAAACAAGGTTTTTTAGGTTTAAGTAAAGATGCCGATTTAAGCCTTTCTCTAACAGGAAACAACTTATTTGCCATTACAGAAAACCCACATTTTGACCCCGAACAAATAGCTGTTCAAGGCAACGGCTTTGTTAGTGGTGTTGAAGATTTAAGTTACGCTACCACACGTAGTTTCGGTTTTAAAGCAGGGTTTAATTTTTAAGAAAGATTTCCGTTTTCACGGAAATGAAAATATATTTATGAAAAACATATTATACATACTAACCATTTTAAGTCTTGTTACCACAAGTTGTACCAAAGACTTCGAAGAGATTAACACAAACCCGAATGCTCCCGTTTCGGTGCAACCTAGTTTATTGTTGCGCCAAGTCATTTATAATTTTGGTGAAGAAATGAGTTACGAGGGTTTTGTAGCTGGTGATTTGTTAGCCCAACATCGTACCGCATTAGATTTTAATTTATTTGACAGACACGCCTTAAAATCACCACAATTAGGTGGCAACCCTTGGCCTGTGTTTTACACTAATTTACGTGATAATGAAATTATTCTGAATCAGTCCAGAACCGTTGATGCTTTAAAAGTTTATGAAGGTCCAGCGCTTATTTTAAAGGCTTATATGGCAGGAGGATTAACCGATTTATTTGGTGATGCTCCTTATTTTGAAGCTTTTGATGGCATCAACAAAACAGTAACACCAGTATATGATGCTCAAGAAGACATTTACTTAAATGAAGGCGGTATTTTGGATAACTTAGATAAAGGCATTGAAGCCATTGAAAACTACAATGATGCCATACCACTTGAAGGCGATATTTTATTTAATGGCGATTTACAAGCTTGGGTACGATTCGCAAACTCATTAAAGGTTAAATATTTAGTGCGTATTTCTGGCAAAGTAGATGTTTCATTAGATTTACAGTCTATTTTTGATGCTGGAAATTATATTAAAATCAATAGTCAAAATGCGGTTTTCGATTTTACTAATTCAGACCCAAACAGCTTCAGGTTAGCACAATTACGAATCGGAGATTTTAACAATTTTGTGCTTTCTGAAACCATGGAAGATATTCTTGTTGGCTTAAACGACACAAGAATAAATACCTTATTCAGACCCTTTTCTAATTCGAATTCAGGCGAATTCAATGGCTTATTAAATGGTATAGACGCCACATCTACGTCGTTAACATTAGCTAATTATTCTTTAGCAGGAACCCCTTTTAGAGAAGACACCTCTACTTTAGACGCTAATTTTATAACCGCTTGGGAAGTGCACTTTGCTTTTGCAGAAGCCGCTTCAAAAAATTTAATATTGGCAGATGCTCAGCAACTTTATGAATCTGGAGTTGCTTTAGCTTTTGAGTATTGGAATACTGATTTACCGTCAGATTACTTAACTAGTAACGCTGCTTTTAACGCTTCTGGAACAACACCATTACAACAAATAATTACCCAAAAATGGATTGCAAATATTATTAACGGTTATGACGGTTGGGTGGAATATCGTCGCACTGGTTTTCCCGAATTAAGAACTATTTCAGCAAGTTTAAACAACAATGTAATTCCTGTACGTATGCCCTATCCTGCTGAAGAAGCCACTTTAAATACTGAAAACTATAACCGCGCAGCTAATAACACTAACGATAATAGTATAGATAGTCCTGTTTGGTGGGATGAATAAGACATTATGGAACTAATAAACTGGCAATGGAGTTTAATAATTGTATCGAGTTTAATACTCTTTTTAATTTCTCCCTATGCAAAATCTAGAAATCAATTCTTTAAAGCCACAAAAAGGCTTAAAGCACCCAATACTTTTGTATTAACAGGAAGCCTAATAATTTCTTGGATTTTCGCAAAAAGCATTACTAACGCAGCAAACCTAGGGCTTGATTACGGTATTGTTGGCGGTGTGGCTTATGCAGGTTATTATTTATCATTTGCAGTTGCTGGAGTTTTAATTTATCAAATACGCGTTAAAGGAGGTTTTAATAGTATTCATCAGTTTTTAACTACAAAATTCGGAAAAGGTGCTATGGCGCTATTTTCTATTTTAATCGCCATTCGTTTATTTAATGAGGTTTGGAGCAACACCATGGTTATTGGTAGTTTTTTTGGTGCTCAAGGCAGTGAACCTTACTATTGGTCCATTATTTTATTTACATTATTAACTTTAGCGTATGCTATAAAAGGCGGATTGAGCAGTTCTATTTTTACGGATGTGATTCAAATGGGATTGTTTTCAGTATTATTAATAATTATCTTATATCATATTTTTTCTTTAGATCATTTTTCAACTATAGATGTTGTAACCTCTGGAACTTGGAGTTTTGAGTTGGGTTTAAATTTGTTTTTTGCAGCCATCATACAGTCCTTTAGCTATCCTTTTCACGACCCAGTTTTAACAGACAGAGCTTTTATAAGTTCTCCAAAAGTAACTCGTAAAAGTTTTTTATTGGCAAGCCTTTTAGGAGCTTTTAGCATTGTTCTCTTTAGTATGGTTGGCGTTTACGCTCAAACCCAAGGCATGCAAGGGCAGGCTGCTGTAGAAGTTGGCAAAGCCTTTGGAGTGGTAATACTTTTGGTCATAAATTTTATAATGATTACCTCGGCAGCATCAACTTTAGACTCTACATTTTCGTCATTTTCAAAACTATTAGCAATAGATTTAAATATGGGTAAAAACTTAACGTTTGGCAGAGCATCTATGGTAGCCATAGCTATTTTAGGAACGCTTCCTGTTTTCTTAAATGCCGAAATTTTATCAGCAACCACCATTTCGGGCACCATGGTTATTGGCTTAACACCCGTGTTTTTATTTTGGAATACTAAAGCACCTAAAATTAGTTTTTATTTGAGTGTGGTTTGCGGTTTGGTTTTTGGTTTTATTTTAGTTTTAGGAATATTCCCAAAATCACTCATATTTACAGATGGCAAATACGCCGATTTACTTTGGGTAAATATGTGGGGTATTTTAAGTTGTATTCTTTTATATTTTATACCATCATGGATAAAAAAATAGATTATTTAGGAACCCTATCAGGGAAAATCCTGCTTTTTGGAGGTGTATATAGTAATTTGCAAGCTTTGGAAGCTATGAAACACCTCGCAGAAAAAGAAAATATTGCCCCAGAAAATTGTATTTGCACGGGCGATATTGTTGGTTATTGTGCACAACCCGAAGAAACTGTTCAACTATTTAAAATTTGGGAACCTAAAAGTATTGCAGGTAATGTTGAAATTCAACTTCGTGAGGGCGCAGAAGATTGCGGATGCGATTTTAGAAAAGGATCGAGATGCGACGGTTTTTCACAACAATGGTATCCTTATGCGCAAAGTCAACTTTCTAAAAATTCAATAGATTTTGTAAAAACACTGCCAGACCATATCACTTTTAACTATGCTAGAAAAAAAGTTTTGGTAGTTCATGGGTCATATTTTAACACTTCAGAATTCATATTTAAATCAACACCGTGGGAGATAAAAGCACCCAATTTTGAAGTTAATAATTACGATGTCGTTATTGGAGGTCATTGTGGTTTGCCTTTTTGCGACTCAAAAAGGGATAAACTTTGGCTAAACCCTGGCGTTATTGGCATGCCTGCAAACGATGGAACACCATTAGTTTGGTATGCTATTTTAAATGATAAAAAAGGTGTTTTAGAATATAAACATCATACTTTAAATTACAATTATAAATTAACGAATAACCTGATGCAAAACGGATTATTACCTGAAGAATACGCCAGAACTATAATAACAGGTATTTGGGACAATACCGAAATTTTACCAGCTGATGAAAGTGGCTTACAAGGTTTCGGTATTCAACTGTAATTTTATTAAATTTGAGAGACTAAAAGTATTATGAAAAAAATTATTATTCTTTTAATAGTGTTTCAAAGTTTTTCTTTATTTGCTCAAAAATCGATAGAAAAACTATTAAAACAATACAACGATAATAGCATACCGTACATAACTGTGCAAGAATTGGCAATGCTAAAAACAGATGTAGTAATCCTAGATTCAAGAGAATTAAAAGAATATCAAACTAGCCATATTAAAGATGCCATTTATGTTGGGTATGATTCTTTTAAAATAGACTCTGTGAAAAAACAGGTCAAAAATAAAGACTCAAAAATTGCAGTTTATTGTTCTTTAGGAATTCGATCTGAGAACATTGGTAAAAAACTTAAAAAAGCTGGCTATAAAAATGTTCTAAATTTATATGGTGGTATTTTTGAATTTAAAAATAAAAATTTACCTATTTATAACCCCAAAGGAGAAGAGACCGATAGTATTCATGGGTATTCTAAAGAATGGGGTAAATGGTTAACAAAGGGTATAAAAGTTTATGATTAATAAAGAGCTAGTTATTGTTTTTGTAAAAAACATAAAACTTGGAAAGGTAAAAACCCGATTAGCAAAAACCATTGGTAACCAAGGTGCTTTTGAGGTTTATAGTGAATTGGTGAAAGTTACTGAGGAAGCCACAAAAGGCTTAAATACAAATGTACATATCTATTTTTCAGATACTATTGTTGAAAGCCAATGGGAAGGTTATTTCAAAACCGTTCAAAAAGGAAAAGATTTAGGTGAGCGCATGAAGAATGCTTTTGCAAAAGGATTTGAAAATGGCTACGAGCGAATAGTTTTAATTGGATCTGATTTGCCCGATATAAGCTCAAAACATATTGAAATCAGCTTAGAAACTCTAAATAAAACAGATGTTGTTTTTGGTCCTGCAGAAGATGGTGGATACTATTTAATAGGACTCACAAAAAAACATGATTTTATTTTTGAAAATAAACCTTGGAGTGAGTCAAATTTATTAGAAGTAACTTTAAAAGAATTGAATTCAAAAAACATAAAATTCACTAATTCAGTTAAACTAAATGATATTGATACTTATGAAGATTTAATTGCATCTAAATTCTACAAATCAAATTTAAAATTACAAGAAAAAATCAAACAACTAAATGATTGAAATCATAGAAGAAACTGTAAATTTTTTAAAACAAAAAGGTTTTGAAAAACCTGAAATTGGCATCATTTTAGGTACTGGATTAGGACAACTTATTAATGAAGTTGAAATTATAAAAGAGGTAAGCTACAACCATATTCCTAATTTTCCAACCGCTACTGTAGAGTTTCATAAAGGGAAACTAATTTATGGAAATTTAGAAGGTAAAAAAATAATTGTGATGCAAGGTCGTTTTCATTTATATGAAGGCTACTCACTACAGGATGTTTCCTACCCTGTTCGGATTATGGAAAAATTAGGCATTAAAACCTTATTAGTTTCAAATGCAGCTGGCGCCATAAATTTAAACTTTAAAAAAGGTGAACTCATGCTTATTGAAGATCATATAAATCTTCAAGGGAGCTCGCCATTAGCATTTAAAGGCGTCGAGCTTTTAGGAGAGCGTTTTACCGACATGAGTGCTCCTTATGATGAAGCATTAAATTCTAAATTTAAAAGTATTGCAAAAGCCAATAATATAAAATTACATCAAGGTGTTTACGCAAGTGTTATTGGTCCACAATTAGAAACCCGTGCCGAATATCGTATGCTAAAAATTATTGGAGCCGATGCTGTTGGTATGAGCACTGTACCAGAAATTATAGTTGCAAATCATTTATACTTAAAAGTGGCAGCTATTTCGGTTTTAACAGATGAATGCGACCCAGATAATCTTGAACCAGTAAACATTGCAGATATTATTGCGAATGCCGAAAAAGCAGAACCTAATATGATAATATTATTTAAAGAGGTAATAAAAACTATTTAGAAACCACACATAACGTATAAAAAAGGCGGTATTAAGTACAGACTAACGTAAAACATATGGGATTATTTTTAACTTAAATTTTACACTTCATAATCTAAGATAAATTGAAATAGATTTTGAAAACAATGAACGATTCACAAAAAATTTTTATTAATCAGCAATTTTAAGCATTAAGTAAAAAATGAAATACCAACATCTACTTTTTATTTTAATTTTAGTATCTGCCTGTTCAGGAACAAAACGTGTTGTTAAAAGCACTCCTAACAAAACTTCTGAAACAAAAGATATTATAGATGATAGCGTTAAAAAACGCACTAAAATTATTGATAAAGTGATTCCAACAATTATTACCGAAACAGAAAATATAAAAGGGAAAATTATAGAAGAGCCAATGATTGGAAGCGAGAACAATTTAGAAGTATTTAACCATAAAGAATTTAGCACATTACTTAAAGAATACATTTCTGAAAATGGTGATATTAATTATAAAGGCATAAAAAAAGATTACAAGAATTTAAAAAACTATATATCAAATTTAGGACAAAATATTCCTGATATCTCATGGTATAAAGAAGATAAACTTGCTTACTGGATAAATGCTTATAATGCCCTGACAATTGATTTAATTATTCAAAATTACCCTATAAAGAGTATTAAAGATATTAAAAATCCATGGGATCAACGATTATGGAAATTTGGAAAGAAATGGTATAATTTAAGTGATATAGAACATCAAATTTTACGAAAAATGGATGAGCCTCGCATTCATTTTGCTATTGTTTGCGCGTCATATTCTTGTCCTAAATTACAAAATAAAGCTTTTACTGCTTCAAATTTAGATGCACAACTCACAAAAGTCACAAAAGAATTTTTAAACGATTCTGAGAAAAATAATATATCAGAAAACAACTTAGAGCTTTCTAAAATTTTTCAGTGGTTTGCTAAAGATTTTAAACAAAATAGTAGTTTAATAGATTTTTTAAATCAATTTTTAGACATTAAAATTTCAGAGAATGCTAAAATTAAATACAAAGATTATAATTGGGCTTTGAATGAGTAAACTAAAACTATTGTAACTAAATAGATGAATTATCTAATTTCAATAATAATACCAATTTTAAATGAAGCTGATAATATTTCTAAGCTACTAAATCACGTTTTAAAAAATGCTTCAAAACAAAATATCTCAGAAATTATTTTTGTTGATGGCGGTAGTACGGATGGTTCTCAAGATATAATTCAATCATTTAACTCTCTGAATAATTTTGAAATTATTTTAATAAAGTCAGAAAAAGGAAGAGCGAAACAAATGAATTTTGGCGCTAAACACGCCAGAGGGAATCTTTTATATTTTCTGCATGCCGATTCTTTTCCTCCTAAAAATTTCGATTCACTTATCATTAATCAAGTTAAAAAAAACAATCTTGCAGGGTGTTTTAAAATGAAATTTAACAGTAATCATTTATGGCTAAAAATAGCCGGTTGGTTTACACAATTTAATTGGAAATCCTGCAGAGGCGGCGATCAAAGTTTATTTATTTCAACAATTCTATTTGACAAAATAGGAAGATTCAATGAAGCTTTTATTATTTATGAAGACAACGAATTTATAAGTAAACTTTATGAAAATAAACAATTTGTAGTCATTCAAGAATGGTTAACCACCTCAGCTAGACGTTTCACATCGTACGGTATTTACAAACTTCAATACCATTATTTAGTTATTCATATAAAAAAGTGGCTAGGAGCTTCACCACAAATGTTAAATAATTATTATCAAAAACATGTAAATGTTAAAAACCGATAAAAATGACTTAATGAAATTGTAAATGTTACAATCGGTTTATTTAATCGTCTACTTTTATAAAAAAATAACGATTATATGAACCATCTTCATAAAGTTTCCATGTTTTTTATTCTGGTAACTTCTAATAGCTTTTCGCAAGAATCTATTAATGCAAAAATACTAGATTCTACTTCACAAAAACCAATCCCTTTCGCTACAATTTCCATAAACGAAAACTCTGGTGTGATTAGTAATAATAATGGTGAATTTTTATTGTATTTAAATCAAAATAAATCAAAGAAAGACTCTTTAATCATAAGGTGCTTAGGCTATCAGACCAAGTGTTTTTTAGTAAACACATTTAATGATAGTGTGGTTTTATTGAGCCCTAAATCCATAGAACTCAATGAAGTTTTAATTTCTAACAAAAACTACACTGCTGAGGAAATTATTGAAAAGGCAAAAGAAAACTTAGCAAATAATTACGATTACGATTTTATAAAAAGTAAAGTTTTTTACAGAGCTTCTAATTTAACTAACCTATTAAAAAAGGAAGTTACTATTAAAAATACAACTATACCAGAATTTAATCAAAGTTTTGTTGATAGTCTTTTAAATGCGATGCCTGATAGTGCTGATAATTACACTGAGGTCTTAGCTGATATGTATGGTAAATCAGGAATTAATGATACATTAAAATTGGATATTATAAAAGCATCAAATTTATATGATAAAAGTAGAGAAATAACATTTAATAGTTATGAAGAGAAATTCAATAGTATTATAAAAAAGTACGTAAAACGCGATTCTTATTTTAAAATCAAATCTGGTGTTTTTGGAACTAAAGAAGACATGGACTCTTCTTTTTTTCATAATGAAAAACCTAAAGTAGATGAAACTGAAGCTTTTCTTGAAGAACAAAAGAAAAAAGAACAGGAACGAAAAAATAGTTTTACAAAACACACTAAGTATTCGATTTCTAGATTACAACTAAAGAGCTTCTCTTATCCGGATAGTGATTTGAATTTTTTAGAAAAATCAAACAGATATGAATTTGAGCTTGAAGATTACAGTTTTTTAAATAATAATTTTGTGTGCATTATAAAATTTAAACCTAAAAGAAGTGCTAATTATAAGGGCACCATTTATGTAAATATAGATGATTTTGCAATTATAAGAGTTGATTATGAAAACGTAAAAGCCCTAAAAAACTTCAGATTATTAGGACTTTCATATAACTTGTATTTAAAAAGAGGTACTTTTATTTATGAAAAAAACAAATTTAATAGATATGCCCTTAAATATGCTGAAGTTGAGGAAGGGAATAAATTCGGAATTAAAAGACCTTTAAAAATAATTGAAAAAAATAAACATTCTAAAGGAAGAAGAAAACAAAACGAATTATCTTCAGATATCCATTTTATTGTCTCTAACATTGAAAAACAAGAATTAGTAGTTTTTGAAAACAACCCAATAAACAGAACCGATTACGCAGCATTTGAAGAAAAACCAAAAGTAAAACCTATTTACTTACCAAAATATGATCCAGAATTCTGGAAAGGATATAATGTTATAGAACCCAATCAAGCCATTAGAGACTTTAAAAGTATTGAGTAAATAAGATTCATATAAATTATTGAGAACTATACTAATCTTTATTCCGGCCCTTTTCATGAGGATAAAGGTCTCTTATATTATCACTTTGAAAAAATGATTTAGTGTTAATATTAAGCGCTGTTAATTTACCAGAAAATGCAACGCCTGTATCTACATTCCATACGTTTGCAGCATGCATAGGCTTCAAAGAATTGAAATTTGTTGTTGGTGTATGTCCAATATAAATTTCATCATAATGCTTTAATCGTTTTGGATATAACACAGAATTTTTATCAATGTTTTTATCTAAACTTAAAGCCATTTCCCATAAAGTTCTATCGTAATAAAAAGTGGTCTGTAATAATTCTTTTTCAACACCGTGCATCGATGTAAAACCAGCATGTAAAAACAACCTGTTTTCTGGATCTAAATAGTATGGGAGCATCCCATTAAAAAAACCTAAATGGCGTTTCTTTTCTTCAGTAGTAAAACCAATATAACTCTCTATAGTTTCTTTTCCGCCATGCATGTACCAAGTTGGATTTACTTCTCCTCTAAATAACCAATCTTCACACCAAACATCATGGTTTCCTTTAATAAAAACACAACTTATTTTCTCAGAGAGCTCTATTAAAAACTGAACAACTTGTGCAGATTCACTCCAGCCATCTACATAATCACCCATAAAAATAAGGGTATCTTCATCTTTAACTTCTAATTTATTAAGTAACTGAATTAAGGCTTTTAAACCTCCATGAATATCTCCTATAGCAAAAATTTGCATGATTTATTTTTTAACAAATCTAATGAACTAATTGAGCGGAAAAAAAGTTTCAATTAAAAATACTGCCCAATACCAAAAACAAAACCTTGCGTAGCATCCTCAGTAATACCGTGTCCGTAATCTATTCTAAAAATAGCATTATATATTTTTTTATGTATAAAACGAAGCCCAACTCCAGGGTAAATTCTTATGTTTTGCGCATTTCCAAAATCTCCAAAATCGCCTCCTGGATTTCGCCACGAACCTGAATCTACGAAGGCATTTCCTTGTAATACAAACCAGTTTTTTTCATAAAGCGTGTATCTGTACTCAGTATTTAAAACAATTACACCTGTACCTCTGTCAATTATATTACCAACGCCTCTTATATTTAAATTATTATCTACTGAAAATGGTGCAAAAGGTGTATCGTCATTATTTGACAAACCTAAACGCAATCTGTTAGCCAAATTTCCCTTTTTCCCAACTCTTTTGAACAGAAAAAAATCATTCCATCCAATAAAAAAATCGGGTAATATATCATTGGTTGAAGTCACGTATTGAAAATTAAACAGACTTCTAAAACCTGATACATATTGATAGAAATAATCTAATGTATTATATTCATATATTCCTTTTAATAACCATTTATGTATATTTAATTCGGGACGATTATTAATATTTTCTCCTTTAAAACGATAATCTTCGGTAAAATAATTTAAACCTAATTCAAAACGGTTTTTAAAATTAATTTCACACAAACCTAAAACTTCAAAAGATTTGTTATTGTATCTGTAGTTGGCAGTTTCATCAGGAAAAAATACAGGCTCTAAGGTTGTTAAATTTTGAAAATTTACAGCTAAACCAAACTTATTAGAAAAAAGATAAGGCGCTCTAAGGTTTAAGGCGTAACTGTCATAAATATCCTTTTGATAAAAGCCTCCAAATGCAATATTTCTTCCAAATAAATTAAACTCATATAAACCCAATCGATAAGCAAATTCATCATCATTAGTTGTAAAAACATTAGCCGAAGGAATAAGTGTTAAATTTTCCTCTATATTATAGAAAACATTATATTGATTATCTGCTGAATGAAATACTTGATAATAAGCGTGGGATACAGAGGGAAGGCGTTTCAAGCGCAAGATGTCTTGTTCAATAATAACAGAATCAAGCACTTTACCCGGTTTAATATTAGAAATACTCTTAATGAATGAAGTTTTCAACTTCGTATTACCTTGAATTTTTAAATCGTTAACAATTAATTCTTGAGTGAAAGAAAAAAAACTTACAAACCAAAAAATAAAAATAATTGCTTTTTTAGTCATTTAAAAACTCATTTTATTTAAGCCTAAAAATAAGTATAAAAATTAAAAATATTGTCCAATTCCGAAAACTAATCCGTTTGTGGCTTCATTTCCAATACCAAAACCATAATCTAATCTAAAAACAGCATTAAAAATCTTCTTATGTATAAACCTTAACCCTAAACCTGGGTAAAGTTTTACCGTACTACCATCAACTAATTCTCCCAAATCACCTCCTGGGTTACGCCATGAACCAACATCTATAAAAGCATTACTTTGTAATACAAACCACCCTTTTTCATACAAAGTGTATCTATATTCAGAATTAAGGACAATAGCGGCAGTACCTCTATCAATCGTATTTCCTACCCCTCTTAGGTTTAATTGATTATCTACAGCAAACGGCGCAAATGGTGTATCATCGTTTGATGCATAAGCTAAACGCAATCGGTTTGCCCAGTTTCCTTTTTCTCCAATACGCTTAAAATATTCAAAATCATTTCGACCAATAAAAAAATTGGTTAACAAGTCATTCTGACCTGTGGAACCTGTAACAAAGCGGTAAGTAAAGAGACTTCTAAAACCTTCCTGATATTGATAAAAAATATTAATATTATTATACTCATATTCACCAACTATAGCCACTTTGTTGGCTCCTAATTCAGATGGGGTGCCTTGAGGCAAATTCCCTTCTAAGAACTCATAATCTTCATTTGAAATATTTAAACCCAACTCTAAACGATTATTAAAGTTTGGCTCATACATGAAACTAAACTGAAAAGCTTTGGTGTTAAACTTGTAATTTACATCTTGATTATCATCAAAAAAAACAGGCTCTTGAGATACGATGTTTTGATAATTTAAACCAATCCCAAACTTACGTAAAAATAAGTTAGGAGCTTCCCAAAAAGCACCGTAAGAATCAAACACATTTCTGCTGTAATACCCCCCTATTAATTGATTTCTTCCTAGAAAATTAAAATCAAATACTGAAGTTCTAAAAGCAAATTCACCATTATTATCTGTTGATATATTAAGTCCAGGAATTATAGCAAAATTTTCTACAATGGTATAAGTTAAATGATAGTTGCCTTCTTCTTTTTTATCTAGGCTAAATTCTACATTGGCAACAGAGGGTAATAACTTCAATCGCCTGATATCTGATTCTATTCTTGATGAATCTAAAATACTTCCTGATTTAACAAACGCTAATTTTTTTAAAAATGCTGTTTTAGTTCTTTTGTTTCCAATAATTATAACTTCTGAAACTGTATTTTCTTGTGCATTTGATAATGCAACGAACATAAAAAGAATTATTGTTATGATATTTTTCATTGATTCACGAAACTTTTATTTAAGGTCGCTGCATTTACCCAATTATCTAAACTAACATCCATTAATGTGAAATTGTATAGAAACCCTAATTGAAGTGTTGGCGGTGTTTCAATAGTTATATTTAATACCACGTTATCTAATTTATAATATTGAAATTGATTTTGATTGGTGTAAGTTCCTGACAATAAATTATCTTGAGTATCAGATACAATTTGAAAATAAATGGTGTTATCTCTAACAACATTGTCCTGCCACGAAAAAATTGGCATATTAGATTCTGATTGTTCAATAGTAACAATATCATCCCATAAAGTAGGCTTCGAAATTTGCTTTGATCGAATAGGATTTGAAACTTTTATTTCACCATCTAATTCAAATGTGATTATAATCCATTTTTCAACCATGGATTCTTGCGAAAAGCGTCTCAAATAACAATTAAAAATAGGTTCGCTTACTATTAGAACTTGTTGATAATTTGAAAAATTATTATGATCAACTTCAACCGATTTAGTTTCATAATAACGCGTGTTTAAAGCACCCGATTCTGGGTAATAAAATGTTAAAATATTACCACTATCATTGTCGCTAGCAGCACAAGCAATAACAGCACCTGTATTAAAAATTGCACTATCTAAATATGATTTTAATGATAATTGCTCATCATTAATATCTGAATTTGTACAAGATAAAATCAAAACACATAAAAACAAATACCCTATTTTACCTATAAAATTCATAGTATTTTTTAATTAAAGATTCTGCAGGTTTATTTTGTGGTGTAAACTGGTGATCATTTATTCCGCCAACTTTATCATGATTATGAAACCATTTCCAAACAAAACCTCCTGCGAACCAATTTTCGTTCCAAAAAGTTTCAAAAAGGGCTTGTGTTGTATTGTTTTGTGCCTCAAAATTTACTCCTTTCATACTCATGTCGCTTACCCAAGGTTGTTTCCCAGAATAATCAACACTTCTATAGCCAAACTCTGTAAATAATATAGGTTTATTATAGGTTTCAGATATCGTTTTAATCAAACTTTTATGCTTTTCCCAGCCTACTAAACATTCATTTACAGTTGGAGTTTTACTATTACTGACAGGAAAATAAGCATCAATACCAATAAAATCTAATTCATTCCAAAAAGGGGTTCTTTTAAACTCATCCCAATTGGCTGCATAAGTTAATTTCCCTTTGTAAACATTTTTAATTTGGCTAATCAGATCAAACCAATAATCTGGTCTTTGACTAACAAATCTCTCTAATTCAGTTCCTATACAAAAAATATCTACTTTAACTTCTTGAGCAAGTTCTGCATATTCCATTATAAATTTTGAATACGATTCCTCTAAAACTTTCCAATTTTCTTCACTTTTCATTTCAATTAACCCAGTAAATTCACCTTTCCAAACCCAAAGCTGAGGCTTTATCATTATTTTGATTTGCTTTTTCCGAAGTGTTTGAATGTATTGTTTTGCACCAACTCTTGTTTCACCAAACCATTGTCTATTTGTATTATGAACAATTTCTGGATGCTCCAAGTTTTTTATGAAGCCAAATGGCATTACAGCAGCAAAATTAGCCTGAATATTAACTACAGGATTTACATGTTCCTCATTTATCTCTTCTCTTGAAGCTACATAACTAACACCATTTATTTTCTCAAACTGAGCAGCACAAGAACTAATAAACACACTAACTAAAACCATTAGAAATTTAAATCTATTCATAATAAAATATTTGTTTAAACTTCTAATTTACTATTAATCATTAAAACAAAGCTCTTAAGCCTATGTTAAATGTTTTACCTAATCCTGTATCTGTGCCCCTTATAAAACTTGTGTATAAGGTTTCTACATTTAAAACATCTGTTAATTGATATTTTACCCCACCTCCTAGCGCTGTGAAGTCTTGAGAAAAATCGTTTCCTGTATCTATTAATTGAGAATGTTGTACTAGGCCTAGTATTGTAAATTTAGAACTTGGAAAATAACTTAAAAATACACCTGGTGTTAAACGCAAACTGTTATTTGCAAAACTATCTTCCTTTTTCCCAAAGTTATATTCTGTATTTAACTCAGAGAACAATTGCCAATCACCACCAGCGAAACTATAATCGTAAAAAAATCTATTTTGAAAAATAAATCCTTTTTGATCTAAAAATACACCGTTTTCAACTTCATTATCTACTAAAGGAATATGAAATGCGGTTTGAACAGTAAAGTTTGAAACGCCTTTTAAAGGATTGAATTTAATTGCTGGAGCAAATGATGTAAAACCTGAACGTGCTGAATTTGCCTCACCATCAAATTTAAAAACATCTAAAGCATCTCTTCCTCCAATAACGTTAGAACGAAACTCAAGTAAAAGCCCAATATTAAATTTACTGTTTGGCGAAACTCCTGTAAATATATCAACCGTTGATGTAAAAAAAGTGTTTCTTGGAATATCTTGTTCTGAACCATTTGGTCCAAATAAATCTTTTGTTTCAGTATATAAGTTATTAAACCACTTAATATCCCATTGCCCTTGTTTTAACAATTTTGAAGGTGTGTAAGTTTGTATCACACTTCCTTGATTTTCTTGATCTTCTTCTTGTGAATAGCCTGTGAATGCTATAGCTGTAAATACGAATATGGCGATTAATTTTTTCATAATTTGATTTTGTTTTTAATTTCCACAATGGTGAAAATCTATTATTTCTATTTTGATTTGTTATTAATTATTTTTGGTTTTTATAGATGTTATTGTTTGTTCACTTTCCAATCATAAGGAAAGTAGCTTAATTTATATTTACCTTCTAATTTTTCTGTTCTATATTGGTTTATAAAGTCTATTTCTGATTTACCATTCATTGTAAAATCACCTTTATACCACTCCATAATTTGAGAAGCTTCTACACGCTTTTTTTTATCATTTACTCTTAAAAAAGAACCGTTTAATGCAATTTTAGTTTGTTTTTCTAATTGTGCATTCAATGTGTTTGGTAAATAGGCTTCGTTAACTAAAGGCGGGCAGCCAACCGCACCACATACTAAAACAAAGTGAAAACGCGCATCGTTAAACTGACCTCTTAATAGTTTATGCTCAATATCGTTTAAAGTAATTTTCTTTCCGCCTAAGCTATACGTGGTTTTATCAAAAAAACCAGCATTATCAAGTGGCGAATTTGTTGGATAATTATCTATAATACCCTTGATAACAGATAAATTATAAGCGTTAATCCAAAAAGCTTGATAATTATTGGCATCACTTTTAGAAACTGAAATGCCCTCAGCTAAACTTAAAAGATTGTTTAATGTTGATGGATTTTTATATATTTTAGTGTACGCTACTTTTCCATCAGACACATTAGCTTTAAAAAAAGTGTCTGCTTTACTAAAAAAAGTAGTTAAATCTTGAGAAATCCCTTCAAAAGATATTAGTGCTATTAGTATTATTATAAATTGATTTTTCATTTTTTTAAATATTAGTATCTTATTTTTTAAGACTGTTTAAAACTTTAATCTTTGCAAAGCAACAGACCTTAGGTCGAACAAAACTTCGGGTAATTACACAGGAAGTAAAAGTTTTTTTCGGGTCTATGCTTATTAATAATCCTTACAAAACAAAATCAATTTAAACTTGTTCTAAATTAACGACTTTGATTAAGTTCTTATCTTTAGCTTCGACTTAAGACCTTATAACAATCAAATTATGCAAGAACACATCGTCATTATAGGAAACGGAATTTCTGGTGTAACAGCAGCAAGACATATAAGAAAATTATCTGATAAAAAAATTACTATTGTATCTGCTGAAACCGAGTATTTCTTCTCAAGAACAGCACTCATGTACGTATACATGGGGCACATGAAATTTGAACACACTCAACCTTATGAAAATTGGTTCTGGGAGAAAAACCGAATCGATCTTAAAAAAGGATATGTTAAGAATATTGATACCGATGCAAAAACACTTCATTTCGCAGAAGGAGATACTTTAAAATATGACAAACTTATTATCGCCACTGGGAGTAAACCAAATAAATTTGGATGGCCAGGGCAAGATTTAGAGGGTGTTATGGGTATGTACCATAAGCAAGATTTAGAAAACCTTGAAAAACATGCTCCTAATAAGGAGGCTTGTAAACGTGCAGTAATAGTTGGCGGTGGTTTAATTGGTATTGAACTTGTTGAAATGCTAAATTCAAGAAACATCCCTATTACTTTTTTAGTAAGAGAAGACAGCTTTTGGAATGGTGTTTTACCTACTGGAGAAAGCGAAATGATTAATCATCACATAAAAAATCATCATATCGATTTACGTTTGGGTATGAACTTGAAGGAAATTAAATCCGATGAAAACGGAAAAGTAAAATCCATAATTATTCAAGAAACTGGAGAAGAAATTGAATGTAATGTCGTTGGTTTAACTGCTGGTGTCTCCCCTAATATTGATTTTATAAAAGATTCTGATATTGAAATAGGTAGAGGTGTAAAAGTGAATCGTTATCTAGAAACTAACATACCTAATGTTTATGCTATTGGAGATTGTGCAGAACAACACGAAGGTATAAATGGCCGCAGACCTATAGAAGCGGTTTGGTATACCGGGCGTATGATGGGTGAAACTTTAGCACAAACCATTTGCGATAATAAAATACAATATAACCCAGGGCATTGGTTTAACTCTGCTAAATTTTTAGATATAGAATATCAAACTTATGGTTGGGTATTTGCAAAACCAAGAGAAAACGAAGCACATTTCCATTGGAAACATGAGGACAATACGAAATGCATCACCGTTTGTTTTAATACAAATACAAACAAATTTTTAGGAATTAACACCTTTGGGATTAGAATGCGACATGAAACATTTGATACTTGGTTAACCGAAAATCGAGACGTTGATTATGTAATGAATCATCTTCCTGAAGCTAATTTCGATCCAGAATTTTACAGTCATTATGAAGCTGATATTATTTCAGCTTATAACAAACAATTACAAACCGTATAAACATGAGTAATAAAATAAATCATAGCATGTCTTTAGCAAAACCAGATGCTGAAGATATTTCAAACAAACAGAAAGTAGCACTAGCCACAGGAATTATTGGCTTATTCATTTTAACACTGGCACTCTTTAATACTGATTTTCCTAACAAAGGCCTATTTCTAAGTCTTTCCTTAGGATTGATTTCTATCGGAATTATTGTGTATTCCAGAGACGCCTATTTAACCAAATTAGAAGGTATAAAAAATGATGGTGTTTGGTTTAAATCCATTTCATCAAGAGGTATTTGGGGTTGGATTGTTGGCATTATACTAACCACCTTTTATATTGTACTTTACTTCTTTCCAAAATATTTAGGATTAGGAACAAATGGTGCCGAAAATAGTGGTTTAATAGGATTATTCGATCCTTTAAGTAGATTATTAAGCGGAAGACCAGCTAGCCAATGGTTTGTTTACGGTACACTTTATACGGTTGCTATTTTAGCCTTTGGCTATAAATTTATTTTAAAATACAGACACAATCGTTATCAACAACTAAGAACAAGTTCGGTTATGTTTTTTCAATTAGGTTTTGCCTTCTTGATTCCAGAATTCATGTATGTTATGAATAATGATTTACCATACTACGATTTAAAAAGTATCTGGCCACTTAACTATTATATTTTTGATGAATGGTCTGTAAACGGCTTTCTTTCAAACGGAAATATTGGTTTAGCCTTAATATTGTTTGGTATTATTTCCATTTTTGTAATTACACCAATTTTAACTTATAAATATGGAAAACGCTGGTATTGTTCCTGGGTTTGTGGTTGTGGCGGATTAGCTGAAACTGCTGGAGATTCTTTTAGGCAATTATCTTCTAAAAAAATGTCTGCATGGAAATTAGAGCGCTGGCTAATTCATACTGTTTTAGTGTTTTCAGTAGTGATGACAGTAGCTATGATATACACCTATTTAGGCTATGATAAAAATAATTTCTGGCTAACAAGAGGTGTTTTCATCGCTTTAGTTATTGGTTTTTTAACTGTAGTTTTTGCAGGTGTTATGTTTTTTAAAAGACAGGAATTAGGTAAAGATGCTAAATATGGCGCTATTGGTTTCTTTGTAGTGATTGCTCTTTTACTAATCATGCATTTTACAGGCACTACAAATCAAATTTTTTACATTAAATCTGGTGCGTTGAGATCTGCTTATGGCTTATACATAGGCTCTATATTTTCAGGCGTTATTGGCACAGGTTTTTATCCTATTTTGGGAAATCGTTCTTGGTGCAGATTTGGTTGTCCAATGGCAGCAATTCTAGGATTTCAACAACGTTTATTCTCAAAATTTAGAATTACAACAAACGGCGGACAATGTATTTCTTGCGGAAACTGCTCAAACAGTTGTGAAATGGGAATTGATGTAAGACACTATGCTCAAAAAGGCGAAAATATTGTCCGTTCTAGCTGTGTTGGTTGCGGTGTATGTTCTGCAGTTTGCCCACGTGGTGTATTAAAATTAGAGAATGATGCTATGGAAGGGAGAATTAATCCCACTGAAATATTATTAGGGAATGACGTTGATTTGATGAAATTTGTAAATCAAAAATAGAATGCGAATTATCTTAATTTTATTAGTTTTAATAACAACAACTTTAAATCTTTCAGAAAAAAAATCTTATCAGAAAATATATTATAAAGATGGGATAATAAAATCTGAAGGCTGGTTGATTAATGGTATTAAAGAAAATTATTGGAAATTTTACTATCCAAATGGTGTGACCCAAAAAGAAGGACATTTTCATCAAAATAAACCTATAAATTACTGGTATTTTTATTATCTAAATGGCAATTTAGAATCTGAAGGTCATTATATTAACGGTAAAAAAAACAACTGGTGGTTATTTTATGATACTATGAAAAAAATAAATCATAAATGTCAATTGGTAAACAATCAAAAGAATGGTTATTGTCTTATATATAAGAACGAAAAATTAATTGCTGCTTCTAAGTACATTTCAGGTAATAAAATAAAAGAATGGACTAACTTTGCGTCTTTTAAAAAAGAAAACAAACTAAGCGACCTTAAATGACCAAAATCACAGTCATCATTCCTGCATATAATGAAGCTGATTCTATAGCACTTGTCATTAATGATATTCCTAAAATTGTTGATGAAGTTATTGTTGTTAATAATAATTCTACTGATGATACTGAAATTAATGCAAAAAGAGCGGGTGCAACAGTTTTAGCAGAAATGAACAAAGGTTATGGCTATGCTTGCTTAAAAGGGATGCAACATATTGCTAATCAAAATATAAAACCAGATATTATTGTATTTTTAGATGGTGATTTTAGCGATTATCCTGAAGAATTATCGAAAATAATTAATCCAATCATTGAGGATGATATTGATTTTGTAATTGGATCTCGTGTAAAAAAACTACGTGAAAAAGGGTCAATGACGTTGCCACAAATATTCGGCAACTGGCTAGCAACCAATTTAATGAACTTATTTTTTAATGCTAAATTTTCAGATCTCGGACCTTTTAGAGCTATAAAATATAACAAACTTTTAGCACTTAAAATGCAAGACAAAACCTATGGCTGGACAGTTGAGATGCAACTTAAGGTATTAAAACAAAAACTCTCATACTGCGAAGTGCCAGTAAATTACAGAAATAGAATTGGTGTTTCAAAAGTGTCTGGTACAATAAAAGGTGCTATATTTGCAGGCGTAAAAATATTAGGTTGGATTTTTAAATACAGTATTAAAAAATGATTCT
>JANQTJ010000020.1 GCA_030731745.1 Flaviramulus sp. | reverse complement strand
CCTTAAAGGTGATAAAGTTATAGTTTTCAAAAAGAAAAGACGTAAAGGTTACCGTAAGAAAAACGGACACCGTCAATCTTTAACTGAAATTATTATTGAAAGTATTGCTGCCTCAGGAGCAAAAAAAGCGGCTCCAGCTAAATCAGAAAAGAAAGCAGAAGTTGCAGCGCCAAAAGTGAAAGCAAAACCAACAGCAAAAAAATCAACAGACAAAGCTGATGATTTAAAAAAAGTTGAAGGTATTGGACCAAAAATAGCTGAAACTTTAATAGCTGCAGGAATTTCAACCTTTGCTGAATTAGCAAAAACAGATGCTGCAAAAATTTCAGAAATCATCTCAGATGTTCGTGGTAATCACGTTGCTGATACTTGGCCAGCACAAGCTAAATTAGCTGCTGAAGGTAAGTGGGATGAGTTAAAAAAATGGCAAGACGAATTAAATGGCGGAAAAGCTTAAGCTTACCGTTAAGTTTAACAATATAAAAACTTAAGACAATGGCTCATAAAAAAGGAGTAGGTAGTTCTAAGAATGGTAGAGAATCAGAATCGAAACGTCTAGGTGTTAAGATTTTTGGAGGACAAGCTGCTATTGCTGGAAACATTATCGTAAGACAAAGAGGAAATACACATCACCCTGGTGAGAATGTTTATTCTTCTAAAGATCATACTTTACACGCACAAGTTGATGGTGTTGTGAAATTTACTAAGAAAAAAGACAACAAGTCTTATGTTTCTATTGAGCCTTTCGAGGTTTAGTAAACAGTTTTCTTAAGATATTATTAAACCCTTTTTGGAAACAGAAAGGGTTTTTTTATTTCCAAAATTTCCAAAATCACATATTTTGTAAACTTTTATTTAATGTTAATTAAATATGAAATAGATGTATTTTATTATTCACAGATAACGTTAATTTAAAAAATACTTAAACTACTTGAGTCTTCATTTTTGTTAATTAGGTGTATTAATTAACCAATAAAAATCATGAAGAAAAATTACGTATTTACAGCAATATTTACATTGCTTATTTCCCTTTTAGGGCTTTCACAAGAAGGTAATATTCAAGGTGTTGTAATAGATGACAACGGACTTAAAGTACCTTTTAGTAATATTATAATCGAGTCTTTAAATAAAGGAGCCATTTCAGATGCAGACGGTAACTTTTTATTTGTTGATGTGCCAACAGGTAATCAAACCTTAACAGTTAATTATTTAGGTTATGCAGCCACTCAAAAAGAAGTTGTTGTTGCAGCGGATAAGACAATTACTGTAACCATAATTATTTTACCAGAAGCTTTAGAATTAGACGGTGTTGTTATTAACGGGTACAATAGCGGACAAGCAAAAGCTTTAAATGCACAAAAGAATAAGCAAAACATTACTAATGTAGTATCTACAGATCAGATAGGTAAATTTCCAGATGCCAATATTGGTGATGCTATAAAACGTATTCCTGGAATTACCATGCAGGTAGACCAAGGTGAGGCACGAAATATTATCGTTCGTGGTTTGGCACCACAGTTAAACTCGGTAACATTAAATGGAAGTAGAATTCCATCTGCTGAAGGCGATAACAGAAACGTACAAATGGATTTAATTCCAGCAGATATGATTCAACTTATCGAGGTAAATAAAGCAGTAACACCAGATATGGATGCCGATGCTTTGGGCGGCTCAGTAAACTTGGTTACAAGAACATCACCAGATGGTTTTAGGGTATCTACAACCTTAGGTTCAGGTGTTAACTTAATTACGGATAAACGTATTGTAAATGGATCTTTTTTAATGGGAGATCGCACCAAAAACAACAAGTTTGGTTGGATGATTGGCGCTTCTATAAATGACACTGATTTTGGATCTGATAATGTAGAAGCTGAATGGGTAAACGAAGCTGAAAGTCCTATTTCTGGAGATGATATTGATGTAAATCCTTTTGTAGAGGAATCTGATATCAGAACCTATTTAGTACAACGTATAAGACGCAGTTTTTCGGCTAATTTAGATTATTCGTTTAACCCTAATAATAAGGTGTTTCTAAAAACGATGTATAACTGGAGGGACGATCGTGAAAACCGTTTTAGAGTCCGTTACCGTTCAATCGAACCAATTTTTGAGGATGGTACAGAGAATATTATGGGTTATCAAGGTGAAATTAGGAGAGAAACTAAAGGGGGAATTGATAATAATAGAAATCAAAATACACGTTTGGAGGATCAGCGTATGCAAAACTATAGTTTAGGTGGCGAGCATTTAATTGGAGGGCTTCAGTTTGATTGGTTAGCCTCTTACGCAAGTGCCTCTGAGGAGCGTTTGAATGAGCGATACATAGAGTATGAATTAGAAGAAACTGCTGGTGGCGACCCTATTCCTTTTACTACTGATTTTGAAAATGAAAGATTTCCGCTAATTATCCCAGCAAATTCAAGCGATGTATTATTGAGTCGTTATTCACTCAATGGAATAACTGAAGAAAATGGATTCACCGAAGAAAAAGATTTTAACTTCTTTACGAACTTTAAACTGCCTTTAAGCTTAATAAACGAGAGAGAAGGGTTTCTAAAATTTGGAGGTCGTTTAAGATTCAAAGAAAAAGATAGAGATAATAACTTTTTTGAATTTGAACCTACAAATAGCTTTTTTGATAGCATGATTAATTTACCATTAGTTGATAAAACGGATGATAATTATTTAGCAGGCAGTAAATATGTCGCTGGTGCTTATGTAGATCCTGAATATTTAGGAAGTTTAGATTTGTTTAACGAATCTCAATTTGAAAATGAATCATTAGTTGAAGAATTTTTATCAGGAAATTACCTTGTAAAAGAAAATGTTTATGCAGGTTACGCTATGATAAATCAACAAATATCTGATAAATTATCAGTACTTGCTGGTATTCGTATTGAAAATACAGAAATAGAAACAACAGGAAATTTAGTAGTTTTTGATGATAATGGCGATTTTGATGCTGATGCCTCTGGAGAAGTAAACGATGACAACTCTTATATTAATATTTTACCCGGAGTTCATTTTAAATATAATTTTAATGACAATACTGTGTTACGTTTTGCTTGGACAAATACATTGGCAAGACCAAACTATATTGATTTGGTGCCTTTTAGAAATGTAGCAAATGAAGATGAAGAGGTAAGCTTTGGTAACCCTGAATTAAGTGCTACTAAATCTATGAATTTTGATTTAATGGCAGAACATTATTTTAAAAGTGTTGGTATTATTTCAGCTGGTGTTTTTAATAAAAATATTAAAGACTTTATTTATACATTTCAGTTTCAAGACCCAACTACTGGTTTTGATGCTTTTCAACCACAAAACGGTGATGATGCCACTATTTTTGGAGCTGAGTTGTCTTTCCAACGTCAGTTAGATTTTTTACCAGGTTTTGCTAAAAACTTTAGTGTGTTTTTAAATTACACCTATTTATCATCAAGTGCTGATGGTATTAGAAATGAAGATGGTGATGTGCGTACAGATTTAGATTTACCAGGTACTGCACCGCACATGTTTAATGGGTCTTTAGCTTATGGAGGCAAAAAACTAAACTTACGTTTATCTGCCAATTTCAGTGATGCTTACATAGATGAAATAGGCGGAAATGCTTTTGAAGATAGATATTATGATGAACAATTCTTTTTAGATTTTAATGCGTCTTATGCGTTAAGCAATGTGCTACGTGTTTATTTCGATTTAAATAATATTACAGACCAACCATTACGTTATTTCCAAGGTGTAAAACAAAGAACTCAGCAAGTTGAATTTTATGGCAGACGTATTACTTTTGGTTTAAAGTATGATTTATTCAAAAGAAAAAATTAAAACTATTTTAAATGAATAAATACATATACTTTATAGTTGGACTGTTATTATTATCATGTGGGAAAAAGTTGCCAGTGATTGAGCCAAGCATCGTCACAGAAAAGACTTTACATGATACCGACGATCCTGCTATTTGGATAAACCCAAACGATGCTTCAAAAAGTATTGTTTTTGGAACAGATAAAGAAACAGAAGGTGCTATTTATGCCTTTAATTTAGACGGAAAAATTATTAAAGAGAAAACGATAAAAGGTTTAAAACGCCCTAACAATATTGATTTAGAATATGGTTTTCAGCTTAACGATTCTACTAAAGTTGATATTATTGCTTTTACCGAAAGGGAAAGACAACAAATACGTTTGTTTTCAGTACCCGATATGAAACCACTTGATAATGGCGGGTTTAAAGTTTTTGAAGACGTTACTGAAGAAGGAGCTAATTTACCAATGGGAATTGGGTTGTATAAATCGCCAATAACAAAACGTGTTTATGCTATTGTTGGTAGAAAAACGGGGCCAATAGAAGGGTATTTGTATCAGTACGAATTGGTTTCAGATAGTTTAGGAGTATATTCTAAATTAACAAGAAAGTTTGGTCAGTTTAGTGCAAAGAAAGAAATCGAAGCCATTGCCGTTGATGATAAAAACGGTATTGTTTATTATTCAGATGAGGGGCATTGTATCAGAAAATATTATGCAGAACCTTCAAAAGGAGATGAAGAAATTTCATGTTTTGGTGGAGAATATTTTAAATCAGATATAGAAGGGATTGCCATTGCACACTACCCAAATAAATCGTTTTTAATAGTGTCCAATCAACAAGCCGGCACTTTTAATATTTTCGATTTAAAAACGAATACTTTTATTAAAGAACTTAATTTAGGAACACTTGAAACTGATGGGTGTGATGTTACAACAGAGTCTTTAGGTAATAAGTTTCCAAACGGATTATTTGTTTCAATGAATGATGAAATGAATTTCTTTTTTCATGATTTAGCGAAGCTTAAATTATTAGAATAAATCTTTTAGTTTAAATTTTTGTACCCTTTCTGGAAACAGAAAGGGTTTTTTATTTCTTCAAAATATCTCTTATAATTTTTAAATGATGCTTGGTATGCATTTCTATAAAACGAAGTGTTTGTTTTTTTGTCAGCATCCCAAAAAGGAAATGTTTAAAATAAACACCATCAGGTAAATTATTTAAAATTCTAATGTGGTTTTTTGCAGTTTCTACCTGATTATTTAAGTCTTCTAAAGTAATTATTTCTGGTGGCAAAACATGTTTTGGAGCTTTACCTTTTCCTCTTGGTATGTAGCATAGAGGAAACATAACCAAACGCATAAAATTAAAATTCCACTTGTAGTCTTCAGGATTTGAATTTGCAGTCCATTCGCTAACTTTTATGAAAACTTTTAAAGTATGGTCTAGTTGCCAGCCCACTGTAGATTTTGAAATTGAATGATTTTCTTTATCCTTAAATGGAATATTAGCTTCAATTTCAGATAAAAGTTGTTTTAAAACTTCAATACGTTTATTGCTCATTGCTATAATTTGAATGTAAAAGGTATTAATAAAATGCTTAACTTTAAGGAATTGTGTTTACAATAATTAGAATGTTTTACTTAAAATTATAGTTGTATGCTTCCGTTTAGATCAGAAATCAGAAATTCCCCTTCACAGCCTACTATTAAAATTTTTTTAAGTGATGAGTCGCTTGACTCCAGACTTAAAAAGCATTTAGAACATTTTAAAGAAATTGAATCTATTGAAATTAGAGAAAGCATTGAGCAAACTGAATCTACTGAAAATCTTACTATATTTTTAAAAGATGATGTGGATATTGCTAAAATGAAACAATCAATCGATTCCAGTTTGTGGTGGTATTTTGAAGAGGACTTGGTGGATGAATGATTTAATTCCTTTTTTGCGTTAGGGATTGAACGGCATGTTTGAAATCCCCGACGTAGGAGGGATTGAGTAGTGAAAGCCCGACCCTTGTGGTAACGCCCAAATAAAAAAATCCTAAACATTGCTGCTTAGGATTTGTATTTTTACTAATTATTAAGAGATTGCCACGTCGCGAACTCCTCGCAATGACGTATTAATATCTGTAATACTCAGGTTTAAAAGGACCTTCTGGTTTAACACCAATATAACTGGCTTGGTCTTCACGAAGCTCTGTTAATTCTACACCAATTTTTTCTAAATGTAATTTTGCTACTTTTTCATCAAGATGTTTTGGTAACATATACACATCGTTTTCGTAAGCATCTGCATTAGTCCACAGTTCAATTTGCGCAAGAGTTTGGTTTGTAAACGAGTTACTCATAACAAAACTTGGGTGTCCAGTTGCACAACCAAGGTTAACTAAACGCCCTTCTGCAAGTATAATAATGTCTTTGCCATTAACAGTATATTTGTCTACTTGAGGTTTTATAGTGTTTTTTGTATAACCATGGTTTTTATTCAACCAAGCCATATCAATTTCATTATCAAAATGTCCAATATTACAAACAATAGTTTTGTCTTTTAAGGCTTCAAAATGATGTGACTGTACGATATCTTTATTTCCTGTTGAAGTAATTACTATATCAGCAGTGGAAGCAACAGTTTCTAGTTTTTTAACTTCAAAACCATCCATTGCAGCTTGTAAAGCACAAATAGGGTCAATTTCGGTAACCGTAACAATACTTCCAGCACCTTTAAAAGAGGCAGCGGTACCTTTACCTACATCACCATATCCACAAACAACTACACGTTTTCCTGCTAACATAATATCTGTTGCTCGACGTACAGCATCTACAGCACTTTCTTTACAACCGTATTTGTTATCAAACTTACTTTTTGTAACTGAATCATTAACATTGATAGCAGGCATTGGCAACGTTCCGTTTTTCACACGCTCATAAAGTCTGTGAACACCTGTAGTAGTTTCTTCACTTAAACCTTTAATACCTGAAATTAATTCTGGATAACGGTCTAAAACCATATTAGTTAAATCGCCACCATCATCAAGAATCATGTTAAGTGGTTGTCTGTCTTCGCCAAAGAAAAGTGTTTGCTCAATACACCAATCAAACTCTTCTTCATTCATATCTTTCCATGCATAAACAGAGGTTCCTGCAGCAGCAATAGCAGCGGCAGCTTGATCTTGTGTTGAGAAAATATTACATGAACTCCAAGTAACTTCTGCGCCTAAAGCTTGTAATGTTTCAATTAAAACAGCGGTTTGAATGGTCATATGTAAACATCCTGCAATTCTAGCACCTTTTAAAGGTTGAGAGTTTCCATACTCTTCACGTAAACTCATTAAACCTGGCATTTCTGCTTCAGCTAATTCAATTTCTTTTCTACCCCAAGCCGCAAGCGAGATATCTTTCACTTTATTAGCTACATAAGGAATTGTTTTAATACTCATATCAATTTTTCTTTTTGTTTTAATAACTAAACTTCATTGTGATTAGCACTTAAAATACTTAAATTCGCTATTCAAAAATATTTAATTTGCCTTAGGCGATGCAAAGATAATCAATAACTTTTAGAATATTAAATGCCACTTCATAAAACCATCAATCCAAGTTCACAAACTACTGTTAAAATCTGGAAGATTTCTGAATCTTACACAGATTTGATTTCTGGTCTTGAGCTAAAACCAGAGAGTTTAGAGCGTGTTTTAGGAATGAAAAGCGACATACATCAAAAAGGGTTTTTAAGTGTCAGACATTTATTAGAAGCATTTGGATACTCTGATAATGATTTGTTTTATGATGAAAACGGCAAACCCCATTTAAAAGATGGCAAACAAATTTCAATAACCCATTCGTTTAGCTTTTCAGCAGTTATTGTAAGTGATGCTTTAGTTGGAATTGATATTGAAAAGCAACGTGATAAAATCTCAGTAATAGCTCATAAGTTTATTGATTATGAATTTGAATACTTAGAAAAAAATAAGCCAGATTATATTAAAAAACTCACGTCTATTTGGTGTATAAAAGAGTCGCTTTATAAATTGTTTGCTACTCCTGGTTTGAGTTTTAAAAAATATTTTTTAGTGATTCCTTTCGAAATTAAAGATGAAGAAACTATTGCATGGATTGATTATCAAGAAAAAAAGCATCGTTTTAAAATTCACTTTTTAGAGTTTGAAGGTTTTACTTGTGCTTATGCTATAGCTTAATGAATACAATTTATCAAAACATAAAGCTATCTGTTTCACAAAGTGAAAAATTATTAGCTATCTTAATTGATCCTGATAAATTTTCTATCGATCGTGCAAAAACCTTTTTTGAAAAGGTAAATGCTTCAATTGCTACACATATTTTTGTAGGTGGAAGTATTGTTGAGGCCCACAAAACAGATATTTTAGTAAAAGAAATAAAAACACACACACAACTACCAATAGTTTTATTTCCTGGTGATGTAAGTCAGATTTCGAATGAAGCCAATGCATTATTGTTTTTATCATTACTATCAGGTCGTAATGCAGAGTTTTTAATAGGAAAGCATGTTGAAGCCATTTCAAAATTAAATAAAACTAATTTAGAGATTATTTCAACGGGATACATTTTAATTGAAAGCGGACAAAAAACAGCAGTTGAAAAAGTAACACAAACCAAACCAATATCTAGAAATGACTTACAACAGATAGTGCATACTGCAAAAGCAGCAGAGTTTTTGGGGATGAAACTGATATATTTAGAAGCGGGAAGCGGCGCTCTTATACCTATAAGTGAAGAAATTATTACTTCTGTTAAAGCTGAAACTAAAATCCCTTTGATTATTGGCGGTGGGATAAAATCAATTTTGGATTTAGAGAATGCTTATCACGCTGGAGCAGATTTAGTTGTAATTGGTAACGCTTTTGAAAACAACGAATCACTCTTTAACGAATTAAAAAAATAGAAAATGAAAATATCAGTTGAATTAACCCTAACCCCTTTGCATGATAATTACGAACCATTAATTATTCATTTCATAAAAAAATTAAGAGCTTCAAATTTAAAGGTTCTTGAGAATCCACTAAGTACACAAGTTTATGGGGATTACGATGAAGTGATGAACATTTTAACAACTGAAATAAAAGAAGTTTTTGAACTCTTAGAAGGTGGTTTAATGTACATTAAAATAGTAAAATCAGACAGACACGATTATGAGCCACATTTTTGATTTTTTCATGAAGGCTTACCATGAAGCACCTACGTTTCAGATCGTACTTGAGGCTATGGCTTTTATATTTGGAATTTTAAGCGTTTGGTTTGCTAAAAATGAAAATATTTTGGTATACCCAACAGGCATAATTTGCACTGTAATTACGGTTTACCTATTATACATAAACCAGTATTTTGGTGATATGATGATGAATTTTTATTACTCAGTTATGAGTATTTATGGTTGGTGGAATTGGTCTCGTAAAAAAGAAAACAAACCTGTTTTGTTAATTTCAAGAACCACTCTAAAAGAAAAAAAAATAGGGGTATTATTATTTGTTTTAACCATAATAGTTACATATTTAGTTTATAAAGGTTTTAATTATTCCATAGAAATTCCTAACTATATTGATATAGTTACTTCCGGAATTTTCTTTATAGCTATGTGGTATATGGCAAATAAGAAATTAGAAAATTGGACACTTTGGATAATTGCAGATTTAATTACGATACCACTTTATGCTTATAGAGGTTTAGGCATGTTATCACTTCAATATTTAATCTTTACTATATTAGCAATTCAAGGATATATTGCATGGAAGAAAAATATAAGCAGCAACCTGCAAACTGTTTAAAAATAGTATTATTTGGTCCAGAAAGTACTGGTAAAACTACGTTGTCTCATCAGTTGGCACGCCATTATAATTCGGTTTGGGTTCCAGAATATGCTCGTGAATATCTTCAAAGTAAGTGGAACAACGAACGTAAAACTTGCGAGCCACACGATTTATTACCCATAGCGGCAGGACAAATGGCGCTGGAAAATAAGTTGGCAAAAAAAACAAATACAGTTCTAATTTGCGATACTGATTTATTAGAAACTAAAGTTTACTCAGAGGCTTATTACATAGGTAGTTGCGACCCAATTCTTGAGAAATATGCTTTAAAAAACACCTACGATTTATATTTTTTAACTTATATTGACACACCCTGGGAAGAAGACGATTTACGTGATAAACCAGAAGCGCGTTTAGAAATGTTTGAAGCATTTCAAAACGAACTAATAAAACAAAAAAGACCGTTTGTCTTGTTAAAAGGCGACAAGAAAACACGATTAGAATTAGCTATTAATCATATTAACAAATTATTAAACCCAATATCTATGTTTACCGAGAAGGATATTCAACAAATTGAAAATAAAGGAGCAACATTAAGTCAAGTTGTAGCACAAGTAGAACGCATTAAAAACGGGATGTCGTTTTCAAATTTAATTTCTGCAGCAACCATTGGCGAAGGTATTGAAAGTTATTCTGCAGATGAAGAAAACGCATTAATCAATCTTTATGATAGTAAACAGAACAATTTTGATATTGTAAAATTTGTTCCAGCATCAGGAGCAGCTTCTAGAATGTTTAAGTTTTTATTTCAGTTTTTAAATAATTTCAATCCTTCAACAAATACTTTCGAGGATTATCTTCAAAATAAAGGTGATAACTTAATTAAAGCCTTTGCGTCAGGTTTAGAAAAATTCCCTTTTTATGACGAAGCTATAGAGAAATTAAAAAGTATGCATCCTGATTTTGAAAGTTTAAGCGAAGGAGAAAAGCTTTTTGAATTTGTTAAAATTACTTTAGATGAAGAAGGATTAAATTATAGTTTTTTACCAAAGGGATTATTGTCTTTTCACGGTTACAAAGAGGGTCCTGTAACCGCTTTTCATGAGCATCTATTGGAATCAACATTATACGCTTCTTCAAATGCTATGGCAAATCTTCATTTTACAGTTTCAGAAAAACATCATGAATTTTTTAATGGAGAATTAGATAAAATCAAAAAATCTTTAGAAGAAAGAACACATACAACTTTTAACGTATCATTCTCGTATCAAAAAGGAGAAACAGAAACGTTAGCACTAACTACTAATAATGAAATTTATAGAAATGAAGATGGATCTATTTTATTCAGACCAGCAGGTCATGGAGCATTATTAGAAAATTTGAATGATTTAGATAATGATATAGTCTTCATAAAAAATATAGATAATATTGTTGTTTTTGAGCTAAACAAAAAAGTATCAGATTACAAAAAAATGATTGGTGGCGTTTTAATTAGAGCACAAGAACAGGCTTTTGCTTTTTTAAATGAATTAGATGAAAGTGATATTTCAGAAAAAAAATTACTAAATATGGCTTCGTTTTTATCAAAAAGCATGAATGTTTCTATTGGTGATGAATTTGATGATTTCAATTTAGAAACTAAGAAAACCTTTTTAAGAGCCAAATTAAATCGTCCAATTCGTGTTTGTGGCATGGTGAAAAATGAAGGAGAACCAGGAGGTGGACCTTTTTGGGTAAAAGACAAAAATGGTATTATTTCATTACAAATAGTAGAGTTTGCTCAAATAGATATAGATAATAATCAACAAGCAGATATTGTTAAAAATGCGACTCATTTTAATCCAACAGATTTAGTTTGTGGTATTAAAAATTATAAAGGTGAAAAGTTTGATTTGATGAACTATGTAGATCCAGAAGCTGCATTTATAACAATGAAAACTCAAAATGGTATAGATATTCAAGCTTTAGAATTGCCAGGTTTATGGAATGGTAGTATGTCAGATTGGAATTCTATTTTTGTTGAGGTTCCTCTAGAGACATTTAATCCAGTAAAAACGGTTAACGATTTACTTAAACCAGTCCATCAGGGAAAATAATGTATGATAAGGGTGTTTTATTAAGTGAGCTTAATTTTAAAGCAACACGAAGTTCTGGTGCTGGAGGGCAGCATGTAAATAAAGTGTCTTCTAAAATTGAATTATCTTTTAATTTAATAGAATCGGGAGCTTTTGATGATTACCCAAAAGTTCTCATTCAAGAAAAACTGGCAAGTAGACTCACTAAGGATGGCGTTTTAATTTTACAATGTGATGAAACTCGAAGTCAGCATAAAAATAAAGAACTCGTGATAAAACGATTTTTTGATATAATAAATTCTGCTTTGGTTATTGCTAAGAAACGTCATCCAACAAAAATCCCAAAAGCAGTAATATGGAAACGTTTAAAAAGTAAACGTAATCTCTCTGAAAAAAAAGCAAATAGAAAAAAACCAGGTTTTAATTAAAAAAAAATACAATTAATAATTATTAATTACCAATTGATAACTACTTTTGCAGCGTTCTCAAAAAAGGGGTGCCTATAATCGGCTGAGATCATACCCATTGAACCTAGAACAGGTAATGCTGTTTAGGAAATTGAGTTTTAATTTATGTAAATATTACACGTGATTGAGCTCATGGAAAACGAAGTATTTTGCTTCAAAAACTAATTCTTAACAAATAAAGAATAATTACCTCTTTTTATTCGATTATAACATCATAATCGTATGAAAAATTTATTTCTTTTTTTAACACTATTCGTGTTATCGCTCCGTGCTAAAGCACAAGAAAATCAAGTAAAACAAGATTCTACTAAAACAGAAAAACTAGATGAAGTTTTAGTAAAAGCAGTTCGTGTAAATGCAGATTCTCCCATTACACACTCAAACGTTTCAAAAGAAGCATTGGCTAAACGTAATTTAGGGCAAGACATTCCTATTTTACTTAATTTTTTACCTTCTGTTGTTACAACCAGTGATGCTGGTGCAGGTATTGGTTACACAGGTATTAGAGTTCGTGGTACAGATGCTACACGAGTAAATGTTACCATTAATGGTATTCCTTATAACGATCCTGAAAGCCAAGGTACATTCTGGGTTAACTTAGGGGATTTTGCATCCTCAACTGAGAGTTTACAATTACAACGTGGTGTTGGTACTTCAACAAATGGTTCTGGAGCTTTTGGAGCTAGTTTAAATCTTTTAACTGATGCGTTTTCAGAAGAAGCATCAGCCGAAATAGCAAATAGTTTTGGAAGTTTTAACACACGTAAGCATACAGTAAAAATGAGTACAGGATTGATAAATGATCATTTTGAGTTTTCTGGACGATTTTCAAAAATTGATTCTGATGGTTATGTTGATAGAGCATTTACCGATTTGAAATCATACTTTTTGCAAGGTATTTATAAAGATGATAACACCTTAATTAAAGCTTTAACATTTAGTAATGCAGAGCGTACTTATCAATCTTGGTTTGGTTTAACTGCCGAACAGTTACAGGAAAACCGTCGTCAAAATCCATACACCTATGATAATGAAACTGATAATTATTGGCAAGACCACTACCAGTTGCATTGGAATGAGCGTTTGGATAATAATTGGTCTACAAACTTGGGGTTAAATTATACTAAAGGAAAAGGCTACTTTGAGCAATACAAACTGGGAGAGTCTGCTGCAGATTTTGCTAATTTAATAGAAGATGATTCAGATGTTATAGTAAGAAGATGGCTAGATAATAATTTCTATGTTTTAAATGCCAACATTACTTACAAAAAAAATCTATTAGAAATTATTTCTGGAGTGTCTTACAATACTTATGATGGTAATCATTTTGGAGAAGTAATCTGGGGAAGTGATTTAGCTGCAAATACCAATATTAGAGACAGATATTATAATGGGGATGCAACAAAAAATGACTTTAGTGTTTTTTCTAAAGCAACCTTTAAACTAGCTAAAAAAGTTACAGGATTTATTGATTTACAAGGACGATTTGTAAATTATAAAACAAATGGATTAACGCCAGATTTGGCAGAATTTGTAACCGATGCTACTTTTAGTTTTTTCAATCCTAAATTTGGTTTAACTTACAAGTCATCTGATTTTAATAGCTTTTATGCGTCTTATGGAAGAGCAAATAGAGAGCCAAATCGAGACGATTTTCAAGTTGGAGTTACAGAAAACGAAACATTAAATGATGTAGAGTTGGGATGGCGTTTCAATACCAATAAGGTTAGTGTAAACACAAACTTATATTACATGTTTTACCAAAACCAATTGGTTTTAACAGGAGAACTTGATGATGTAGGAAGCCCAATTAGAGCAACAAGCGGACAAAGTTACAGGTTAGGTTTAGAGGTTGATGCTGCTATCCAATTTAGTAAAGTTTTTAGTACATCTACAAACGTTGCTATTAGTAGTAATAAAAATAGAAATTTTAATACAGTAATAAATGGCGAATTACTAGATATAGGAAATACTAATATTTCATTTTCACCAGATTTGGTAATAGGTAATGCGCTTAATTTCTTTCCAGTTGAAAAACTGCAACTATCATTATTAAGTAAATATGTAGGTGAGCAGTATATGGGAAATACTGATAATCCAGAATCAAAATTAGATAGTTATTTTGTAAATGATTTCAATATCAATTATGAAATAAAACCAAATAGTATGTTTAGGTCTATTATTTTATCTGGTTTAGTAAATAATATTTTTAACAAAAAATATGTTTCTAACGGCTACTTTGGTTCTTTTGATTTTGAAGATCCTTCAAGTACAACTGGAACAACAACAGGTTATTTTGCAGGTTACTATCCGCAAGCAACTACAAACTTTTTAGTGGGATTGACTATTAAGTTTTAAAAAAATAAAATCATATTTAAAGGCCTCAGCCTGTATGTTGAGGCTTTTTTAATTAAAAATTAAAAGACTATTGCCGTTGCGTTCCACTCGGTAGTTTTTCAAGGCACACCTTAGTCCGTCATTACCTTCGCCAGTTACAAAATTGTAGGTGTTACCATCATCACATCCGCAAGTACCAAACAATCCGCTAGGTGTTAAGGCAGAACAAGCATTTGGTTCGTGATTAGGATCGCTGGCATCCCAAGCTAAGAAATCGGCACCAGTACTAGCCACTATAATACCTGCGTTTCCTATATTTGGTATGTATATAGAATTACCTGCAAAATTTAGTTGATTGTATTGTGGTAAACTTAAATTGATATTAATATTTACACCTATATCTAATAAAAAATTACAGTTTCTATTATCAACAGTATTGCTACTACAAGAGAATAAAAAAATAATGCAAATTGTGTATAAAATGGACTTCATTGTACTTTTTAGATTAGTTAGCAATTTACAACAAAAAGAAAATTGATTTAAATATTTTGTATATTTGTATTGTAATCTCGTATGTACGGGATTTTTTTGTTGCTGGACCATGTTCAGCTTCTTTTATTAAGTAAAACGATGAAGTTATGAGTAAAGTATCATACTATACACCTGAAGGATTAAAAAAGTTAAGAGACGAATTAAAACAGTTAAAAGATGTTGAACGTGTAAAAGCTTCAAAAGCGATTGCAGAAGCCAGAGATAAAGGTGATTTGAGTGAAAATGCAGAGTACGATGCTGCTAAAGAAGCACAGGGCATGCTGGAAATGCGTATTTCTAAACTTGAAGATGCTTTGGCTGGTGCGCGTATAATAGATGAATCACAACTAGACAATTCCAAGGCACTCGTTTTATCAAAAGTGAAAATAAAAAATCAAACCAATGGGATGGAAATGGTTTATACCCTGGTAGCAGATGGTGAAGCAGATTTAGCTTCAGGAAAAATTTCAGTAAATTCTCCTATTGGTAAAGGATTATTGGGTAAATCAGTAGGTGAAGTTGCAGAAATTCAAGTTCCAAATGGGGTTATGAAATTTGATGTTATTGAGATTTCTAGATAATTTAAATCCTACAAACTTTAAAAATTATGGCTTCAATTTTCACTAAAATAGTTAACGGTGAAATTCCTTGTTACAAAATTGCTGAGACAGATAAGTTTTTAGCTTTTTTAGATGTAAATCCAAATGCTAAAGGACACACGCTTTGTATTCCTAAAAATGAAGTTGATAAGATTTTTGAATTAGATGAAAGCAGTTATATTGATTTAATGAATTTTTCCAGAGAAGTTGCTATAGCTATTGGTAAAGCTATCCCGTGTAAACGTGTTGGTATAACTGTAATTGGTCTAGAAGTGCCACATGCACATGTGCATTTAATACCATTAAATACTATGGAAGATGCTCGTTTTATTCAAAAAGTAAAATTCACAACTGAGGAGTTTCAAGAAATTGTTAATTTAATTAAATCACAATTATAATTTTACATAAAATATTGTAAGTACTATTACAGCAATTATTATTAGATTAATTATAATTAATATCCACGATAAGTTTTTAAAGTAAGTAGAAGGTTTTTTGGTAATTATAGCCTTTTTTTGGTAGTCAATTACTCTCTCAATATCATCTGTCCATTGTATAGGATATATGATAGATTGACATTTTTCACATACTAATTCATGATTTATTTCAGAAGTAATTGATTTGTAAAATTTAGTTTCTATAATTTTTTGATGAAAAGTTAATCGTAAGCCTTCTTTACCAAAACATACAGGACAATTGTTTTTTAAAGCTACTTCTTTTATATCAAAGTGTTTTTCAGACATATTTAATTAGCCCGTAAATGAATTTGAATAGTTGTTCCTTTACCTAATTCAGAATTTAAAACCTTTATTTTTCCATCATGAAAATCTTCAATAATACGTTTTGTAAGAGATAAACCTAAGCCCCAACCGCGTTTTTTAGTTGTAAAACCTGGTTCAAATATTTTATTAAAATCCTTTTTTTGAATGCCTTTTCCTGTATCAGAAACACTTATCATGACATTGTTTTCTAACTGTGAAATTTCAATGGATAATTTCCCTCTTCCTTTCATGGCATCAATGCCATTTTTTACCAAGTTTTCAATAGTCCAGCTGTAAAGTTGCTTATTAAGTTTTACAGGAATTTCAACATTTGGTGTTTTAATTTCAAAATCAATAAGTTTGGATGAACGTGCTTTTAAATAATCATAAGAATCAATAGTTTCCTCAACAATATCAGCCACTTCAAGGGTAGGAATAGATCCTATCTTACTAAATCTCTCGGTGATTGTTTTTAATCGGTCTACATCTTTTTCTATTTCAAAAATATAGTCAGGATTTACATTTTCACTTTTTAAAATTTCAGTCCAACCAATTAGCGAAGATAAAGGCGTGCCTATTTGATGTGCAGTTTCTTTAGCCATACCCGACCAAAGTTTGTTCTGGGTGGCATTTTTATTACTGCTGTAAAAGAAGAAAATTACCGCAACAAACAAAACAATTATTAAAAGAAGGGCAAGTGGATAATATTTTAATCTATTTAACAAAGGCGAGTTGCCATAATATAAAGTACTAAAAAGTTTTCCATCAAAAACAACCTCAATAGGTTTGTTTTCTTTTTCAAATTTTGAAATCAAATTTTGAATATAAATGGAATCTTTAGGGCTTTTATTATCAATATTATTAAAATCTACACTACCATCTACATTAACCATTATCATAGGGGTAGTTTTATTACTAGTTATAACCTTTAAAGGTAAATTACCTATATTCTCATTAAGGTTATCTGTTTTAAGTAAATCACTTTGTGCAAACGACCAGTTTTCCATCTTTGTTCGTTCTTCTTCCTTGAAATGTTGAAAGAACTCGTAAGTTTTCCATAAAATAAGAGAAACTATAGCAAATGAAGCTATAATGATAACCCAACGAAAGGCATTACTATACTTTGTAAAAATCATTAATAACAGAATTTGATTTGTAATATAATGTAAATCTGTTAATATTATTGCGCAACTTGTTAGTAAATCTTTTTTCTCTTACGTTATAGTTTAGTTACATTTGTTAAAATTAAAAATCAAATGCTCTCATTAGATCCAAAAATTTTACAAACTAGCAAATTACATAGTTATTTGTTAAGCGCTGTGGCGCCAAGGCCAATTGCTTTTGCTAGTACGGTTGATACTAATGGAAACCCTAATTTGTCGCCTTACAGTTTTTTTAATGTGTTTAGTTCAAATCCACCAATTTTAATTTTTTCACCTTCTAGACGTGTTAGAGATAATTCAGAAAAGCATACTTTACAAAATGTAGAAGCTACAAAAGAAGTTGTTATAAATGTGGTAAATTTTGATTTAGTTCATCAAATGTCATTAAGTAGTTCTGAATATCCAGAAGGGGTTAATGAGTTTGAAAAAGCCGGTTTAACGATGCTTAAATCAGATGTTGTTAAACCTTTTAGAGTAGGTGAGGCACCAATACAATTTGAATGTAAGGTTAACGAAATAATAAAATTAGGAACAGAGGGTGGTGCAGGAAATTTGGTAATTTGTGAAGTAGTTAAATTTCATATTGATGAAGATGTTTTAGATGAGGATGGATCAATAAATCAAAAAAAATTAGACTTAGTAGCAAGAGCTGGTGGAAGTTTTTATAGTCGTGCACGAAAAGGTTTTTTTGAAATACCAAAACCACTTTCGAGTTTGGGAATAGGCGTTGATAGTTTTCCAGATTTTGTTAGCAATAGTATGGTTTTAACAGGGAATGATTTAGGAATGTTAGCAAATATTGTAGCATTGCCAACACAAGAAGATGTTATAAATTTTATTGCTGATTTAGGAACGCGATATCCAAATATTAAAACAGCAACTCACAGACAAAAACATAAATTAGCTCGTAATTATTTAAGCTTTGGAGATGTTGAAAGTGCTTGGAAAATATTGTTGAGCTAAAAAATACTTTTCTTTGTAAATGAGGAACTAGTTGAAATTTGCATTATGTTGAATGCGCGAATTTAGTAAGAGTAATTAATTTAGATATAAATAGTAAGAAATGGAAGTTCAAGGAAGAATCAAAATGGTTGGAGAAACTCAAACTTTTGGAGGTAATGGGTTTAGAAAAAGAGAAATTGTAATAACAACTGAGGAGCAATACCCACAACATATTATGGTTGAGTTTGTTCAAGATAAAACGGATTTGTTAAACAATTACAAAGAAGGTCAGCAAGTAAAAGTAAGTATAAATTTACGTGGTAGAGAATGGGTTAATCCACAGGGAGAAACTAAATATTTCAATTCTATACAAGGATGGAGAATTGAAGCTTTACAAAGCTCTGAAGGCGGAAGTAATTTGCCACCAGTGCCACCAGCTGATGCTTTTGAACCAGCAGGTGATTTAAATCAAGATGATCACGACGATTTACCTTTTTAAATAATTTTTGCTTAAGTAAAAACCAAATAAATTAAACCTCGATGTTTGCTTAATGTCGGGGTTTTTCGTTTTATTAAAATAGTTTCATGCAATTTCTATCAGAAAAAATATGGTTTCCTAATGTTAATGAAGCAACTGATGAAGGCTTGTTAGCATATGGAGGTGATTTATCTATAGAGCGCTTATTATTAGCTTATCAAACAGGTATTTTTCCATGGTTTGATTCGGAAGAACTGATTCTGTGGTGGTCTCCAAGCCCACGATTTGTCTTGTTTCCAGATAAGTTGAAGATTTCAAAAAGTATGCAGCAAGTGCTGAGAAATAAAGATTATGTTGTTACTTTTAATAAAGATTTTAAAGGCGTTATTACAGAATGTTCCAAAATTGAAAGAGCTGAACAAGCAGGCACTTGGATAACAAAAAACATGATTGAAGCCTATGTTAAACTTCATGAGTTAGGTTATGCAAAATCTATTGAAGTTTGGAAAGAAAATCGATTAGTTGGTGGCCTTTATGGTGTTGATACAGGTAATGGTGTGTTTTGTGGCGAAAGTATGTTTACAAAAGAGAGTAACGCAAGTAAAGTGGGGTTTATAACTTTAATTCAAAATAGTAATTATAAACTTATTGACTGTCAAGTTTACACTAGTCATCTAAACAGTTTAGGTGCAGAAGAGATTTCAAGGGAGTTGTTTATGAAATTTTTGAAAGTGAACTAAATCATTCACCTAATAGAAAAATCATATTTTTAATATCGCTGTAGTCATTAAAAACAAATTATTTTTTGCTTTGATGTTAAAAGCTTCCATTCGATATTCTAAGCCTACTTGAAGTTTTAAATCTTCAGATAATTGCCAGCCAATTTGGAGAGTAGTTCTTTGGTCAATTTCAGGTGATTCCTTCGCGTTTAAACTCAGTAAACTTTCCAAAGAACCAATAAAATAAGCTTCACCAATATCAAGTTTCTCCCCATTTAATGGAAAATCTACTGCAAAACGGTAGCGTTGTCTAAAAATAGTTGCATTATTAAAAATACGTTGTTCGGTTCTAAATCGTTGTCCGTATCTAAAACCAAGTTTCTGCTTTTTATAATTAAATTGCTGAGTAATTCGAAGTTCGTCACTTCCAGTTTCAAATAAATCTCGGTTTCTGTAATAAATTCCAAAACTTAAATCGCTATTAAAATTTAAATTAAAAGTTGAAAAATGAAAAATATCAACTTGTTGTTGTTTGTATTGGATAGTTTGGTTTCGATATAAAAAATACCGAGATCTAGTTGCGAAATTAACACTATATTTTTTAGATGCTTTATGATGTATTGAAAAAGCACTTTCACCTAAAATATCAAAACTGTTTTGCGCTTTAAATACAAAAGACGTGCATATTAAAATTAAAAAAAGTAGATTTTTAATAAAAGGCATATTCATAGGATCCAGATGATATGGGTCTTGATTTTTCAAATATGCCAGTACTCTTAAAAGTGAATTCTTTTAAAAAGCGTTCTTTTTTAAGGGTTACTTCAGCAATAATTTCAAAATGGGTATGTAGCTCAGAAGAATTTTTAATAACGCTATTAATAAATTCCTGATCGATTATTTGTGAAACGTTAATATATTGTTTTTGAATTTTAATGTGGCGTACTTTATCAAAATTTAAAGTATAATATGCCATCATTTTTTTAAATACATCTTTAGGAATATCTTTCTCTCTTATAAGAATTTCTATATCTTCTAATTTCCCTATCGTATCAAATTCAATACTGTAATGAAGCTTCTTTAGTTTAAATTTAGCTTCAAAACTTTTCTTTTGTCCGTCACTTTCTCTAAAAAATCTTAAGTTTTTTATTTGGTTTGAAATATCACTGAAATACCTAATTGCTATTTCTGGAAAATCGCTCGAATCGATGCGTTCCTCTTTTTCGTTTTTACTTTGAGAGAAGCAAATAGCAGAGTAGCAGAAGAGTATTAGTAAGCTAAACTTTTTCATTCCTAAAACAACTAATTTCATGATCGTTGACTAAGCCTGTGGCTTGCATAAAGGCGTAAACCACTGTGTTACCAACAAACTTGAAGCCTCTTTTTTTTAAATCCTTACTAATATGATCGCTTAAAGGGATATTGGCTGGAACAATTTTGTAATTTTCAGGATTATTTTTTATTGGTTTCCCATCAACAAAACCCCAAATATAGTTACTAAAACTACCAAATTCTTCTTGTATTTTTATAAAAGCTTGGGCGTTTGTAACGGTGGCTTTTATTTTTAATTTGTTTCTGATAATACCCGTATCTAAAAGTAAAGTATCTAACTTATCTTGCGGGTAATTAGCTATGTTTTTGAAGTCAAAATTATCAAAAGATTTTCTAAAATTTTCACGTTTACGTAAAACAGTAATCCAACTCAACCCAGCTTGAAAAGTTTCTAAAATTAAAAACTCAAAAAACGTAACATCTTCAAAAACAGGAACACCCCATTCTTGGTCATGGTAAGCTTCATATAAATCATCTCCAACACACCAACCACATTTTTTTTTCATTTTTATTTTTTAATAATTTTAAGAGTTGAACTATTTTTAATTTTTAAAAAATAAATGCCTGAAGGGTACGATGAAACTGTTAAAACATTGCTTTTTCCGGTTTTAATAATTTTTCCATGAATATTATAAAGCGACCACTCCTGTTCTTTACTTAAGTTTACTATGCCTGTTGTTGGGTTTGGATAAATAGAAATCTTTTTATTTTTTGTATTTTCAGAGAGACTTAATAAATTTGGAGAGGACCACTGAGCAGTATTATTTGCAGAAATTGAACCGGCATTATTAAAATTACCGCCAACAAATATCCTGTCAAATCCATCACTATCAGAAGCAAAAGACATGGTATTAATTTTAACATCTACACCTACGTTGGTATTGGTACCTATAGCTCTCCAACCATTAATGTCATTCCATTGGGCTATATTATTAACTATAATGCTATTAGTTAAATCAATATTAGCATTATCAAAAGCTCCTGCAGCATATAAATTGGTTCCATCGTGTATTAAACTGTTTACGATGTTACTAAGTCCATTACCTAGAGTAGACCAGTTATTTCCAGTTTTACTCCATTTAGCAATACGGTTTGCGGTTATACCACCAGCTATAGCAAAATTTCCAGCAATATAAACATCCGTATTTGTTGAAGTGATGGCCTCTACAAACCCGCTAGTACCACTACCCAAAGTGCCCCAATTAGAGCCATTCCATGTAGCGATTCTGTTTGCCGTATTTCCTCCGGCTTCATCAAAATTTCCACCAACGTATAATATGCCATTGTTGTCTATAGCTAAAGATCTGATTTCGTTATTAGTTCCAGCAATTGAGTTTGATGCATCAGTTAAAACAGACCAAGTACTCCCGTTCCAGAGGGCTATATTTCTTGCAGTAAGGCCATTTACTGTTTCAAAAACACCGCCAACATAAATATTTCCATTGCTATCTATTTCTAAAGCAGCTACAGGACCATCAACACCAGTTCCAACTTGGTTCCATGTACTTCCATTCCAAACAGCTATATTGTTTGCGGAGACACCTCCAATTGATGAAAACGAACCACCAGCATAAAGATCTCCATTACTAGAAACTTTTAAAGCTTTAATAGTGCCATTGGAACCAACTCCTAAAGACTGCCAACCATTATTTTTATTCCAAACGGCAATATTATTTGCAGAAATTGTTCCAACTTGATTAAAATTACCTCCATGATACACGTTTCCGTTTGGCGCTGTTGCTATAGCTTCAATGGTGCCATTAACGCCTTCATTTAAATGGCTCCATACTCCAATACCGTTTACTGTTGTTCCTGAAGTAGTAGTTGTTCCATCAACTAATTTGTAAATTTTAGCGTTAATACCATAATCACTAAAGTATAATTCATCATTTTCATCTACTCCAAAAGAAGATATAGATTGCCCATTAGTTTTAAAAAGTAACGTGCTACTGGCACTGCCTGTGGTTGCGTTATAATCTAAAGCCCACACTCGTCCACTTACATAATCTCCAAAAATATATTTAGAATTGATATCTGGACTTAAACTTGTAATTTCTGTTCCTCGATAAACATAGCCTCCTGTTATAGAAATATCTCCTGCAGATCTCCCATAGAAAAAAACAGGCAACTCTGTTGGCCCAGAAATGGTTATATTATTTCTAACAATATTTCCTTCAAATCGTTTCCATCCATAGTTTTTTCCTTTTTCTATAATATTAATTTCCTCAAAATTGTCTTGACCAACGTCTGCAGCCCATAAAGTTCCATTTAATTCATCAAATGAAAATTTCCAGGTGTTTCTTATGCCATAAGCATAAATTTCGTCTAAACCACTCATTCCAACAAAAGGATTGTCAAAGGGAATTTCATAGTTTCCATTTGGTAAAATGGGATTTGATTCTAAGGGGTTACTGCCATCTATATCAACATCAATTCTACAAATACTACCAAAAACATTATTAATATTTTGAGCATTATTTTGTGGATCAAAAGCACCACCGCCATCTCCAAAAGATAAATATAAATAGCTGTCAGGACCAAAAGCTATTTTACCACCATTATGATTGCTGTTATTTTGATTTTTATCAAATTGGAAAATAATAAGTTCGCTATTTGGATCAGCAAGATTTGTATTAAAACTGTTAACGGTAAACCTAGATAAAACGATTTTGATGTTTCCTCCAGTGGCAGAAGTAGTAGTGTAATATACATACAAATAATCATTATTAGTAAAATCTGGATGAAAAGCTAGCCCTAAAAGACCTATTTCTTGCCCGTTTGCAAAACTAACTCTGTCTGTAATATCCAAAAATGTTGTTAAATCACCTAAATTTACATTAGGGTTTCTTGGAAAAACCTTTATTCGTCCTTCTTGTTCTACAACAAACATTCGGTCTGTTCCATCTTTTGCAGATTGTATCTCTACTGGAAATCGAAAATCTAAATTAGGAAACGCAGATTCGTAGGTTATTTGAGCATTTAAAACTAAAGTTAAAAAAAGTAAAGTAAATAGCAATTTTATTTTAAGAGAATTCATAATCAAATCGTTTTGAGAGTTTTAATTCAAAATTAAAGAATTAATTGGGAAATTTCTATTTAGTAAAGTTAATAACAAAAACTTAACGTTTACCTGTAAAATAAAAGGTTATGGTGCCTATTTGGTTTTGTTTAGAAGTATCTGTACTAAATTGTGATTGTTTAGCATATTCAACAGCATGTTCAATTAAACATTCATTATTTGAGGTTGATGAGGTATTCAAATAAGCATCTGTAACACTGCCTTGAGAGTTTACTTTAATAGTAACAACAATTTTTCCATCTACTTCACAAAGGTAAATAGGAATGGGGATGTATACTTTTTTTCTATCTGTTAATGAAAAACTAATAGTACTTTTTGAATTATTACCATCTGATTTCTGTTTTTTTAGAAGTTCATTGAATTTACTAAATTTTGAAAGTTCTTCTTCTTTTAATTTAGAATTTCCATCATACTCATAACTTCTTTGGGCGTTATTTGGGCCATCAGATTGATTATTTGTTTTTGGAACATAATCTTCAGGAGGGGCAATAGTTTTATAAGCTTGAGCGAAATGATTATTTGCTTTTTCACTTTCATTAAAAGCATTATTAGTTTCTGCTTTAGTATTATTTAGTTTTTCTAAAGCTTCAATAATTTTTATTTCTTTTTGTGTAAGTTCTTTTTCTGGTTCTACTTGATAATAGCTTTCAGTTATAAATTTACTCTGTTTTTTAAGACTTAAATTAAAGACAGACAAAACAACACTTCCAGATAGGAAGCAAGTAATTAAAAGGGCTTTATGTTGATTTGTTAGGTGCAAATCTTTAATGTCAAATAAATAGGTTTACGAAATATACGTAAAATAAAGGAATTTGGTTTTTTTTAAGCTTTTAGGGTATCAATAAATATATCAATTGTAGTAGCTTTTTTAACATTAAAATCCCCAATTTTTGTGCGTCTTAAAGCTGATAAATGTGCCCCAGATTGTAATGCTTTACCAAAATCGTTAGCTAATGATCGGATATAGGTACCCTTACTACAAACTACTTTAAAGTTTAAATTTATACTATCAATTTTAGTGATTTCGAATAAGGAAATGTTAACCATTCTAGATTTAATTTCTACTTCTTCACCAGATCTTGCAAATTCATACAATCGTTTTCCATCTTTTTTTAATGCTGAGAACACGGGAGGAAATTGTTGAATATCACCAATAAATTGTTTCGTAGTTTGATGGATTAGTGCTTCTGTAATATGGTTGGTTGCAAAGGTTTCGTTTATTTCTGTTTCTAGATCAAAAGAAGGGGTCGTGCTGCCCAAAGTTATGGTTCCGGTATATTCCTTTATTTGTCCTTGAAACGTATCAATCTGTTTGGTCATTTTTCCTGTGCAAATAACTAATAAGCCTGTTGCTAATGGGTCTAAAGTACCAGCGTGACCCACTTTGATTTTTTTTATTTTGAAAGCTTGCCGTATTTCCCAACGCAATTTATTTACTACTTGAAAAGAGGTCCAGTTTAAAGGTTTATCTATTAGAAGCACTTGTCCAGAAAGATAATCTTCGGATGTTTTCATATTAGTTCAACAATGAAAATGTAATAGCTATAATGCCAACAATTACACAATAAATAGCAAAATAAGTAAGTTTACTTTTTTTAACTAAGCTTATCATCCAGGTACAAGCAAATAATCCTGCAATAAATGCTGCAAAAAAACCTATAGCTAGCGTGGTAAAGTTTCCGCTTTCATAAGTTAAATCTCCACTAAAAATATCTTTAGAAATTTTTCCAATTATTAAAGGTACTACCATTAAGAAAGAGAAACGGGCTGCTTTAGTTTTATCATTTCCTAATAAAACCGAGGTGGAAATTGTTGCCCCAGATCTAGAAATACCAGGTAGCATAGCAATAGCTTGAGACACTCCAATTATAAAGGCATTTTTAAAGGATACTTTTTTATTGGTGTCTTTAGCTTTGTCTGCTAAAAATAATAAAACAGCAGTAACAATTAGCATACAACCTACCAGTAAAATATTTCCGCTAAAAAGTTGTTCTAATTCTTTTTCGAATAGAAGACCAATAACAGTAGCTGGAATTATAGAAATAGCAATTTTTAAAATGAATTGTAAATCTTCATTCCATTCAAATTCTAAAGCTCCTTTAATAAGACTTAAAATGTCTTTTCTAAAAACAACAATGGTGCTTAAAGCCGTTGCAAAATGTAAAACTACCGTTAAAAGTAAGCTTTCTTCTGGCACAGAATGATCTCCTAAAATAGCTTTTCCGAGTTCTAGATGCCCACTTGATGAGACAGGTAAAAATTCTGTAAGTCCTTGAATAATTCCAAGTATTATGGCGTCAATTATATTCATCAGGTAAAAATAGCTATTAACTCAAAACAAACATAGTGTGTTTTTGTAAAATGTTCAAATAAAAATCCATCCGATAATCATGATTATAACAATTCCAGATAAGCCTTGAAATAATGTAGAAACTGTTTGTGTCTTTATAGCTGTTTTAGTGTCCATTTCTGAAAATTGAGCAACTACCCAAAAGTAGCTATCGTTTAAATGAGAAACTGTCATAGCACCTGCACCAATGGCAAGTACTGTTAAAGCGCGTCCTAAAGATGAATCTAAACCAAAAGATTCTAAAACGGGAGCAATAATTGCTGCCGTAGTAATTATGGAAACCGTAGATGAACCTTGAGCTGTTTTTAAAATAGCTGCAATAATAAATGGTATAAATAAACCTAAATTAAGTTTAGAAAAACGACTGCCAATAATATCCCCTACACCTGTAGTTTCTAAAATAGCTCCAAAAGCACCACCTGCTCCAGTAATTAAAATAATTATACCTGCTTCTTTTAAACCACTGGTTACCCAATTAAAATGTATAGCATCTTTTATATTTATTTTTAATTTGAATGCAAGAAATACACCAATTAAAAGAGCAATTACAGGGTTGCCTAAAAAATTAGCGATTTTAGAGATAATGCCTTCACCTAGAGGATGCGTTGGATAATTTGAAATGGATTTTAATGCTATTAAAATAATTGGAATTATGATAGGCATAAAAGCTTCAGTTGTTTTAGGAATTTTATTAGATTTTAAATCTATTTCATAATCATTATCTATGATATCTGAAATTATTGGGTTGTTTTTATATCTTTTTTGAAGATATTTTGCCCAAAAATAGCCAACCATTGAAACAGGAAATGCTACTGCTAGCCCCAAAAGTATCACTAAACCTAAATCAGCATTTAAAGCAGCAGTAGCAGCTAATGGCCCAGGTGTTGGTGGTACAAAAACATGTGCTGTATATAAACCAGCAGCTAATGAAACAGATAAAACAGCTAATGGAATTTTATTATGTTTACTTATTGCTTTATTTAACGATGAAAGTATAATGAATCCCGAATCGCAGTAAACAGGTATCGAAACAATAAACCCGGTAATATTCATGGCTAAAATTGATCGGTTTTTACCAATAGTTTTTAAAGCCCAATTTGCCATAGTTTTTGCGCCGCCACTTTTTTCTAAATAGGCACCTATGATGGTTCCAAAAGCTATAATAATGCCTATACTTCCTAATGTTTTTCCAAAACCTGAAGTAAGAGTTGTTATTATTTCTTCTTCATTTAGACCACCTACAAAACCCATTACTATAGCTGCTAACAATAATGATAAAAAAGGATGAAATTTGTATTTTGAAGCAGCTATAATCATCAATAAAACAATTACTAGTAAGGCTATTAAAATTTCCATAATGCTTATATTTGGTAGAACTAAAAGTACTAATAAATTTAAACAGATGAAATTTATACTGGCACCAGATAAATTTAAAGGCTCTTTAACAGGTTTGCAATTTTGCAAAATTGTTGAGCAAACTATAAAAATGATACTGCCTGATTCTGAAATTTTAAACTTACCACTATCTGATGGTGGTGATGGTACTATAGAAATTTTAGAATATCATTTAAAAGGTGAACTTATAAATTTAGAAGTTAACGACCCGCTTTTTAGAACTACAAAAGCTTCATATTTATATATAGATAACATTAAAACTGCTTTTATTGAAATGGCAGCAGCTTCAGGCTTGGCTCTTTTAAAGGCGGAAGAGCAAAATTGTTATTACACAACTACTATTGGCACAGGGGAAGTTATTTTAGATGCTATTAAAAGGGGTGTTAAAACAATTATTCTTGGTATTGGAGGTAGTGCTACTAATGATTGTGGTGTGGGAATGGCTGCTGCTTTAGGTTACAAGTTTATAGATAAAAATGGGTTTGAGTTAAGCCCAATTGGTAAAAATCTATCTAAAATTCATCATATAAAAACGGATAATGTCATTGGAAATCTGAATGATATTGAATTTAAGGTTGCATGCGATGTTAAAAATCCTTTACACGGTTTACAAGGTGCTGCATATATTTATGGTCCGCAAAAAGGAGCTTCTAAAGAAGAGATAGCGCTTTTAGATAATGGTTTAAAGCATATCTCTAAATTATTTTCAGAACAGTTTAATAAAGATGTTCAAATAATAAAGGGAAGTGGAGCGGCTGGAGGAATGGGAGCAGGTTCGATAGTTTTTTTAAATGCCGAATTACAATCAGGGATTGATTTGGTAAAACAATTAATTGAATTTGATAAAAAGATTTATGATTCTGATTGGATTATTACTGGAGAGGGTAAGTTAGATTCTCAAACACTATCGGGTAAAACAATTAAAGGTGTTTTAGCTTCAGCTAAAGCAAAAAACATAAAAGTTGCAACCTTTTGTGGCGCTCTAGACTTAGATGAAAATAGTAGTGAAAATTTTGGAATCCATTATACCGATGCTGTAATTAATTATTCCAAAAATTTAGATGATGCTATAAAAAATAGTGAGAAGTATGTTAAAGAGATCGCAATAAACTTTGCTAAATCATTAATTAAATAATTATTCTTTACCAGGATTTAATAAAATAGCATAAATCTCAAAACCAAATCCAATAAGAACTAACATAGGAGCCAAACGTATACGTCTAAAATTAAAAATTTCAGGATTAAAAACGTTGGGATCCTCACTACCGCCGCCAGACATTAAAATAAAACCTAGAGCAATAATTGCTAAACCAATAAACATGAATTTATAGTTTTTCTTTCCAAACACAAAAATTGGTTTAAGGTCTTCTTTTCGTTTTTTCTCTCCCATAATTAATTTTTTGTATTACAAATTAATACATTTATTTAAAATACTATTGTTAAGAATTTAATAAATTGTTTTCAAATCAACTAATAATAAAGTTCGTCAGTTTTCAAATTCAAAAAACGTTGGGTAGCAAAATGGGTACTAATCCAAGTGATAACAATACCTAAAGTAAAAATTAAAACAAATAATAAGCTTACTAAAATAGGATTACTTAACAACTGTAAATCTGTGAATGTCTTATTTAAATAGTATAGCACAACAGCCATTCCTGTTAGTGCTAAAAAGGCTCCAATCATACCCAAACGTACACTTTTCCATACAAACGGACGCCGAATAAACTGTTTTGTTGCTCCAACCATTTGCATGGTTTTAATAGTAAAACGTTTGGAATAAACTGCTAATCTTATAGAGCTATTTATTAATAAAACTGCAATTAAAGTAAAAATAGAGCTAATAACCAACACCCAAAAACTTATTTTTTTAACGTTTTCGTTCATTAAGTTTACCAAATCGTTATCATAAGTTACTTCGTCAACAAAATTTTTATTTAACGCTTCTGCTGAAATTTTTTCAAGATGCTCAGAGGTTACAAAATCTGCTTTCAAATGTATATCAATAGAGTTTTGTAGTGGATTATAACCTACAAAATCCATAAAATCTTCACCGTTATCAGCTTTCATAAATTCAGCGGCCTGTTCTTTTGAAACATATTCGGTAGATTTTACATAGTCTGCCATAGCTAAACTTTTTTCGAGTTGTTTGGTTTCAACTTCTTTAGCGGTATCTTTTAAATAGATGGTAACAACTACTTGTTCTTTAAAATGGTCGGATACTTTTTTTGCATTTAAAACTAACATGCCTAATAAACCCAATAAAAACAATACCAAAGCAATGCTCAATACCACAGAAAAGTAAGAAGATATTAATCTACGTTTTTGGTGTTTTTCGAAAGATGAGCTCATAAATATTGAATTAACGATGTAAAAATAACAAAGAAAAATAATTCAATACTGTTTACAACGTTTAAACTTTTAATATTCTTTTAAGTAGATTTATTTTTTTTGGGTTTACTAACAATATAAACACCTGCGGCAACAAGGATACAACTTAGTATTTTAATTAAACTTATATCTTGGGCATAATCACTTTGCATAAAAACATAAGCAAGTGTACTAACCATAAAAAAGCTAACTACAGGCTGTAAATATACGTAGCTACTAGTTACAGCTGGTGATAGATATTTTAGTGCGTAAATATTAAAAAGGTATGCGAAAAAAGTAGTAAATAAAACCACATAGCCAACAGTTAAATAGGTGTTTGTTGTGAAACTTTTAAAATCAGTATTTAAAAAATCGTTTATCCCAATAGGGAAAGCATATATAAAACCGAATAAAAACACCCAACTTACTACCGTTATTGCATGATATTTTTGCATAAGTGTTTTAGCAATAACCAAATATAAGCCATAACTGCAAGCATTTAGAAAAACAAATAGATTGCCTAAAAACGAACTAGAACCTTGTGCTTTATTACCATACAAAATTAAAAAAATAGCACCAACAGCAGCAATAGTAATTCCAGTTATTTTATTTCTAGTAAGCTGTTCTTTTAAAATAATGAGGCTAAATATTAAAACCAAAATGGGGTTTGATGTTTGAATTATGGAGGCATCAATAGGTGAGGTTAAGTTTATGCCATGAAAAAACAACATTTGGTTTAAAGCACCACCAAACAAACCGCAAAGCGCGAGCCTAAACAAGTCTTTTTTTTCAACTTTTTCCTTAATAAACAGAAACTTAATAACCCAAAATAATAGGGCACAACAAGAGAGTCTAATAAAAACAAATGCTGAAGGACCAATTTTATTTGGCATAATACCTTTGGCAATTATATAATTAGCACCGTAAATAATATTAGCACCTAGCAGAGCTAAATGCGCTTTAGTAGTGTTTTTTGTCAAAAAAATGTTTTAATATTTTTAAAGTCGTTACGAAGGTAAAAATTTGAAATCTATTTTTTTATAATTTGAGTGAGGAAAGGATTTGATCAATTTCTTTTTTTGCATGATTGTAACCAATTTCAAAAGCAGTATCAATACTTTTTGTTTCTAAGGTTCCAATTTTATCAATAGGTTTTGGTTCAAAAACATAATTGCACAATTTAAATTTTTTAAGGTTATTAGCTTCTAAACCTAGGTGATATACGCGATAGATTAATTTTAAAGAGGTATTGATGTCAGACTCTTTTATGGACGTTATAGGATTTACAAAACTTCCAATAATTTTTGTTATTTTTTTCTTTTTGAGAGGTTCAACAGGAAAATTATTTAAAATGCCACCATCAGAATAAAAGTTGTCATTGATTTTTAATGGTGAAAACAAAGGCGGTATGGCACACGATGCAATGAGTGGTTTAATTAATTCGCCTTGACTAAAATATTCTAGTTTTCCTGTTAATAGGTTTGTAGCAGTGGTAGTCATAGGATATTTTAAAGCTTTAAAATCATTTTCATCAAAATACTTTTTAAAAAACTTTTCGTATTTCTCGCTATCCAAAATACCCGGTTTCTTAATAGCGTATAATGAAAAATCCAAAATAGGCGTTTCCTTAAAAAAACGAATCATTTCGTTGGCATCATAACCATTAGCATAAAGTGCGCCAACTAAAGCGCCTCCGCTAGTGCCTGATATATCGTTTGGAATAATTCCGTGCTCAAGCAATACTTTAATTAACCCAATATGGGCAATGGCTCTAACACCACCTCCAGATAAAACTAAGCCAATTTTTTCATCCATAAAACCCTAACAATAGTCTACCATAAATATACAATTATAAAAATACTTGCAAGTAATTCAAATTGCTTTTAGTTTTTTCTATTTAAAGAGTAACTTTGCGTCATTGTAAGGAGAAAAAGACTATAATGAGATACAATTTTAACGAGATAGAGGCCAAATGGCAAAAATATTGGGCAGAAAACCAAACCTTTAAAGCCGAAAACCAAAGCGAAAAACCTAAATTTTACGTGTTAGATATGTTTCCGTATCCAAGTGGTGCTGGCTTACATGTTGGGCATCCGTTAGGGTACATTGCTTCCGATATTTATGCGCGTTACAAACGTCATCAAGGGTTTAATGTGTTGCATCCGCAAGGGTACGATAGTTTTGGTTTGCCTGCGGAACAGTATGCCATTCAAACAGGGCAACATCCAGCAATTACTACAGAAACTAATATTGCAACGTATCGTCGCCAGTTAGACCAAATTGGTTTTTCATTCGATTGGAGCAGAGAAGTTAGAACATCAGACCCGAGTTATTACAAATGGACACAATGGATTTTCATTCAACTGTTCAATTCTTGGTATAATAACGATTCGAATAAAGCTGAAGACATTTCAACATTAACAAACATTTTTTCTTCGGAAGGAAATTCAAAAGTAAATGCGGTTTGCGATGACGCTATTGCAACTTTTTCTGCTGAAGATTGGAAAGCTTTTGATGCTGTCAAACAACAACAAATATTATTACAATACAGACTAACTTATTTAGCTGAAACCGAAGTTAACTGGTGTCCAGCTTTAGGAACCGTTTTAGCAAATGATGAAATTGTAAATGGCGTTTCAGAACGTGGTGGGCATCCAGTAATACGTAAAAAAATGACCCAATGGAGTATGCGAATTTCTGCGTATGCAGAACGTTTACTGCAAGGTTTAGAAACTATAGATTGGACAGATTCTTTAAAAGAATCGCAACGTAACTGGATAGGAAAATCGGTTGGTGCTGCGGTAACTTTTAATTTAAAAAATCATAGTGAGGTTATTGAAGTCTTCACAACCAGACCAGATACCATTTTTGGGGTTTCTTTCATGACACTTGCTCCAGAACACGAATTAGTATCAAAAATAACAACCCAAGAACAAAAAGCTGAGGTTGAGGCTTATATTGAAGCTACCGCAAAACGTAGTGAGCGCGATAGAATAGCAGATGTAAAAACCATTTCGGGTGCGTTTACTGGTGCATATGCAGAACATCCGTTTACAAAACAACCCATTCCGGTTTGGATTGGCGATTACGTATTAGCAGGCTACGGAACAGGAGCAGTTATGTCTGTGCCTTGTGGTGACCAGCGTGATTACGATTTTGCAAAACATTTTAATATTCCTATTCCTAATATTTTTGAGAATGCCGATATTTCTCAAGAAGCTTATGCTTCAAAAGATAATGTTGTTATTGCAAACAGCGATTTCCTTAACGGATTAAACTATAAAGAAGCTACCAAAAAAGCCATTCAAGAACTAGAAAAACTAGGTCAAGGTCAAGGAAAAACCAATTATCGTTTGCGTGATGCTGTGTTTTCGCGTCAGCGTTATTGGGGCGAACCATTTCCTGTGTATTATATAAATGGGATGCCGCAAATGATTGATGCTAAACATTTGCCAATACGTTTACCAGAAGTTGAAAAATATTTACCAACCGAAACCGGCGAGCCACCTATAGGAAACGCTACCGTTTGGGCTTGGGACACCAATAAAAATGAAGTTGTTTCTAACGACTTAATTGATAATAAAACCATTCATCCTTTAGAACTTAACACCATGCCAGGTTGGGCAGGAAGTTCTTGGTATTTTAACCGCTATATGGATTCTCAAAACAATGAGGAGTTTGCCAGTAAAGAAGCGCTTAACTATTGGAAAGATGTCGATTTATACATAGGCGGAAGTGAACATGCTACAGGGCATTTGTTGTACTCGCGTTTTTGGCAAAAATTCTTGTTTGATAAAGGTGAAGTGCCTGTGGATGAGTTTGCTAAAAAACTGATTAATCAAGGAATGATTTTGGGGACTAGTGCATTTGTTTATAAAATATCTTTAATTTGGCCAAAAACCTCACGTCATAATGATAATTTGGATTATTTAAATCAAATATCTTCTAAGTTTCCAAGTATCTTTTGTTCTAAAAATTATTATGAAAAATCTTTACATGAGGATATAAGCTTGAGAGATATTGCAAAAGATTTTAAATTGCCAAGTTTAAGTTCATTTATTGGAACTTTGGATCCTGTTAAAGTAAAAATAGAACAATTAAGTTTTGGCGAATATCAACTTCATGCAGATGTTTCTTTTGTAAATGCATCAGATGAATTAGATATTGAAGCTTTTAAAAACTGGCGAGAAGAATATAAAAAAGCGGAGTTTATTTGTGAAGAAGATGGAACTTTCAAAGTAAAGCGAGAGGTAGAAAAAATGTCCAAATCAAAATACAACGTCGTGAATCCAGACCAGATTTGTATCGATTATGGAGCGGATAGTTTACGTTTATACGAAATGTTTTTAGGCCCATTAGAGCAATACAAACCTTGGAATACGGCTGGTATTACAGGCGTTCATGGTTTCCTTAAAAAACTATGGAAATTATATGTTGGCGAAAATGGATTGCTTGTAAATGATGCAGAACCATCAAAAGATAATTTAAAAACGCTTCATAAAACCATAAAAAAAGTAGAGGAAGATATCGAGAATTTCTCATTCAACACGTCGGTTTCAACCTTCATGATTGCAGCAAATGAGTTAACGGCTCAAAAATGTACATCAAAAGAAATCTTAGAACCTTTATTGATTTTGATTTCACCGTATGCACCACATATAGCTGAAGAATTATGGAATCAGCTTGGGAATAACAAATCTATTTCAACAGCACCATTTCCAAAATTTAATGCTAGTTATTTAGTTGAAAGCAGTAAAAATTATCCCATTTCATTTAACGGTAAAATGCGTTTCACGTTAGAATTACCAATGGATATGAGTAAAGAAGCTATAGAAGCTGCAGTAATGGCAAATGAAAAAACACAAGAACAATTACAAGGGCGTACGCCTAAAAAAGTGATTGTAGTTCCGGGTAAAATTGTAAATATTGTTGGATAACCAATATTAGGTTAACCATTTTGTAATTCCCTACCTAATCAGACATGCAATTAATTAAAACGTTATGAAAAAAATAATCTTATTAGGTATTTTGTTGTTGAGTTTCTCGTGCAAGAATCAAACTTCTAAAAAAGAAATTGTTGAGCTGTCTTGTGGCCAGTGTCAGTTTGAATTAACATCTCAAAAAGGTTGCGATTTAGCAGTTCGAATTAATGATAAAGCTTATTTTGTAAACGGTGCAAATATTGACGATTTTGGAGATGCACACGATGAACTTACTGGTTTTTGCGAAGTTATTAGAAAAGCTGAAGTAGAAGGCGAAATTGTTAAAGGTCGTTTTAAGGTGAGTTCAATAAATTTATTGGATTAAAGCATGGAAATAATAGGCTTTATTTCAGCTATTTTAACCACAACTGCATTTCTGCCACAAGTTTATAAAACATGGAAAACTAAGGACGTTTCAATTTTGTCATTCCCCATGTTGCTCATGTTTTTTTTAGGTATTTTTATGTGGTTAGTTTATGGATTTCTTAAAGAGAGTCCATCAATGATTTTTGCAAATGCTGTAACACTCATATCTTCTTTTATCTTATTATTTTTTAAATAAAACATGATAAGAAATAATTAACACTGACAAACTTTCATATTATAAAATTGGCGTTATTTTTGTTATCTTTAATTTAAATAATCATAAATAAAAAAAATGTTAGGATATTATATATTAATTGGTGCAATTACTTTATTAAGTTGGTTAGTAAGTAATACGTTAAAAAGGAAGTTTGAAAAGTACTCCAAAGTACAATTAAGAAATGGCATGAGTGGTGCTGAAATTGCTGAGAAAATGTTGGCAGATCATGGTATTAGGGATGTTGAGGTTATCTCAACACCTGGTCAATTAACAGACCATTACAATCCAAAAAATAAAACGGTTAACTTAAGTGAAGCTGTTTATAATCAACGTAATGCAGCTGCTGCAGCAGTTGCAGCGCATGAGTGCGGACATGCCGTGCAACACGCAAAAGCTTACAGTTGGTTACAAATGCGTTCTAGTTTGGTGCCTGTTGTAAGTGTAACTTCAGGAATGTCTCAGTGGTTAATTATTGGTGGTTTGGTGCTTGGTGGTGCCGCAGGCCTTGGTTTAGGTTGGTGGGTTGCTGCAGCTGGTGTTGCTTTTATGGGGTTTGCAACCTTGTTTAGTTTTATCACTTTACCTGTAGAATACGACGCAAGTAACAGAGCTTTGGCTTGGTTAAAAAATAAAAATATCGTATCTCCAGATGAATATCTAGGGTCTGAGGATGCCTTAAAATGGGCAGCAAGAACTTATGTAGTTGCAGCTATTGGTGCATTAGCATCTTTGTTATATTGGGCACTACAAGTATTTGGAGGTAGAGATTAAAACAAATTTAAATATTATAAAAAGCTCTGAATTTTTCAGGGCTTTTTTGTTTCTTTATATCAGAATTAAAACAAATGAATAGTCCTTCAACATACTATAAAAAATACTTAGAAATTTATACAGAATCAGTAAAAAAACTGACCAATAAGATAACACTTTTTAGCATCTATCGATTAGCGGTTTTTACACTAACATTTTTCGGTGTTTATATTACTTTTTATAAGTGGCAATTTGCGGTTATTATAGTTTTAACAGGGATGGTGGTTTTTGGTTTTTTACTTTCAAAATACACCGATTTAAAAACTCAAAAAGCCTTAAACAAAGCACTTGTTCAAATTAATGAAGATGAAATCGAAATAGCTTCAGGTCATTTTTATAACAGAAATGAGGGACTTCAATTTCAGGATGGAAATCACTTTTATAGTTTAGATATCGATTTGTTTGGAAGAGGCTCATTCTTTCAATTTATAAACAGGACTTCAATAAAAGAAGGAGCTCAAGAGTTAGCAAGGGTTTTAAAAGCTAATAATATTAATGATATTGTTTCAAGACAAGAAGCTATAAAAGAGCTAAGTGATAAAATAAATTGGCGTCAGCAATTTTCTGCAACTGCTAGTTTAGTTGAAGTTGAAACGCCTGCCCCAAAAATTATAAGTTGGTTAAAAAACCACAAAACATTTTTGCCAAAATACATGCGTTTGTTGCCTTTAGTTTTTACTATAATTTCCATCATTCTTCTTATGCTGATTGTTTTAAAATTTATCACAAATCCCGGAATTATTGGATACTGGTTGCTAATTGGTTTAATAATTACAGGAAGTTATCTGAAAAAAATAAACATCCTAGCATCGAATACTGATAAAGTTAGAGGCACGTTTAGACAATATGCTTTGCTCTTGAATTTGATTGAAAAAGAATCATTTTCTTCAGAATTATTAAAAGAAAAGCAGTTGCAAATTCAATCTATTGACAAAAAAGCTTCGGCAATTTTTAAAGCGTTTTCAAAATCATTAGACGCTTTAGATAATCGTAATAATTTGATTGGTGCTATTTTTGGCAATGGCTATTTTTTATCAGACATCAAAAACAGTTTTGAAATTGAACAATGGATACAACTGCATGCTAATAAAGTTGCCGATTGGTTTGAAGTGGTTTCTTTTTTTGATGCCTATAATTCACTTGGTAATTACGCTTATAATCATCCAGATTTTGTGTTTCCTGAAATTGATTTAAAAGGATTAGTTATAAAAGCCGAAGAATTAGGGCATCCTTTATTAAAAAAAGAAAAACGAGTTACTAGTGATTTAGTCATTCAAAAAGAACAATTTTTTATTGTTACAGGTGCAAATATGGCGGGAAAAAGTACTTTTTTACGCACGGTTTCACTTCATATTGTGATGGCAAATACTGGGTTGCCAGTTTGTGCTAAATCCAGTAAATATGCACCAGTAAAGTTGATTACAAGTATGCGAACTTCTGATTCTTTAACAGATGATAGTTCGTATTTCTTTTCTGAATTAACGCGATTAAAATACATTGTTGATGCGATTAAAAAAGAGCCTTATTTTATTATTCTAGATGAAATTTTAAAAGGAACCAATAGCACTGATAAAGCTATTGGTTCTAGAAAATTTGTTGAAAAATTAGTAGCCTCAAATGCTACTGGTATTATAGCTACACACGATTTGAGTTTATGTGAGATTGAAAATGAATTAAGTGATGTTAAAAATTATTATTTTGATGCAGAAATATTAAACGATGAGCTTCATTTTGATTATACTTTAAAACAAGGTATTTGTAAAAACATGAATGCGTCATTTTTATTGAAAAAAATGAATATTGTTTAGTTATTACATAACTGTTTTTATTTTCTCAATCATTTCAATGGCATTTTTATCATCAGGATTTAAACTCAAAACTTTGAAGTAGTTTTTTAAAGCATCTTTAAAATTTTTAGCAACAAAATAGGCTTCACCCAAACTATCATATACATTGTATTTGTATGGGAATATTTTAGTATTCAAGTCAAAAATGTAAAGCGCTTTTTCAATTTGATTAGAACGTAAAAGTGAATATCCAAACGTATTTAATTCTCTGCTTCCTTGTACAAATTCAGCAAGTCTTGAAACTAAAATCGACTCATCTAATTTTAGGCTGTCAATATATTTAGTGTTTAATAAATAGTGCATGTAATTGGCTGCCATGTATTTTGAAGTATACTTATTATTAGTAACAATTTTTAATATGTCGCGCTCCAAAGTTTCTTGCGGAGATTCTACAATTCTGTTAACCTCCAAACCGTTTTTATAAAAAATAAAAGTAGGTACTCGATGAATATTTAGACCCTTTTCTTCGTGATTAGGACTTTGTTTGTAAGCTTCTTCGGTTTTATCAACAGCTATAACTTGTAGTTTGTTTTCTGGAAATTTTGCAGCTTCTAAAATTTTATAAAATACTGGGATTTCACGTTTGCTATCTCCACACCAAGTTCCTAAAAACACGTTAATATCATATGTGTTTAAGGAATCTTTTAATTGTTTAACGATACTTTTATTAATTGAATATTCGTTATAATTTTCAGAAAACCATTCGTTAAATGAGTTATTGGTTAAGCCGTTTTTGTTTATTTCTCCAAGTAATATTTCGTTGCCTTTTTCATCTTTTTTAAGATGATTTAAAGTTTGTGCCAATGAAAATTGTATGCTAAGAAATAAAATTACGATTGTTACTGTTCGTTTCATTTTTTTGATTGTTCATGAAACCAAACTTATTACTGTTTTATAAGTTTAACCAATTAAGTTTACAAACAACATACTTAAGTTTACAAACGTCTTTTTTTTGGTTGTTTGAAAATACAAAACCTACTTTTATACATATTGTTTGATGATTTTAGCTTTTCTAACTACATTTAAAACATGACATTAATTAATAAACATATATCACAAATATTAGTTCATATCCTTTTTTGGATGTTGTTCGTATTTGTATCACTGTTTTTATTTTCAGATTATTATTGGAGAGAAAATCCGTTTTTACAATATGTTTCGCTTTTAGTAGTCATTGTTTACATCAACAACTTTTTTTTGTTACCCTTTTTTGTTAGAAAGAAGTTGTATGCACTTTATGTATTTGTTTTTGCAGCCATTTCATTTTTTGCAACACAGCTTTATTGTTATGCTTTTGCTCAATGCGGCTGTAGTTTACCTAAATGTTTAAGTGATTATTTATGGCAAACGTTGGTGCCGCTTATTTTCTTTTCATTTATATGGATTTTGTATCGATTTATAGATGAACAGGAAGAGGTAGTGAAAGTTAAAAAGGAACATGCCGAAATGGAGCTTAAATTTTTAAAATCTCAAATAAACCCCCATGTTCTATTTAATAATTTGAATACTATTTATTCGTATTCATTAGAAAAACCTAAAGAAACACCTGAACTCATTTTGATGCTTTCAGATAATTTGAAACACGTCTTATACGAAAGTAATGACGAAACAATTTCTTTAGAAAAAGAAATTCAGTTTATAGATAATTATATCAAATTTCAAAAAATTAGAACAGAAGGCGTAAAACAAATTCAGTATACAAAATCTATTGATTCATTTCAGTATCAAATAGCACCATTGCTTCTAATTACAATTATTGAAAATGCTTTTAAGCATAGTGCTTTAAATAGTAACATCATTATAGATATTTTAGTTGAAGAAGGGAATTTAAATTTCAATTGCCAAAATGATTTTAGCTTAGAAAAAGTAAGTTCCAATGATTTTAAAATTGGGCTTCAAAACTTAGAAAAAAGATTGAAACTTATTTATAAAGATACCTACACTTTTTCTATTGAAAAAGATGCAAGATTTAAAGTGACATTAAAATTAGATTTGAGATGAATTGTGTTATTGTAGAAGATGAAATTCCAGCTCAAAAAATTTTAAAGAATTTTATTGAGAAACTACCGAATTTGAAATTACTGGGTACTTTTAAATCTGCTATTGAGGCTAATTCATTTTTAATTACCAGAAAAGTTGATGTTATTTTTTTAGATATAAATTTGCCTGATATGTCTGGGTTAGATTTTATAAAAACCATTAATAACCCACCAGCAATTATTATGACAACAGCTTACCCTCAATACGCTGTAAATTGTTTTGAGCTGGACACTATTGTTGATTTTTTAGTAAAACCTTTCTCGTTTGATAGATTTTTAAAAGCGATAAATAAAGCTAAAGATCGATTAGAATTGCAAAAAAAACACATAGAAGAAAACGGAAAAACTATTTTTTTAAACGTAGATAAAACGCTTCATAAAATAATTTTAAATACTATTTTATTTATTGAATCGGATAGAAATTACATCACCGTAGTTACAAAAACACAAAAGTTTTCTTATATTGATTCGTTGAAAAACTGGACTGTAAAACTACCCCAAAATGAATTTATCCAAGTCCATAAATCCTTCATAATTAATAGTAAATTTGTAGAAAAGATTTCTGGAAATATCATTTATATAAGAGATTATAAAATCCCTATTGGACGATTTTATAAACAGGAATTATTAAAACAGTTACAAATAGTTTAACCTCATTATATGCAGTATATTTCTAAACTCCCAAATGTAGAAACCACTATTTTTTCTATTATGAGTGGGTTGGCTAAAAAACACGATGCTATTAATTTGTCTCAAGGATTTCCAGATTTTGAAAGCAATCAAAAGCTAGTAGATTTAGTTTCAAAAGCTATGAATTCGGGCTATAATCAATATGCGCCCATGGCAGGGAATTTAGAATTGAGAGTAGCCATTGCAAAAAAAATTCACCTGCTTTATAACTCAAGTTATCATCCCGAAAATGAAATTACAGTAACTGCGGGTGCTACGCAAGCTATTTTTACAATCATCAATGCATTTATTAAACCCAATGATGAGATCATTATTTTTAAACCTGCATATGATAGCTATGAACCTTCAATTATTTTAAACGGAGGTACTGTAATTCCAATACAATTAAAAGCACCTATTTTTTCGGTAGATTGGAATACTGTGAGGGAATGTATAAATAATCGAACCAAGATGATTATCATTAATACACCTCACAATCCATCGGGAACTATTTTTTTAAAAGAAGACATGTTGAAGTTGCAAGAAATAACAAAAGACACTAACATTATTGTTTTGAGTGATGAGGTTTATGAGCACATGATTTTTGATGGTGAAAAACATCAAAGTGCGTGTATGTTCTCAGATTTAAAATCTAGAAGTTTTATAACGGGTTCTTTTGGTAAAACGTTTCATAATACTGGCTGGCGTGTTGGATATTGTTGTGCGCCAAAAGAATTAATGGAAGAGTTTATGAAAATACACCAGTTTAATGTGTTTTGCATCCATCATCCAACTCAAAAAGGTATCGCAGATTATATGCAAGAGCCAAAACATTATCTGGATTTACCAGATTTCTTTCAAAGAAAAAGAGACTTATTTTTAAATTTAATTAAGGATTCTAGATTTAAATTCACTCCTTCAAAAGGCACTTATTTTCAAGTGTTAGATTATTCAGATATCACAGAAGAATATGATGTAGATTTCGCAAAACGATTAACAATAGAGTTTGGTATAGCCTCAATACCTTTATCTGTTTTTAACACAAATAATCTTGATAACAAAGTATTGCGTTTTTGTTTCGCAAAAACAGATAACACTTTAAAAAAAGCTGCTGATATTTTAAATAAAATTTAGTCTAAAGCTTTTGTAAGTTTTTGCATAAATTCGCCTATTTTAGAGGGTTCTAACCATCTTATTACAGCTACAATATGATGTTTTTTATCAATTAAAATAAAGTTACCTCCAAATCCTGCAGCATAATAAATATCTTCAGATACGTTTTCCCAATGGCGTGGTCCTTTTTTGTTTAACCACCACATATAGCCATAATTTACATTAGGGATTGATGGGTTTGTTGCATGATTAATCCAATTTTCACTTATAATTTGTTCATTTTTCCATTTGCCATCATTCAAAAATAACAAGCCAAAACGAGCCATATCTTCAGTTGAAATAAATAGACCACCACCAGAATGCCCTCCTCCAGTTACAGATTTCATTTGTATACCATCTATGGTTGTCCATGCGTTTTCGTAACCAAACCATCTCCAAGTTGTTGAGGCTCCTATTTTATCCATAACTTCATCTTTAAGAACTTGCGGTAGCGGTTTTCTCCATATTTGAAGTAATGAATATGCAAGTACATTTACACGAACATCATTATATTCCATAAAAGTACCTGGCTCTTTAAGTTCTCTGTATTTCCAAATATCTAAATTGCCTTCACTTGGTGGGCGATCTGCCCAATCTTTTCCTCCCCAAATTTCACCAGACCAATCGGAATTTTGTTGCAGTAAATGTTGAAATGTAATTTTAGAATTATGAGAACCATCAAAAGTACCATCCCAAATATAATCTTTGGCTTTATCTGTTTCATTTTTAATCAATCCTTTATCTACAGCTAAGCCAGCCATGGTAGATAAGAAGCTTTTAGTAACACTAAAGGTCATGTCGACACGTTTTGTATCACCCCATTGGGCAACTATGTATCCTTCTTTTATAATAAGTCCTGACGGGCCTCCTCGTTTTTTTGTAGGACCCAGGATTTGATGAAAAGGTTCTCTTGCAAAACCTTCTAAAATAGCAATACGTAAATCTCTCGAACCTGAATACTCATTAATAATTGCAAAATCAATAGCCTCTTTTAAGGTGTTTTCTGTAATACTAAAACTTGATGCAGATTTGACTTCCCAATTTGCATTTCGGTCTGGGAAATATTTTATCTGAGCTTCTATTAAATTGACATAGAGTAAAACAGTTATTATAAGTAAAAGGAATTTGTTTTTTTGCATATTAAGTTTATGATATTTTTAACGGTTCAAATTACTCAATTAATTTTAAATCTTATTTAAAATGTGTAATTTTAAGACATGCAAGACGAATTAAAAATAGCGCTAATTCAATCTGATTTAGTTTGGGAAAATCCCGAACAAAACATACAGAATTTTACTAAAAAAATAGAAAGTATTTCAAATAAAGTTGATGTTATTGTACTGCCAGAAATGTTTACATCGGGTTTTACAATGAATGCATCTGTGGTAGCTGAGACTCTATATGGCGATTCTGTAAATTGGATGAAAGCAATTGCTAAAAAAACGAATTCAGCTATTGTTGGAAGTTTGGTTATAAGAGAGGGCGAACATTATTTTAACAGGCTATTATTTGTCGAAGCGTCAGGATATATTTCAAATTACGATAAACGACATACTTTTACATTAGCAGGAGAAGATAAAATTTATAAAGCTGGTACTGAAAAAGTGATTATAAACTATAAAGGTTGGAAAATATGTCCACTTATTTGTTACGATTTACGTTTTCCTGTTTGGGCCAGAAATGTAGCTGATTATGATGTTTTATTATATGTTGCTAACTGGCCAAAAACTAGGATTTCTGCTTGGGATACTTTATTAAAAGCCCGCGCTATTGAAAACATGTGTTATTGTATTGGTGTAAACAGGGTAGGAAAGGATGGTGTTAATTACGAGTATTCTGGTAACTCTGCAGCGATTGATGTTTTAGGTAATGAAATAACTTCTATAAAACCAAATAAGGAACAAATTGAAATAGTTACTCTAGAAAAACGCCATGTTGATGTGTATAGAAATAAACTTAAGTTTTTAGACGACAGGGACAACTTTACTATTATTTAAATTGAAGTGTTTCTTGATATCCCCAATCTGCTCTAACTTCAATTTCTTGAAAATGACTAACACGCTCTGGTTGTATTTTTTTCAAATAATTACCTGTATCAAATTTCCCATTCCCATTAGTGTCATGAATAACTCTAATAAAATATTTTCCAGGTAATAAGTTTAAAAAATCAACAGGATCTGAGTTTGTAACTGCCTGTTCCATTTTCACTTTTCCTTCACTATCAGTTAATTGAATAATAAGAGGGTATTTAGCATTTACTAAAGTGAATCTAGCATATCCAAAATCTGAACTCTTTTTTGTGCTTACAGTAAAGTTTAAAGAATCGTTCTTATAATCAAAAAAATCAATAAATGCTTCTGGTAGGATTTGCATTTTATACCCATTATTTTCAGTTTTATTAAATCTTAAAGCGAATGTATTAGTGATAGTATCAAACTCAGAAGTAAAATCAATATTTATGGAATCTTTATCAATTAAAATAATTTTTGAAGCATCAAAATTAGTAAATGGTGTATTGCCTATAATTTTAAAATCTTCATCTAAATTAATGGTTCCTGATGGTGTTCTACTAATAGTTAAAGAGTCTCTTTTTTGTTCACTAATTTTTACTGTAAATTCTTTATCAAAATTTAAATTAGATACTTTAAAAACAAGAGAATCAACTTTCATTCTTGGTTTAAACCAATAATAAAGAGTATCAGCTTTCTCATCTTTTGTAATACGATATTCAAAATCTTCGGGAGTTTCCGAAAGGATTCTTATATCCATATTCTTATAGTCTCCTTCATAACCAAAGGCAATTTTTTCGCCAGAAAGCAATTTAGGTCTACTGGCACTAAAATCAATCTCTTCTGAGAATAATCTGAGTGTATATACTGAATCATTTGGAACTTCTATAAAACTTTTATAAAATCCTATTTGGTCTGTTTTTTGTTGAAATTTGTTATCGCTATTTTTATCTTTTAATGCAATCAACATGTATTTCCCAGCTTTAATATTTTCAATAGAAAAAGTAGTTAAACTATCTAAAGTATTGGTAACATATTTAGGGGTTTCTTTATAAATAATAGAATCTGTAAAGGTTGAGTCTACCTCATAAAGGACAACATTAACAAAGGTTTCTGGTTGTTTTTTTAGAGCATCAACAATATTGCCTTTTACAGTTAGTGAATCTATATAGTTACCAGTTGAAAATACATAACGGTAAAATGGATATGGGTTTCCTTCGTTATTATCGGTAATGCTATTTCCAAAGTTGAAAGCGTATGTGGTGTTTGGCTGTAGGGTATCAAAAATTTTTATAGAAATATATTTACTTGCACCACTAAGTGGCTTGACCACTGGTTGGGTTTTCATGGGTGGCGAAATAATTAGCTGCTTTTTTAAATCTTTGATCGTTATATATTCATCAAAATAAATTATGATTTCATTGCCAGCAAAATTTGTATTAAAATTTTCGGGTTGAGACTTGATAATACTTGGAGGTATGTCGTCCTTAGGGCCTCCATCTGGTGATCCTGTGTTTGCGCAGTTTATAAAAAAAGAGCCAATAATAAAGGCTAAAATAAAATTTGAAAGGGTCTTGTTCATTAACAATTTTAAATTTCTACAAACCTACATAATTTTAGAGATATAACGGCTAATACCTTATGCTATTGCCATAGTAGCTATACTTATTTTTACATTTTTAACTTGTTGTAAAATATTAACACAAGCCTCTAAAGTAGCACCTGTAGTTATGATGTCGTCGACCAATAAAACATGCTTATTGTCAATTGCATCCATATTTTGAAGTGCGAATAATTCATCATTATTATTCCAACGAGTTAATCTTTGTTTAGTAGTTTGAGATTTGGTATTAGTAATCTTAATTAAAATATCCTCGTTATAATTTGCGTTTATTGCTTTTGATATTTGTTGTCCAAATTTCGTAACTTGGTTATAGCCTCTTTTTTTTAGTTTATTTTTATGGAGCGGTACAGGTATTACTAAATCTATATCTTGGTATTTTTTTAATGTTTTTAACTCATTTCCAAGCCAATCTCCAAGAATATAACTAATTTTTTCATTGTTTTTGTATTTAAGTGAGTGCATTAGTTGTTGTACTAATCCTTTTTTTTCAAACCTAAAAAGTGCCGTTCCATTTTCTATTTTAGCTCGTCCATAAAGTACTTTTATTACATCATCCTTATCTTCAAAATGGAAATTTGTTACCGGTAGATCGTGTCTACAATTTAAGCAAATAGTATCTTCATTATCAGTTAGTAAGTTATGGCAAGCATAACAAACTTCCGGAAAAAATAAGTTTATTAGCGGTTTAAGCATTGTGTAATAAATGTTGTATTGTAAACTTAAATAAAAATTAATGAATCAACTGGTTATTTTTTTAACAAACCAGCTATTAGTTTGAAGTGGTTTTATATTTTTGCAGCATGATAAATCAAGAAGATCAATTTAAGAAGGTAATTTCGCATGCTAAGGAATACGGATACGTATTTCAGAGTAGTGAAATTTATGACGGTTTAAGCGCTGTTTATGACTATGCGCAGAACGGAGCAGAATTAAAGAAGAATATACGTGACTATTGGTGGAAAGCCATGGTACAGATGAATGAAAATATAGTTGGTATTGATGCTGCCATATTTATGCATCCTACTACTTGGAAAGCTTCTGGACATGTTGATGCCTTCAATGACCCATTAATTGATAATAAAGATTCTAAAAAGCGATATAGAGCCGATGTTTTAATTGAAGATTATTGTGCCAAAATCGAAGCCAAAATTGATAAAGAAGTCGCTAAAGTGGCAAAACGTTTTGGTGATACTTTTGATAAACAACACTTTTTGGCAACAAATCAGCGTGTTGTTGAGTATCAAGAAAAAATGAACGCTACACTTTCCAGAATGGCAAAATCTTTAGAAAATGAAGATTTAGCTGATGTTAAGGCACTAATTGAAGAATTAGAAATAGCAGACCCCTTAACAGGGAGTAGAAACTGGACAGATGTTAAACAGTTTAACTTAATGTTTGGAACCAAGCTTGGTGCATCCGCAGAAAATGCTATGGATTTATACTTGCGACCTGAAACAGCTCAGGGTATTTTCGTAAATTTTTTAAATGTTCAAAAAACAAGTCGTTTAAAAATTCCTTTTGGGATTGCTCAAACAGGTAAAGCCTTTAGAAATGAAATTGTTGCAAGACAATTTATTTTTAGAATGCGAGAGTTTGAACAAATGGAAATGCAGTTTTTTATTAAACCAGGTACACAAGTTGAATGGTATAACCATTGGAAGGAAACTCGAATGAAATGGCATTTAAGTTTAGGAATGGGTGCTGAGAATTATCGTTTTCACGATCACGAAAAATTGGCTCATTATGCAGATGCAGCTGCTGATATTGAGTTTAAATTTCCCTTTGGTTTTAAAGAATTGGAAGGGATTCATTCTAGAACCGATTTTGATTTAAGTCAGCACGAAAAATTCTCAGGTAAAAAATTACAATATTTTGATCCTGAAGAAAATAAAAGTTACGTGCCATATGTGTTAGAAACATCTATTGGTTTAGATCGCATGTTTTTAGCGGTTTTTTCAAATGCTTTAGTTGAAGAGGAATTAGAGAATGGTACAACAAGAACGGTTTTAAAATTACCAAGTGTTTTGGCGCCTGTAAAAGCAGCAGTATTGCCATTGGTGAAAAAGGATGGCTTACCAGAAATTTCTAAACAAATTGTTGATGATTTAAAATGGGATTTTAATGTAGATTATGATGAGAAAGATGCTGTTGGAAGACGTTATAGACGCCAAGATGCCAACGGTACGCCGTTTTGTATTACTGTAGATCATGATACTTTAGAAGATAACACCGTTACTATTCGCCATAGAGATTCTATGGCGCAAGAACGCGTAAAAATTGAAGATTTAAGACAAATTATTAAACAAGAAGTTGATGTGCGTACTTGGTTGATGAAAATGTAAAATTCCTGTAAAGGTAGGAATCTCATAAAACAAAAACCCAAGCATTCGCTTGGGTTTTTGTTTATAAATTTTGATTTTCTAGAATCTATAACCAAGGGCAATACCACCTCTACCAACAACTTCAATATCACTTTGTTCTAACATGTCTCTACCAATACCTAAGTATATTTCTGCTATAAAACCTCTTTTTGTAACAAATTTTGCTCCAGCGGAAACACCAATGGCTAAATCTGTATATTTTTCACCTCTAAAACTTTCGGTTTGAGTTATTGGGTCATAACTATAAAATTCATCTTCGCCAGAATGTATCATAGCAAATCCTTCAACAAAAAAGCCTTGAGCATATTTGTTGGAGAAAAAATGTCGATAATAAGGTGTTATAGAAAACGTTCTGTACTCATCTAAACCATCACTATCATCTCTATCAGAACCAATTCGTGTAAGTAAGCCAACACCAAATGAAGACTCTTCATTTATGGTACGCTCATAGCCTACATCAAACCATTTAAATCCAATTAGGTTAGTCATATTTAGTTTTAATTCGTTAAAGTTTTGATTTGTTGTGTTGTCTTGTTCTGTTTCCTGAGAAAAAGATGTATAAGATAGTAACAAAGAAATGAGTGATAACAGTAGCGTTTTTTTCATAAATAATTATTAAATTAGTTTACAGCATAGTAACAACTACTATACCAATTAAAGATGCAATAATATTAAAAGGTTGCGTAAGAAACCACTTTGACTTTGTTAATTATATATGTATCTGTCTGTCAATTTGTTGATTTAGTGATATGATAGATTCGGTTCTTAAAACACCTGTAATGGTTTGAATTTCTCTGTTTAAAATATGCATTAAATGGGTGTTATCTAAACTGTACAGTTTTATAAAAAGGCTATAATTACCAGTAGTGTAATGGCATTCAATAACCTCTGGTATGCGTTTAAGAGCTCTTATTACATCATCTGTATTGGCAGCTTTATCCAGATAAATACCAACAAATGCCAAAGTTGAATAGCCCAGTATTTTAGGATCAATAATAAATTTTGAACCAGAGATTAGTTTTGATTTTTCTAGTTTTCGTATGCGTTGATGAATCGCTGCTCCTGAAATACCAACATTACGCGCAATTTCTAAAATTGGTATTCGAGCATCTTGCATTAAGTCTCGAAGTATCTTTTTGTCAATCCCATCTATAGTGATAGTTTTTGTTTTTTTGTCCATATTATGATTTCATTTAAAAACATAAAAATAACCATTTACTTTTAAATTGAAACAACGAGTTACGATAGCGATTTAAGTGAAAATCCTTTTTATTTTTTTAAATAAAAAGATTGAAACGAAAAGTGTACCCAAAGGGTAAGTCACTAAAATTAATTATTTAAGGGGGTTGTATCCCAAATATGGTACTTGTTTTTCGTTAAACGAGATGCCAAAAGATTCTAATTCTTTTAAAATAGGGTGATATACTTCTTTACTTATTGGAAGTTGAACACCAGGCGTTTTAATTTTACCATTTAAAATAGCGAGTGTAGCAATTGCGACTGGTAAGCCTACTGTTTTTGACATGGCAGTATAAGTTTGGTCATCACCCAAAACTACCATACTTGCATCTATTTGGTATTTTTTTCCGTCTTTTTCATAACCAAATTTATGGTACATAACAATCATGTCTTTGTCATTTTCTTCAAGTGTCCAACTATCTGTTAATATTTTTTGAAGTATTTGTGCCGGTGTAGCTTTTTTGAGTTCAACGCGTTTTTTTGCGTTAAAAATATCAAGTTCGATAAGTTTGTCCCAAACAATATCATCTTGATCTATTTTAAGTTGATGGCGTAACTTTAATTCTACAGAATCTGAAGGGCTATAGGGTAAGAATGCATTTATAAAATCTCTATAACTCATATTTTCACTATCATCAATTGTATAGCTGTCGTCTGTCATACCTAAGCTAACAAAAATATTCCAAGCTCTACTAAAACCAACGCGTCTTATGGTGCCACGATACAACGTTCTAACAGTATCTAATCCGTAAACGGATTGATATTTAAGCGAATCCCGGTTTGCGTAAACTTCAAATCGGCCATATTTGTCAATGTCTAAAAATTCAGTTCGTCTAAACAAACGATTATAAGGAATGTATTTATAAGTGCCTTCCTGTAAAAATTTTGCGGCACCACCTTGTCCTGCAGTCACTACATTTCTGGGGTTCCATGTAAATTTATAATTCCATAAATTGGTATCGTTTTCTTGAGTTACTAAGCCACCAGTAAACGATTCAAATAAAATAATATGACCGCCGTTATCTCGAATTTTATCTAAAATTTGCATAGCACTCATATGGTCGATCCCTGGGTCTAAACCAATTTCATTCATAAATATCAGTCCGTTAGCTTTAGCGTCTTTATCTAAAGCTTGCATCTCATCACTAATATATGAAGCTGTTATCAGATGTTTTTTAAGTAAAATGCAATCTTTTGCAACTTGAATATGAAAGCGTGCAGGAAGCATAGAGATTACGATATCTGATTTTTCAATGGCTTTTGAGCGAGCTTCATCGTTAAAGACATCCAAAATTAGAGCTTCAGCATTTTTATTACCATTTATTATTTTCTTAGTTTTTTCAATATGGATATCGCCAATAGTGATAAATAGATTTTCTGAAATAGATTTATCTAGTAAATATTTTAAAAGAAAAGAAGTAGATTTCCCTAAACCTATGATTAAAATCTTTCTCATTTTGGATTTTGTTGACTAGTTTTGTTTTAATTATTGAAATGCTTGAAACGTATTCAATTTTACGAAATTAATAAATATTAAAACTATTTATTACGAATAATTTATTATATGAACAAAAAAATTTTAATTACAGCGTCTTTATTAGGCCTGATAAGTATTGTTTTAGGAGCTTTTGGATCTCATGCGTTAAAACAACTCATTACAGTAGAAGCTCAAAATACTTTTGAAACTGGAGTTCGTTATCAAATGTATCATGCTTTATTATTACTTTTTATTGGAAGTACCTCATTTATAAAAGATAAAGTTAAAACAATCCTATTTTATTTAGTGTTGTTTGGTGTAATTTTATTTTCAGGCTCAATTTATTTATTGGCAACAAATACCTTAACAAGTTTTGATTTTAAAACTATCGGTTTTATTACACCAATAGGCGGACTATTATTAATCATGTCTTGGGGAATAGTTTTTATTAATTCCATAAAAATTATAACTAAAAACAACTAATAATTATTAGATGCTTTAAAAAATTGTCTTAATTTTGCCTAATATTTAATTTTAATGTTATTTATGAAAAGCATTAGTCAATCTACTACAACGATTTCGTTAGAACAATATGGTATAAAAAAAGCCAAAGTATGTTATCAATTGTCGCCTGTAGAGTTACATCATATGGCTATTGAAAAAGGGCAAGGCATAGAAGCCTCGTCTGGTGCTTTAGCTGTTAATACAGGGGAGTTTACAGGACGTTCTCCTCAAGATCGTTTTATTGTTAAGGACGACATTACAAAAGATAAAGTTTGGTGGGGACATATCAATATTCCTTTTGATCCTTTAAAGTTTGATAAGCTTTACAATAAGGTGGTAAATTATTTGTCTGAAAAAGAGATTTTTGTCCGAGATAGTTATGCGTGCGCTGATGAAAATTATAAGTTAAACATTCGTGTTATAAATGAGTATCCTTGGAGTAATCAGTTTGCCTATAATATGTTTTTAAGGCCAACGGAATTAAAAAATTTTTATCCAGAATGGATCGTTGTTAATGCCCCAGGTTTTATGGCTAATCCAGGTGAAGATGGAACTAGACAGCATAATTTTGCAATTTTAAATTTCACTAAAAAAATTGCTTTAATTGGAGGTACTGGATATACAGGAGAAATTAAGAAAGGAATTTTTTCAGCGTTAAATTTTATACTTCCAGTGTTTAAAAATACACTTCCTATGCATTGTAGTGCTAATGTGGGAAAAGATGGAGATACCGCTATATTTTTTGGATTATCGGGCACAGGAAAAACCACATTATCTACTGATCCGAATAGAAGTTTAATTGGTGATGATGAGCATGGTTGGACAAACGAAAATTCAGTATTTAATTTTGAAGGTGGGTGCTATGCAAAAGTGATAAATCTTTCAAGAGATAACGAACCAGAAATTTATGATGCTATTAAAAGAGGAGCGATTCTAGAAAATGTTATTCTTGATAAAAAAGGTAATGTTAATTTTGAGAACACATCTATAACTCAAAATACAAGAGTTAGTTACCCAATTGAACATATCGAAAACATCCAAGTGCCCTCTATTGGTAGAAACCCTAGAAATATTTTCTTTTTAACTGCTGATGCTTTTGGAGTATTACCTCCAATTTCTAAATTAACTCCTAGTCAGGCTGCTTATCATTTTATATCAGGTTATACAGCAAAAGTTGCAGGTACAGAGGCAGGAGTTGTTGAGCCTGTGCCATCTTTTTCAGCTTGTTTTGGTGCGCCTTTTATGCCTTTACATCCCTCTAAATATGCTGAAATGTTGAGTAAAAAAATGATTCATGCTGGTGTAAACGTTTGGCTGGTAAATACAGGTTGGACAGGTGGGCCTTATGGCATTGGAACGCGAATGAAGTTAAAATATACAAGAGCTATGATTAATGCTGTTTTAAATGGCGATTTGGGATTATATAATTACGATAATTATCATATCCATTCTGTTTTTGGTGTGGCTCAACCAAGAGAATGTCCTGGTGTACCAACAAGTGTTTTAAGCCCAAGAGCAACTTGGAATAATGATCAGGCTTATTATACAACAGCTTTTAAATTATCAAATGCTTTTAGAGAAAACTTTAAAAAGTTTGAGCAACATTGTAGTGAGGAAATTAGACGTGGCGGACCTCAACGTTATGCGTTTTAAATAAAAAAGGGATGATTTTTGATTGAATCATCCCTTTTTATTTTATTAGAAGTAAACTTATTATTTCCCTTTATTTACTTTTTCAATATATTTTTCTAAAGCCATCGTCATAGATGGAGTTTCAGGTGTTGGTGCAGCAATATCAACACGTAGGCCTTTTTCTTCAACAGCTTTTATTGTAGTGTTTCCAAAAACAGCTATACGAGTTTCATTTTGTTTAAAGTCTGGAAAATTTTGAAATAAAGATTCAATTCCTGATGGACTAAAAAACACTAAAACATCGTAATAAACATCAGCTAAATCAGATAAATCACTTACTACAGTTTTGTAAAAAGTAGCTTGTTTCCAGTTTACCCCTAGAGCATCTAAGGTTTCTGGCACTTCATCTTTAACTTTATCTGTGTTTGGTAACAAGAATTTTTCGTCTTTATATTTTTTAATTAATGGTGAAAGCTCAGAAAATGAACGTTTACCAACGTAAATTTTACGTTTTCTATACACCACATATTTTTGCAAATAAAAAGCCACTGCTTCAGACTGACAAAAATATTTCATACTATCAGGAACTTTAAAACGCATTTCTTCAGCTACCCTAAAAAAGTGATCTACTGCATTTCTACTTGTTAAAATAATTGCGGTGTAATTATTTAAATCAACCTTTTGTTGTCTAACATCTTTAGCAGAAACACCTTCAACATGAATAAATGGTCTAAAATCAATTTTTACGCGTTGTTTTTCTTGAAGATCAAAGTACGGAGAGTTCTCAATTTTAGGTTCTGGTTGAGATACTAAAATAGTTTTTACTTTCATAATAAGAGTAAGTAATTGGGTTATTTACTAAAAAACACCTTGTAAATTAAGACATAGGGTGCGATTTCAAGTGCGCAAAGATATAAAATAAAATAGAATAAGTTGTTTTTTATTAAACTTTGATAGGTTTTAAATAAACTAATTAATCCTAGAATATTAACTATCAATAATAAGCTGATTATTATATAAAACAATATTAAATTTGGTTTAAAAGTAAATAACAATAAAGCATTTAAAGGAAGGAGTAAAAGGCCTAAAAAATTCTTGTAACTAATTTTTTGAAATAGATAAGTGTCAATTATTTTATCAATTTCAAAAAGGCTAGAAATTAACCGCTCAACAAGCACTTTTATCAATATAAAAGTAGCAATACCAAGGCATATTTTAAACATAAGGTTTATTGAAACAATGTTAGTTTCTGAAATACTTTGGTAAATTATGATAGAAAAAACAGAAAGTGAAAGAATTAAATTACTGAATAATAAGCCATCAAAAGTGTCAAAGAATTTTTGATCTCTTGCGTAAATTTTAAGGTATTTATTATTTCCTAAAACAATTAAAAAATCTTCAAAACGTTTGGGAGCAATCAATTTAGCAATAGCTACTATTACTAAACCAACAACCAATAATATGGTAAATAATTCGTTTGAAACAATGTTACGTAACATACCATAAAATTATTATAATTTTTTAAAACGAGGCTTATTATTGAAGAATATTTAAAAAAAATAAAAGGTTATTAATGTACATTTGCAAAACTAATTTTGGTTTCAAAATAAAGTATAATGATAGGGACTGTTGTAATTATTCCAACATACAATGAAATAGATAATATAGAGGCTATTATTATGGCTGTATTTTCTCAATCAGATGATATTCACATACTCATTGTTGATGATAATTCGCCAGATTTAACAGCATTAAAGGTTAAAGAGCTTCAAAAGAAATTCACAAAAAGGTTATTTTTAGAAATTAGGAAAGAAAAATCTGGTTTAGGAACTGCTTACATTCATGGATTTAAGTGGTGTTTGGAAAGGCCATATAAATATCTCTTTGAAATGGATGCTGATTTTTCTCATAATCCAACAGACATTATAAAACTTTATAATGCTTGTCATACAGATGGTGCTGATTTAGCTATAGGTTCAAGATATATAACAGGTGTAAACGTAGTTAATTGGCCAATGAGCAGAGTACTTATGTCTTATCTAGCTTCAAAATATGTTCGTTTAATCACTGGCATGAAAGTTCATGATACTACAGCAGGTTTTGTGTGTTACAAAAGAGTAGTGTTGGAGACTATAGATTTAAATAAGATTAAATTTATTGGTTATGCTTTCCAAATAGAAATGAAATTTAAAACCTATTTAAAGAAATTTAATATAGTTGAAGTGCCAGTTATTTTTACTGACAGAATATTTGGTGAATCTAAATTAAGCTCAGGTATAATATCCGAGGCTATTTTTGGAGTTATTTCAATGAAATTAAAAAGTCTATTAAAAAAATAGAAAAAATGAAATTAAAAACAATACTTATAAAGAATGCTAAAATAGTAAACGAGGGGGCTATTTTTAGTGGTGATATTTTAATTGAAGGAGAATTTATAAGGCAGATTAGTGATTCTATCAGCGCAAAATCATCAGATGTAATAGTTGTTGATGCTGAAGGAAAATATATCATACCAGGAGTTATTGATGATCAAGTGCATTTTAGAGAGCCAGGATTAACTCATAAAGCAAATATTGAAACCGAAAGTAAAGCAGCTATAGCGGGAGGTATTACTAGTTTTATCGAAATGCCAAATACCAATCCTCAAACCACAACAGTTAAGAAGTTAGAAGAAAAATTTGAAATTGCTGCAAAATCATCTTATGCTAACTACTCATTTATGTTTGGTGGAACTAACGATAATTTGGATGAAATTTTAAAAGTTGATACTAAAACTGTTGCAGGGTTAAAAATATTTTTAGGCTCATCTACTGGAGATATGTTGGTTGATAATCCAAAAATATTAGAAAAAATATTTGCAAGTACCAATATGGTTATTTCTGTGCATTGTGAAGATGAAACTACCATAAAAAGTAATTTAAAAGAATATATAGATAAGTTTGGAGATGATATTCCAATGAAATATCATCCAATCATAAGAAGTGAGGAGGCTTGTTATTTATCGTCATCAAAAGCTATTGAATTGGCTAAAAAAACAGGCGCACGTTTACACGTATTTCATCTATCAACAGGTAAAGAAACAGATTTATTTACTAACAAAATTCCTTTAAAGGATAAGAAAATCACATCAGAAGTTTGTATTCATCATTTGTGGTTTAATGATAAAGATTATGATAAAAAGGGATCGCTCATTAAATGGAATCCTGCTGTAAAAACAGAAAGCGATAGGCTTCAATTATGGGAAGCTTTATTGGATGATAGAATTGATGTTATAGCTACAGACCATGCACCACATACTATTGACGAAAAGAATAACGTTTATACTAGTGCACCATCAGGTGGACCATTGGTTCAACACGCTTTACCAGCAATGTTAGAAATGTATCATAAAGGTATAATATCTATAGAGAAGATTGTTGAAAAAATGTGTCACAATCCTGCGATTTTATTTCAAATAGAAAAAAGAGGCTACATTAAAGAAGGATATTTCGCCGATTTAGTTTTAGTGGATTTAAATAACCCATGGACGGTTAATAAAGATAATATTTTATACAAATGCGGATGGTCGCCATTTGAAGGAACAACTTTTAAATCTAGAATTACGCATACATTTTTAAATGGTAATTTAGTGTATCAAAATGCCAAGTTTAATAATGTAAAATCAGCTAAACGATTAACTTTTAATAGATGATTTTTAAAAGATTTATAACATATTTAATACCTCTATTAGCTTTCATAGCTTGTAATAAATTTAATGGACCAAAAAAACCAAAGAATTTAATTTCTAAGGAACAAATGGTTAATATTATAATTGATGCAAAACTTATTTCTTCAGCAAGTTCTATAAATAAAAAGTTGATGGTAGATAGTGGTGTAGATATTGAAAATTACGTTTACAATAAACATCAAATTGATAGTTTACAATTTGCTTTAAGTAATGAATATTATGCATATTATGTAAAAGATTATGAAGAGATTTATAATCAAGTAACGGATAGTTTAGAACTTCTTCAAACTAAATACAAAGATTTAGAAGCTGAAGAGTGGAAAGAAAAAACTAAAAGAGAAGAAGATTCACTTAAAGCTGTATTCGCTAATAATGATTCTACTTTATTAAAAAATAAAATAAATATAAGGGCCGTTTTTAATAAGGATTCTTTGTTAAAAAACTCAGAAAAAAGTAAACTACAAAAAGGGTTTTTAGTGGAACCTATTTCTGATAATGAATCCCAATAGAAGTAATGCTTTCTTGTACAGATTTGAAATTGTAGTTTAAAGTTTGTTTGATTTTTTCACTACTATAAAAAGTTTCAGATGAAAGCGAGTGAACAATCTGTTTAGTTAATTGCCTTCTTTTACCAGTTAATTTATGGATTAGCCAATCAAGTTTCCAGCCTAAATTTAATATAAAACTACTAGCCATTTTTTGAGGAGGTTTAGAATTCACAGCTTTAGATAACGCTTTCAAAAATTTTTTATAACTCCAGTTTTCAGAAACAATAATAAAACGCTCATTAATAACATTACTTTCCATAAGTTTTATCATTAAATTGGTAACATCTTCAACAGCAACCAAACCTACTGTTCCAGAGGTAAAATATTTAAAACCTTTATGAGCTTTTTTAAATAAAACACCTGTTCCGTAACGCCAAATACCTGCTCCTAAAATAACTCCAGGATTAACAATTACAGCATTTAAGCCTTCTTGAGAACCTCGCCAAACTTCCATTTCTGCACCATATTTAGTAATAGCATAAACACTGTTATCTGCTTCAGGGTTCCAATTGGTATCTTCAGTAATAATTTTATTGTCATGTCCCAACGTTGCAATTGAACTAACATAACAAAGCTTTTCAATATGATTCGAAATAGAAATATTTACAATATTGGAAGTGCCTTCAATATTTGTTTTTCTCAAAAGTTGATACTTATCTGGCTCAAAAGAAACAAAAGCAGCACAATGATAAACATGTGTAACGCCTTTAAAGGCTTCTAATAAAGAAGGAATATCTGTAATATCAGCTTCAAACCAGTCAATTAAGTTATAAATGTCATCATAATTTTCAGTATAATAAGAAAATACAATTTTTACATTCTTAAGTTTTTGCTCATTTCTAAAAATAGCTCTTACTTTTTTTCCGCTACTACTAGCTAGCGCATAAAGTAAATGAGCGCCAACTAAACCGGTTCCTCCTGTAACTAAAATCATGCAACTAATGTAAAGAATTATTCAGAATACATGAGTAATTATAAGTGTATTTTTATATTTGCCATAGTTTTTAAAAATGAAGAAAATGATAAAGAATTTTGTTGAAGAATTAACTTGGAGAGGTATGATACATACCGTTATGCCAGGAGCAGAAGAACACCTAATGAAAAGCATGCGCAGTGCTTATGTAGGTTTTGATCCAACGGCAGATTCTTTGCACATTGGAAACTTGGTACCTATTATGTTACTAGCTCATTACCAACGTTGTGGGCACAGACCAGTTGCGTTAATTGGTGGAGCTACTGGAATGATAGGCGATCCATCTGGAAAATCGAGTGAGCGTAACTTATTAGACGAAAAAACGCTTCGTCACAATCAAGATGCTATAAAAAATCAATTAGAACATTTTTTGGATTTTGAAAGTGATGCAAAAAATGCAGCTATTTTAGTTAATAATTACGATTGGATGAAAGATTTTTCATTCCTTGAATTTATACGCGATGTTGGTAAACACATCACTGTAAATTATATGATGGCTAAAGATTCTGTTAAAAATAGAATTTCTTCTGATTCGTCCGAAGGAATGAGCTTTACAGAATTTACCTATCAATTAGTTCAAGGGTATGATTTTCTTCATTTATACAAAGAAAAAAATTGTAGTATCCAAATGGGAGGAAGTGACCAATGGGGAAATATCACTACAGGAACTGAATTAATTAGAAGAATAGATAGTGGAAAAGGGTTTGCAATTACGTGTCCATTAATTACAAAATCTGATGGTTCTAAATTTGGAAAATCTGAAGGCGGAAATGTTTGGTTAGATGCTAACAGAACCTCTCCTTATAAATTTTATCAATATTGGTTAAATTCAAGTGATGAAGATGCAGAGAAATATATTAAAATCTTTACCTTTTTGAGTGAAGAAGATATAAATGCATTAATTAAAGAACATAACGAAGCGCCACATTTTAGAGTTTTACAAAAACGTTTAGCAGAAGAAATTACAACTATGGTTCATTCTAAAGAAGATTTAGATAATGCCATAAAAGCAAGTGAAATTCTTTTTGGTAATTCTACAAGTGAAGACTTAAGAAAACTAAATGAACAAACTTTTTTAGATGTTTTTGATGGTGTGCCACAAACCCAATTATCGCAATCTGAAATTAATAATGGAATAGATATTATTGCTGCTTTGGCAGAAAAAGGTGGATTTTTAAAATCCAACGGAGAAGCACGTAGGGCACTAAAAGAAAATTCAATTTCTGTAAATAAAGAAAAAGTAAACGAGGATTATAAAATTACTTCAAAAGATTTAATAAACAATAAGTTTGTTTTACTTCAAAGAGGTAAAAAGAATTATTTCGTTTTGCAAATTGTATAAAAAATAAAGCCTGAGTGAGAGTTCAGGCTTTATAAAATAACTAACTAACCTACTAAAATTAACCTTTCTATTTCTTAGTTTTGGTTTAAGTCGATAAGACTTTCAAAGTCTTACAAAAAATTCATTTTTTTTATAGTACCATCAAATTACATCCACGGATATCCGAATTATCAAAACGCCCAATTATTTCAAAAGAGGCGTTTTTATATACTCTGCCTAAATCTTGTGTCGCAATAAAAGAGCAGGAATTAATGTTTGCTAAATCTATAATATTAATACCTCCAGCTTTCTCAGGGGAGTTTAAAGTTAAAGCATCCTCAGTATCACGAGTTAAAGCACGCATCCAGTTGGGCGTTTTATAAATGCCATTTCCTTTAGAATATGCCTGACTTAAAAGTTCGGTCATACCATATTCGCTGTGTATAGTGTCAATTCCAAAGCCGCTTTTTAGTTTTTCATGCAATTCTTTTCTAATCAATTCTTTTCTTCTTCCTTTCATACCACCAGTTTCCATAACGATTGTATTTTTTAAGTTGAATTGATGAGTTTCAATTAAATCTAACAGCGCAAATGAAACCCCAATTAGTAATATTTTTTTACCTTCAGAATCTAGTTTAATTAATGTGTTTTTTAATTCTAGAATGTTATCCAAATAAAAACCGCTCTCAGAGTGTTTTGTAGTTTTAATCATTGAATTTACCATATAAATTAGAGAAGAACCTTCTCGTTCTAAATAAGATGGCAGTAGACCTAAAATTACATAATCTTCAATATTACCATAAAATTGTTGAAACCCTTTTGTAAAACTTTTTATATAAATATTTAAATCTACAATATGATGCTTACTGGTTAACATTCCTGAAGTTCCTGAACTTGTAAAAGTGGTTATAATTGGTTTTTTTGAACTTAAAACTTCGTGAGTTTTAAAAAATTGTATAGGTAAAAAAGGAATGTTTTCAATGCATTTTACATCACTTGGATGCCTGTTTAATAAATCACAAAAAGATCTGTAAATAGGATTGTTTTCAAACTGAAAATTAAAAATTTTTAATGCTAAATTTTCAAATTCAGTTTGGTTTTTAATATTAAAAATGGAAGTAATATCTATCATTAAATGATTTGTCAGTCCGAAGTTAAAATTGTTTTACAATTTATGAATCAAGAACAAAAGACAAAAGTAGATAAAATAAAAAAGCGTTACCAAAATGTAACGCTTTAAATTTATGATTTGTAATTTAAATTATTTAATTACTAATTTTCTAGTTTCGGTTATATTATTTTCAGTAATTTTTAAAATATACACTCCTTTACTCAAATTTGAAATATTAAGTTCTTTGTCTGATAAGTTTATCGAAAAAATGAGTTTTCCTAAAACATTATAAAATTCAACTTTCTTATTTAAATTAAATCTAGAGCTAATATTTATGAATGTTTTACCACTACTAACTGGATTGGGATAAATAGATAAGCCTTCAATATTTTTATTGATTAAATTAGCATCTGCATTATTTTGAGCAACACCATTTTGGGTTGTAAAAAATGCGATTATTATAAAAAAGAATAAAAAGTAATATTTTTTCATAAACTTTGATTTGGTGTTATAAATTTAACTATTTATCGCAAAAGTGGTGCCAAAAAATTGTTAAAGATTTAAGTGATACATCGAAACGTTAAATTCTTGTGTACTGTTTGTTACCTTAATGTTATTAATTTTATAACTTTAACATAATTATGTTATTAGTTTTATCTTTACTAAAACAAACTAGGTAATCGAAATAATGAAAAAAAAGGATATTAAAATATTATTAGTTGATGATGAGCCAGATATTCTAGAGATAGTTGGTTATAATTTATCAAGTGAAGGTTATCAGGTTATAACTGCTGAAAACGGAATTGAAGGTGTTAAAAAAGCAAAAAATGAACTTCCGCACCTCATCATTTTAGATGTTATGATGCCAGAAATGGATGGTATTGAAGCTTGTGAATTAATTAGAAAAAATCCAGATTTAAAAAACACTATTGTCACTTTTTTAACAGCAAGAGGTGAAGATTATTCTCAAGTTGCAGGGTTTGATGCAGGTGCAGATGATTATATTACAAAGCCAATAAAACCTAAGGTTTTAGTAAGTAAAGTAAAGGCCTTACTTAGGCGATTTAAGGAAGAAGAGGTTTCAGATACTTTAAAAATTGGCACTCTAGTTATCAATAGAGATGAATATAAAATTACTTCAAAAGGGAAAGAAATTATTTTACCTAGAAAAGAATTTGAATTATTATCTTTACTAGCCTCAAAACCAGGTAAAGTTTTCAAAAGAGACGAAATTTTGGATACAGTTTGGGGTAATGAAGTTGTTGTAGGGGGTAGAACTATAGATGTTCATATTCGAAAACTGCGTGAAAAATTGGGTGATAAAAGTTTTAAAACTATTAAAGGAGTTGGTTATAAGTTTGTTGATTAATGCAAGCAAAATTTAAAAAATCATATCGTTTTGCAATAAAAACTTCACTTTATATAACAATGTATATAACACTCTTAATGAGTGTTTTTTTATACTTTTTATATGAACTTAAGTTTTGGCATATAATAGCATTATTTGTTAGTGTATATGTGTTTTCCTTTTTTATTATTCAGTACAGGGTTGAGCGTTTTATATATAAACGTGTTAAAAAGATTTATGATGATCTAACACTTTTAGAATCAGTAAGCTTAACAAAAGGTCCTATTACTACAGATATGCAAACTCTTACCCAAGAGATAGATAAATTTGCAAGAGATAAAAAAATAGAAATAGAAACTCTTAAGGTTAGAGAAGAATACCGAAAAGAATTTTTAGGTAATGTATCTCATGAACTTAAAACGCCATTATTTACAATACAAGGATATATTTTAACTTTGTTAGACGGAGCAATGGAAGATAAAGTTTTAAGAAAAAAATATTTAGAAAGAGCTAATAAAGGTGTAGAAAGGTTGGGTTACATTATAATGGATTTAGATATGATAACCAAATTAGAAGTTGGAGATTTAAGTCTCAATTTGGAAGAATTTAATATTGTTGAATTAGTCGAGAATGTTTTTGAAATGTTTGAAATGAAAGCTTCCAAAAAGAATATTACTTTAACATTTGATATGAATTACGAAAAACCAGTAATGGTAAAGGCAGATAAAGAGCGTATTCAGCAAGTTTTATCAAATTTGGTTGTTAATTCTGTTAAATACGGAAGAGAGAAAGGGACCACAGAAGTTAGTATAGAAAACCTTATCAAAAATAAAGTAATAGTTCGAGTAACTGATAATGGTGAAGGTATTGAAAAAATGCACTTGCCAAGGTTATTTGAGCGTTTTTATAGAGTAGATAAAAGTGGGTCTAGAAAAGAAGGAGGCTCTGGATTAGGCTTATCAATAGTGAAACATATAATAGAGGCACATAACGAAAAAATATATGTAGAAAGTGAATTTAATGTTGGTAGTGAATTTTCATTTACGTTGGAAAAGGCTAAATAAATTTTTATAATTTACTTCAAAATTAATCGTATTTAATCCAGAATAAACAGCTACTTTATTCAATTCATTCAAATTAAAATCATTTTGTTTACAACTAGCTACAAGTCCTATTTCTGTTAATCGTTTTGCTAAATATTCTTGCTCAAATTGTCCGGGAGTAGGTATAAAAAAAGCCTTTTTGTTAAGTTTAGCCAAATCCATAACTGTAGTATAACCAGATCTGGAAATTACTAAAGCACTTTCATTAATAGTTCTTTCAAGTAAATCAGAAGTCATAAAATTGTAAATAACCATATTTCCAACTATTTTCATGGTTTGTTGTTGTTCCATAATACCTTTTACAAAAACAATGTTTCCTTTGTACCGCTTAAATTCAAATAATAGTTTTTCTTCTAAAAGTGTTCTTTGTGGCTCAGGTCCAGAAATTAATATTAAAATATCATTTTTAATCTCACAATGATGTTTTGTTAATCTACTCAAGGGACCTATATATATGGTAGGGATATCAAAAGATTTTACATGTCCAAGTTTTCCACTTAAGTTAATTGCGCTATCAGTATCTGGTACCCAACAAACATCAAATTTTTTAATAATTTTCTGATGTATTTTTGTACTTAACCAAGTCGTATTTCCACTCAAAACATTCAACTGATGAGTTATAAAAACAGAAGGCACTTTTTTACTCCTTACACCCAATCTATTGTCCGAAATAATTCCACAAACATAATTTTTTTCTAAAAAATTATCAATCGCTTTTTTCTCAGCTTTTATAGCTTTTAATAGTTTAGGGGAATCTTTTAGTATTTTTAATTTAAAGAACCTACCTTTTTTAGCGTATGTAACATTGTATGAAGGCAACTCAAAATAGGCTAAGTGAGGAAATTCTTTTCTTAACAACGTTAAAGCAACACCATCACTAGCTATAATGGGTTCAAAATCATTGTAAATTAAAGCGTTTATAATAGGTATGCTTCTTGTAGCATGTCCCAAACCCCAATTTAAAGGCGCTACTAAAATTCGTTTTTTCATGTTAATTATGACGTTACCCCAAAATTCATTTTGTAGTCTGGCTTTCGCAAGTGGCTCTCTTTGAGGCGCTCCAACAATTGCTCAATCCTTAACGCGGATTTTATGTAATTTCAAAGATAAGCATAACTAAGCTCTCGTATATTTCCTTAATTTTACCAAATATTAAAATTTTTATTAGCAAATAATCTGTGGGAAGTAAAAATAAACTTAGACGATTTAGAGAAAACGAAACTTTTTCAAATGTATTTCAACCAACTCGAGACGAACTAGTAAACTCAAATTTCAATTTAAAAGGGCATTGGCGAACGGAGGTTTTTAAAAATAACAGTCCTTTAGTTTTAGAGTTAGGTTGCGGAAAAGGTGAATATTCAGTGGCATTAGCTCAAAAATATCCAAATAAAAATTTTATTGGTATAGATATAAAAGGAGCTCGTTTTTGGAGAGGAGCTAAAACAGCTGTAGAAGAAAATATTTCAAATGTAGCATTTTTACGAACTCAGATAGAACTAATTGATCATGCATTTGAAGCATGTGAAGTTGATGAAATTTGGATAACATTCCCAGATCCACAGATAAAATATAAGCGAACAAAGCATCGTATGACAAATGCCTCTTTTCTTGAAAGGTATAAACAAATTTTAAAGCCAGAGGGTGTTGTTAATTTAAAAACTGATAGTGAGTTTATGCACGGTTATACATTAGGCTTGTTACATGGCGCTGGGCATGAAGTACTTTATGCTAATCATAATGTATATAAACAAGAAGGAAGTCCAGAGGAAGTAACAAGCATTCAGACCTTTTACGAATCGCAATATTTAGAAAAAAATAAACCAATTACGTATATTAGGTTCAAAATAAAATAATTAGTGGATATAACTTTTATCTTTTTTTTAGGCTTAGTAATAGCTCTCATTGGTGTTATTCCACCAGGGTTATTAAACATGACAGCTGCAAAAATAAGCTTAAAAGAAGGTCATGTAAGAGGTGTTATGTTTTCTATAGGCGTTTGTGTTATTGTAATTGCACAAACGTATTTAGCAGCAATTTTTGCTAGATATTTAAGCATGCATCCAGAAGTTGTAGATATTCTTCAAAGGGTTGCCTTTATCATTTTTATTTTAATAACTATTTACTTTTTATTCATATCAAAGTCTAAGCCTCAACAACAATTACAGCCTAAAATGAAAAGTAAACATAGTCGTTTTTTTCAAGGGATGTTTTTGTCTGCAATAAATGTATTTCCTATTCCTTATCAAGCATATATGACAATTACATTAGCTTCTTTTGGTTGGTTAGATTTTAATCAAATAAGCATTATATCTTATGTTTCTGGAGCTGCTATGGGTACCTTTGTAACGTTATACACATATATATTCTTTTTTGAAAAAATAAAAGGAAAATCATTTACTTCTCAAAAAAATATGAATTATGTGATAGGCTCTATCACTGGGATTATAGCTATTATTACCCTGATAAATATTATTAAAGAGCTTTAAATTGGAAAAAGAATCAAACAGTTTTTTTGATAAAGTTTATGAAGTAGCAAATCAAATTCCTTATGGAAAAGTTACCAGTTATGGTGCTATTGCAAAATACTTAGGAGCAGTCCGTAGTGCTAGAATAGTAGGTTACGCCATGAATTGTTCTCACAACAAACATATACCAGCGCACAGAGTTGTAAATCGAAAAGGCCTTCTTACTGGTAAACATCATTTTGCGGGTACAAATCTTATGCAACAACTTTTAGAAAATGAAGGTATAGAAATTGTAGACAATCAAATTCAAAACTTTGAAACTGTATTTTGGGATCCTTCTAATGAGTTATAATAGTTACAGCTTTAATACACAAATCATTTTTAAAAAAAGGACTTTAGTTTCTAAACAATTCACTGTATATTTGCATTTTAGAATGATTCTTAATAGAAGAAATGAAATTAAACAAACAAGAGATATTTAAAGCGTTAGAAAACATTACAGTTCCTGGTGAAGGTCAAAATATGGTTGAAAGTGGCGCTGTTAAAAATGTAGTAACTTTTGGTGATGAAGTAATTGTAGATATTACTATTAAAAACCCGAGTTTACAAGCTAAAAAACGCACAGAGGTCGATATTTTAAAAACCATACACGAGCATGTTTACGAAAAGGCTAAAATTACAGTTAATGTTAAAGTTGATGCACCTTTAAAACCTAAAGTAAACGTTATAAAAGGAAATTCTATTCCGGGAATTCAAAATATTGTAGCAGTTGCTTCTGGTAAAGGTGGTGTAGGTAAATCTACTGTTACGGCAAATTTAGCAGTAACATTAGCCAAAATGGGCTTTAAAGTAGGTGTTTTAGATGCTGATATTTATGGCCCTTCTATTCCAATCATGTTTGATGTTGAAGCTGAAAAGCCTTTAGCTGTAAACGTTGCCGGAAAATCTAAAATGAAACCTGTTGAAAATTACGGAGTAAAAATATTATCAATAGGTTTTTTTACTCAACCTAATCAAGCAGTTGTTTGGCGTGGTCCTATGGCAGCTAAAGCTCTAAATCAAATGATTTTTGATGCAAATTGGGGCGAACTCGATTTTATGTTAATTGATTTACCACCGGGTACTGGAGATATACATTTAAGTATCATGCAGTCGCTTCCTATTACAGGTGCTGTTGTAGTTAGCACACCACAAAATGTGGCTTTAGCTGATGCTAAAAAGGGTGTAGCCATGTTTCAACAAGAAAGTATTAATGTTCCTGTTTTAGGAATTATAGAAAATATGGCTTATTTTACACCTGCGGAATTACCGGAAAATAAATATTACATATTTGGTAAAGAAGGTGCTAAAAATTTAGCTGAAGATTTGCAAGTACCATTTTTAGGTGAGATACCTTTAGTGCAAAGTATCAGAGAAGCAGGAGATATTGGTCGTCCAGCAGCTTTACAAACGGCTACCCAGTTAGAGAAGGCCTTTGAAAAACTAACTCAAAATGTTGTTCAAGAAGTTGTATTAAGAAATGATAATTTACCACCAACTGAAGCTATTAAAATAACTACCATGGCAGGTTGTTCAGCCGTTAAAAAATAAGTTATGACAACAGAAGAGTTAAGAATTAATATTGAAAAAGCTTTAGACGAAATTCGTCCTTTTTTACAAAGTGATGGTGGTGATATTTCATTATTATCTATTGAAGATGATAAATTAGTAAAAGTTCAACTTCAAGGTGCATGTGTGGGTTGTAGTGTAAATCAAATGACTCTAAAATCTGGTGTTGAAATGACCATAAAAAAATATGCTCCTCAAATAGAGCAAGTGTTAAATGTGGAATTATAAAATACAATCAAAACACTGATAAAGTATTAAATAATATATCTTTCTAATAAATTAAGTAATCTCATAGTTAAATAATTTTAATGATTCCTTATTTTTTTTGTTTCCTATCGAATTCTCACAAAAATTAGCTTAAAAATAGTTGCACAACTATTAAATTTGTAGTGTAAATAATGTGTGATTTTATTTATTAACAAAACTTATGCAATGACGGATATTAATATTAAAATAACAGATAGAGAAGGTATAATACATGAAGTTATAGCTCCTACAGATATGGCTATGAATCTTATGGAAGTAGTGCGTTCTTACGAATTAGCTCCAGAAGGCACCATTGGTGTTTGTGGCGGGATGGCTATGTGTGCCTCTTGTCAATGTTATGTATTGAGTGATACGGAGTTGCCAGAAATGAGCGATGATGAAGAGGCGATGTTATCTGAAGCTTTTGATGTTAAATATAATAGTCGTTTAGGATGTCAAATCCAAATGACTCCAGAAATGGAAGGTCTTGAGGTAGAATTGGCTCCAGAAAGTTAATATATTGGGTTTATTTAATTTGGTTAGTTTTATAATAAATTATTTTTTCAGGACCCTCTAAAGGTATTCTAACTATTTGTAAAAAACCGTCTTCATTTGTTTCAATTTGCCATTTTATTAATGATATTTCTCCTTTTTGAATCTCAATTCCTGTTATACTTCTTGGATGTACGCAGCTTCCATCATTAAAAAAAGGTATGTCACCAGGCTCGGGAAAGCGTGGTCTGTGGGTATGGCCAACAATAGTTACTAAATTATTATTTTCAGAAATCCATTTTTTGGTTCTGCGTTCTACTTTTATTAATTCTTTATAGTTTTTTGCAGGACTCGTTGGGTCTGCAATTCCCATAACATTTAGAGGTTTCCAGAGTATTCTAACCAAAAATCTGCTCCATTTCCAAAACAAAAAATTCCACCAATCTGCTTGGTGACCGTGTGTTAAAAAAACTTCTTGATTTGTAACTGAATGTTTTAAAATAATACCCTCATGATACTTGATGTCTTTAAACAATTCTTTATCCTCTCCTGTTTTTGGGTCGAAATAGGTAGATAAATGTTTCTTAACATATTCAGAGTTTCTATAAACCATATCGTGGTTTCCCCAAATCATATGCAAGCGTTTTTCATCATGAAATTGTTTCATAAGCGAATAAACATTCTTATGAGCAAAAAAGATAGATTCGAATGATAGATTTTCCCAAAGTTCATCACCATCACCAATTTCACAATATTGAAAACCTTCGTTATAATAATGTTTTAAAGCATGAAAATATATATTTCGGTTGTTAGCAAAGTCATCAGCAAAACTGTTATCACCTCTATGACAATCACTAAAAAGTATAAACTTGCTAGCATCATCAAAAGCAATGATTTTAGCAGTTTTATAAGCGTTATCTAATCTTTTTTTTGATGATAGCATAAGGTAAATGTAAGCAAAAAAGAATTTTTAAAAAACGAAAAAATAAGGTCAGAGTAAGATTTAATTTTTTAGCTTTTCAACAGCAAAAGGAAGTATCCGCTCAACAAATTTATTATAAGCTAGTTTTGATGGATGTAATCCGTCCGAAGCAACTAAATCAGTATTATTGAGTCCCATTCTGGTAATATCTGTAATATTGATGTAAGTAATATTATTCATCAAGCAATAGTTTTCAGCAAATGCATTATAAAGGTCTATTTCTTTAGATATATTTTCATTTTCCTGTCCAAATGGTGTAAACGCATAATCAGGAATAGATATCACTATAAGATTATTTTTATTTCCTTTTAATTTACTTATCGCAATATTTACTAGTCTAGGAAATTCAGTTTCATAAATTGAAAAAGGTTTTTTTTGATATTGATTATTTACCCCAATAAGAAGCGTAGCCAAATCGTAGTTGATTTCTAGGTTTTCAGATGCTATGGTATTGATTAAATTAGTGGTTGTCCATCCGGTTTTAGCAATCACTTTCAACACAAAACTTTTTTCAGTTTGAAAATTTTTAATCAAGCTGTCTTTTAACTGTTCTGGAAATCTACAGGTTTCACAAACACTTTCTCCAATAGTGTAACTATCACCTAATGATAATATATTTAGAGTAGTACTAACTTCAAGATTCAGATCTAGATTTTCTTCATTTGATTCTTTTTGTAGAGTCGCTTGTTGGTCACTACTACAATTAAAACTCATAACAATCAAACCTATAAATAAATAAAAAATCTTTTTCATTAGGAGTGTTAATATATTATTTAAAAGCATTTAATCCAGTAATGTCTAGACCAGTTATTAGTAAGTGAATGTCATGGGTTCCTTCATAAGTAATGACACTTTCTAAATTCATTGAGTGTCGCATGATACTATATTCTCCTGTGATGCCCATACCTCCTAAAATTTGTCTAGCGTCACGTGCTATATTTATAGCCATATCAACATTATTTCGTTTTGCCATTGATATTTGTGCTGATGTTGCAGTTCCGTTTTCACGCATAACACCCAATCTCCAAGCTAAAAGTTGTGCTTTTGTGATTTCGGTAATCATTTCAGCAAGTTTTTTTTGCTGAAGCTGAAATTGTCCGATAGGTTTACCAAATTGCATACGTTCTTTACTATAACGAAGTGCCGTATCGTAACAATCCATAGCAGCACCTATTGCTCCCCATGCAATGCCGAAACGCGCAGAATCTAAACAACCAAGAGGTGCGCCCAAACCAGATTTATTAGGCAGTAAATTTTCTTTAGGTACTTTTACGTTGTCAAAAATAAGTTCTCCCGTAGAGCTAGCACGAAGAGACCATTTATTATGAGTTTCTGGAGTTGAAAATCCTTCCAAACCACGTTCAACAATTAAACCATGAATACGTCCACTTTCATCTTTTGCCCAAACCACAGCCACTTGTGCAAATGGTGCATTGCTTATCCACATTTTAGCACCATTTAATAAGTAGTGGTCGCCTTTATCTTTAAAGTTTGTTACCATATCACCTGGGTTGCTACCATGGTCGGGTTCTGTTAAACCAAAACATCCCATCCATTCTCCACTTGCCAATTTTGGTAAAAATTTTTGACGTTGTGCTTCATTGCCATATTTCCAAATAGGGTACATAACTAAACTTGATTGCACAGATGCAGTACTTCGAACTCCGCTGTCTCCACGCTCAATTTCTTGCATAATCAAGCCATAAGAAATCTGATCTAAACCAGCACCACCGTATTCCATGGGAATGTATGGACCAAAAGCACCAATTTCTGCTAAGCCATTTATAATTTGGCTAGGGAATTCAGCTTTTTGAGCGTATGCTTCAATAATTGGTGATACTTCACGTTTTACCCAATCTCGAGATGCGTTTCTGACTAATTTATGCTCTTCGGTTAAAAGCTCATCTAAATTGTAATAATCTGGAGCTTCAAATAAATCTGGCTTCATAAAATTTAATTTTATTCAGTGTTGTTGCAAATTTATTGAAAATAATAGATAAAATAGATGTTTTTTTAAGAATTAAGTAATTTTCTTGTTTTAGAATTTATTACATTTTTATGTAGAATTTTTTTGTCAATTCTCTGTAATCATCGGTATACTTATGTCGAGAATTTTCAATAACTAATTCATTGATATCTAATTTCTTTTCTTCAAAAGAAAACATAATCAAACATCTTTTTATTTCTGATAATGGAGTTCCTCTTACATGTAATAATTTATTGGGAAACAAATTATTAGTTTTAGCCAATTCAAAGAATTTATCTTTTTCTTTGAAAGGAATAACTACTGAAAAATTCCCATTGGATGAAAGTAACTTTGAAACACTTTCCAAAAGTTGGTTGAAAGGCATAGCGTCTTGGAATCGTGCTAGATCTCTTTGTGGATTTTCAGTTTTATAATTTTCTGAATAAAAAGGCGGATTACAAATTATTAAATCATATTTATCTTCTATTTCTTCTGCAAATTCTTCAAGCGAAGCATGATAACAAAATAATCTATCCGCCCAAGGCGATTGTTCAAAATTTTCTACACATTGTTCATATGCGTTGTCATCTATCTCAATAGCATCTATAATTTCGGCATAGCTTCTCTGTGCTATCATAAGAGATAAAACACCAGTACCAGCCCCTATATCTAAAATTGAAAAAGGGTTTTTATCTAATGATGCCCATGCGCCTAATAAAACGCCATCTGTACCAATTTTCATGGCACACTTGTCTTGGTTTACTTGAAATTTTTTAAAATTAAATCGATGAATGGTCATTTTGTTTCGAAAACTAGATTGTTAATATCACTCTTTTTTTGTTAATAACATTTTTTTTGTTAAATTAGCTAAAGAATTTGTAATAAAATTTTGATACAACATAATCAATATTGTTTTTTATCGTTATTTTTAGCTTTTAATCAGTTTTCTTGAATCCCCAAATTTTAACCAAAAAAAACATGAAAAAACCAAAAAAAACTGTTGCCTACTTAAACGAATTACTTACTCTAAATTTCGAATCTGAGAAAATATTTTTACAAGCGCTTGAGCGTGTTAATAATTCAGTTTTAAAAAATTTTTTTCGAGTATCTGGTCATGAAAGAAATCAAATTATCCGGTTGTTAGATTCTGCTATAAGACAAAAAGGAGGTGTACCTTCCTATCCTGAAGATTCTTTTGTGGCTAATCATAAGTTAAGTTCTAATATTAAAAAGATTATAGCTTCCAAGAACGAACAATTATTGTTAACAGAAATAGGGAGACTAAAATTAGCTGATATTGAAAAGTATCAAAAGATTCTTAATAACTATGAATTTTCTGAAGAAATAGAGTCTTCAATAAAAAGCCAAAAAGACATGCTTGTAAAATCGTTGTACTCTATAGAAGTTCATAAAGATTTATTTGCTAAAAATATTGTTTCTTTCTAGAGGTATAAATCAATTAATCCTTCAGGTGTTTCAACTAAAATAGTCTTAGATTTTCTATCTAATTTTACTATAAATTCATCATTCATAGGTATTAATATTTGTTTTTCATCTTTTTCAACTTCAAATAGTGCTTGGGCTGTTGAGTCATTTATACTAACAATTTTACCAACTTCACCATAATTTTTATCAAACATGGTAAAACCAATTACCTCATGAAAATAGAATTTGTTACCTTCTAATTTAGGTAAGAATTCTAAAGGTAAATAAACGGCGGTTTTTAATAAAGCATCGGCATCGGCTTCTTCATAAACATCTTCAAATTGTACCCTTAACAAATCAGATTTATGTAGTTGAGAACTTTCAACAAAGAAAGGGATGAGTGTGCCTCGAACTTCAACAAACATGGCATCTAAATTTTCATAAATTTCTGGTTCGTCTGTATCTAGTTTTATTAGTAATTCTCCTTTAAAACTATATTTTTTAACAATTTTACCTAAGTAAAAGCAATCTTCTTTTTTCATTTTTCTAAATAAAAAACTCCGATATATTTTATCGGAGTTTAAAAGTATAAAAAATTATTGTTTTTTATTCTTCTTCGTTAGAAGCTTCAACTTCAGCAGTTGGAGTTTCTTCTTCAGCTATTTCTTCAACAACAGGAACTGCGGCAGCTATACGTGCCTCATTAGCAGCTTTTTCAGCTTCTAATGCTTTAGCTTTAGCTTCCGCTTCTGCTTTAGACAATCCTTCTGTTTTAGATTGAACTTTTGCTGCTTTACTTTCTATCCAAGCTGTGAATTTAGCTTCCGCTTGTTCTTCTGTTAAAGCACCTTTTCTTACACCACCAGCAAGATGGTTTTTAAGTAATGCACCTTTATAAGATAATATAGCTTTCGCCGTATCTGTTGGTTGTGCACCATTTTGTAACCATTTTACAGCGCTATCAACATTTAAATCAACAGTAGCTGGGTTAGTGTTTGGGTTGTAAGCACCTAGTTTTTCTAGGTATTTACCATCTCTTTTTGATCGTGCATCAGCTGCTACAATCCAGTAGTAAGGTTTCCCTTTTTTACCGTGTCTTTGTAATCTAATTTTTACTGGCATAATAATTAATTATTTGAGGTTCTCGACCTCTGTTATTAATAAGGGCGCAAATATACCATATTTTTTTAATTATCAACACTTTATTTAAAACGAAATACTACGATTTTAATTAGAAAATTAAACAAGCAGGGTTAGGTATTTTAACTTCGTGTAAAAATGATAATTTCCCAGATACTGCATCAATTTTAAAAACAGTGATATTACTACTGTTTTTGTTAGCAACTAAAAGAAATTTACCAGTAGGGTCTAGTGTGAAATTACGTGGCCAATCTCCATTAACAGCAATGTTCTCAATTTTTTCTAAAGTGCCTGTTTCTGTATTTCTTTTAAAAACAGCTATGGTGTTTTCTCCTCTATTTGAGCCATATAAAAAACGTTCGTCTGTACTTAAATGAATGTCAGCACATTTATTAATGCCTTCAAAACCTTCTGAAAGTGTAGAGTAATGATTTATAAGTTTAAAACTATCACCATTTCTTTTGGCAGCTGTAATACTTCCTGCGTATTCATTAATTATGTAAATAAACTCCCCGTTTTTGGTTAGTTTAAAATGTCTTGGTCCAGCATTTTCAATAAATTCAACTAAAGAGGAGTCTTTTAATGTGTAATTATTATCATTTTCTTTTTTGTATAAATACATGGAGTTTCTCCCTAGATCTGCTACAAAAAGTTCATTTTTTACAAATATTGCTGAGTGAGCATGAGATGTTTGTGTACTAGTATTATGATTAAAAACTTGTGAAGCTTCTTCAAGGCTACCATCTTCATTTATGTTATAAAGTGCAATATTGCCTCCAACATAGTTTGAAGCTACTGCTTTAATACCTTGCTCGTTTATTGAAATATGACAAGGTGCACCACCAAAACTTTTTACTTTATTAATAAATTCTAAGGTTCCATTTTTTTTAACTTTAAATGATGAAACCGTTTCATCACCTTCTCCAACAGCATACATAAATTTCTTATTTGGAGAGTGTGCTATAAATGATGGATTTTTAATATTAGCTGCTAGACTTAAGTTTGATAGCTCTCCCGTTTTTGTGTTAAATTGCATGTGATAAATGCCTTTACTGTCTTCAGAAGTATAGGTGCCAACATGAAGAGATATTGTTTGTTGTTGGCAGTTAAGTGAAATAAATGCAATCAATAATGATAAAAATTTTAGTTTCATTGGAATGTCTTAGATTATCAAATGTAAAGTAATTTCTATTAGCAAAAAACATAGAAATTATAAATTAGGGCATTTTATAAGCTTATTTTTTGCTATTTGTAATTCTGTATTCAACAGAATAAAACAATTTTTTTGTTCAAAACTCTTAATAACTTGGTTTAAAAAAAGTGATATTTCTACGTATTTTTATACTCTTCGTTTTTGCTCAAAACGGAAAATAGAACTCAACAATAAACCTAAGAAATGTATTTAATTTTTGATACTGAAACTACCGGATTACCAAAACGTTGGGATGCTCCGATTACCGATACTGATAATTGGCCAAGGTGTATTCAAATTGCATGGCAATTGCATGATGCTATGGGTAATTGCATCGAACATCAAGATTATTTAGTTAAGCCTGATGGATTTAATATACCATATGATGCTGAAAAAATTCATGGTATTTCTACTGAGTTAGCAGAAGAGCAAGGAGTTTCTTTAAATGAGGTTTTAGAAAAATTTAATGAAGTTTTAGGTAAAACTAAGTTTGTAGTAGGGCAAAATGTAAAGTTCGATTTAAATATCATGGGTGCAGAATTTGTGAGGGCAGGTATTGCTAGTCCATTGCAAGAACTCCCGGTTTTAGATACTTGTACAGAGCACACAGCTGAATTGTGTCAGATACCTGGTGGGCGTTATGGTAAGTTTAAACTACCCACTTTAACCGAGTTGCACGAATATCTATTTAATAAACCATTTGCAGAAGCTCATAACGCAACGGCGGACGTTGAGGCAACATCCCGTTGTTTTTTGGAGCTTGTTAGATTAGGCGAGTACACTAAAGAGCAATTGGATGTTCAATCAGATTATTTTGTAAATTTTAATGAAGCAAACCCTGTCAAAATTCAGTTAATAGGTCTAAAACATATTAACTTAAAACAGGAAAGTGCTAAAATTAAAGAGCGCTTTAAAAAGGCGGATACAAACCAAATTTCTTCAGAAGAAATAAAACAAAACATATCGGATCTTGAAAATGTTGATTTTGTGCATTTGCATAATCACTCTCAATTTTCAGTGTTGCAATCTACAATTAGCGTTACTGATTTGGTTGCTGCTGCAGCAGAGCATCATATGCCAGCTGTAGCATTAACAGATCATGCGAATATGATGGGCGCTTTTCACTTTGTGAAAGCTGTAAGTAATCATAATAGAAGTGTTACAGCAAAAAATGAAGCGGCTATCGAGAAAGAGGAAATCCCAACTGCTGTTAAGATAAAACCAATAATTGGGTGTGAATTTTTTGTTTGTGATGACCATACCGATAAAACAAGAAAAGATAATGGTTATCAAGTAGTATTTCTGGCAAAAAACAAAAATGGGTATCATAATTTAGCAAAATTATCGTCTCATGCCTTTGTGGATGGGTTTTATTATTTACCAAGAATTGATAAAAAACTCATTCAAAAATATAAAGAAGATTTAATTGTTTTAACTGGAAACTTATATGGCGAAGTGCCAAGTAAGATACTAAATATAGGGGAGAATCAAGCTGAAGAAGCGTTAATTTGGTGGAAAGAACAGTTTGGAGAAGATCTGTATATTGAGTTGATGCGCCATAAACAAGAGGATGAAAATCGTGTAAACCAAGTATTAATTGATTTTTCTAAAAAGTATAATATCAAATTAGTAGCTACCAACAATACTTATTATTGTAAAAAAGAAGATGCCAATGCACACGATATTTTATTATGTGTAAAAGATGGCGAAAAGCAAGCTACACCAATAGGCAGAGGGAGAGGGTATCGTTATGGGTTGCCAAATCAAGATTATTATTTCAAGTCTTCGGATGAGATGAAACTTTTGTTCAAAGATTTACCAGATGCTATAACTAATATAAAAGAAATTGTTGATAAAGTTGAATCATACGAGTTAGCAAGAGAGGTGTTATTACCTGCTTTTGATATCCCTGATGAATTTAAAAATGAAGAAGATTTAGTTGATGGTGGCAAACGTGGTGAAAATGCTTATTTAAAACACATTACTTATGAGGGTGCTAAAAAAAGATATCCTGATTTAACCGATGATATTAAGGAACGTATTGATTTTGAGCTAAGTGTTATCCAAAACACAGGGTATCCAGGTTACTTTTTAATTGTTGAAGATTTTATTAGAGAAGCCCGAAAAATGGATGTATCTGTTGGTCCAGGTCGTGGGTCTGCAGCAGGTTCAGTAGTAGCTTATTGTTTGTGGATTACTAACATAGATCCGCTTAAATACGATTTACTTTTTGAGCGTTTCTTAAATCCAGATCGTATTAGTATGCCCGATATTGATATCGATTTTGATGATGAAGGTAGAAGCCGTGTTATGGATTACGTAATTAATAAATACGGAAGCAATCAAGTAGCGCAAATTATTACTTACGGCACAATGGCTGCAAAATCATCTATTCGAGATACTGCTCGTGTTTTAGATTTGCCTTTATTTGATGCTGATAGAATTGCGAAATTAATTCCAACCATGTCTAAGCTAAATAAAATTTTTGGTTTAAGTGAAAAGGAATTGAGCAGTAAATTTAGAGCTGAAGATTTAGAAAAGGTGAATCAGCTATTAAATATTTCTGAAGGAGACGATTTAGAAGCTGAAACCGTAAATTTAGCAAGAATCCTAGAAGGATCTGTAAGAAATACAGGGATTCATGCCTGTGGTGTAATTATAACACCAGATGATATTACCAAGTTTGTACCAGTAGCTACAGCAAAAGATTCGGATTTGTATGTAACTCAGTTTGACAACTCGGTTGTTGAAGAAGCAGGGTTGCTTAAAATGGATTTCTTGGGTTTAAAAACCTTAACACTTATTAAAGATACGGTTAAAATTGTAAAGGCTAAACACGATATTTTATTAGATCCTGATACGTTTCCACTTGATGATGAAAAAACCTATGAGTTATTTCAAAAAGGAGAAACTGTTGGAGTTTTTCAATACGAATCTCCCGGAATGCAAAAACATCTTAAAGATTTAAAACCTACAGTTTTTGAAGATTTAATTGCGATGAATGCTTTGTATCGACCGGGTCCGATGGAATATATACCAAGTTTTGTTAGAAGAAAACACGGTAATGAAGCTATAGATTATGACCTTCCAGCTATGGAAGAATACCTAAAGGAAACTTATGGTATCACTGTTTATCAAGAGCAGGTGATGTTACTATCGCAAAAATTAGCAGGTTTTACAAAAGGTGAAGCCGACGTTTTAAGAAAAGCGATGGGGAAAAAGCAAATTGCTGTACTAGATAAAATGAAACCTAAATTTATCGAGCAAGCAAGTGCGAATGGGCATGATGCTAAGGTTTTAGAAAAAGTATGGAAAGATTGGGAAGCATTTGCAAGTTATGCCTTTAATAAGTCGCACTCTACGTGTTATGCTTGGATAGCTTACCAAACAGCTTATTTAAAAGCCCATTATCCTGCGGAATATATGGCTGCTGTACTCTCTAATAATATGAATGATATTAAGCAGGTCACCTTTTTTATGGAAGAATGTAAGCGTATGAAATTACCTGTGCTTGGTCCTGATGTTAACGAATCGTTCTATAAATTTTCAGTAAATAAAGATAACGCAGTACGTTTTGGTATGGGTGCTATTAAAGGTGTGGGTCAAGGAGCTGTAATAACTATTGTTGAAAACAGAAAAAAGGACGGACATTATAAATCTATTTTTGATTTTTCCAAACGTATCGATTTAAGAGCAGCCAATAAAAAAGCTTTTGAAAATTTGGCTTTAGCTGGTGGATTTGATGGTTTAGGAAATACTCATCGGGCTCAGTATTTTCATGACGAAGGTGATGGTATTACATTTTTAGAGAAAGCCATCAAATACGGGGCTAAGCATCAAGAAAATGAAAATTCTTCACAAGTAAGTTTGTTTGGAGATGCTAGTGATGTACAAATAGCAGAACCCCAAGTGCCACCTTGTGAAGAATGGGGTACTATGGAAAAACTGGCTCGTGAGAAAGAAGTAGTAGGTATATATATATCTGGGCATCCGCTTGATGATTTTAAAACAGAAATGAATACGTTTTGTAATGCGAGTTTAGCCCTTTTTAGAGATTTAGAATCTTTTGTGAATAGGGAAATGGTTTTTGGAGGCGTTGTAACAGATGTTCAGCATCGCGTAAGCAAACAAGGTAAAGGTTGGGCTTTGTTTACTATTGAAGATTATACCGATACTTTTGAGTTTAGAATTTTTGGTGAAGAATATTTAAAATTCAGGCATTTTTTAATGAAAAACAACTTTGTTTTTGTTAAAACTTTTGTTCGTGAAGGATGGGTAAATAAAGATACAGGAAACAAAAGCGATCCTAGGCTGCAGTTTAATAGTTTCCAATTGTTGCATGATGTGATGGAAAATTATGCTAAAAAATTATCCATACAAGTTAATATAGATGATTTAGAACCTCAAAAAATCAATGTTTTAAAAGAACTTTTGCATATGCATCCTGGAAACCAAATGCTTAATTTTGTGGTTTACGATAATAAAGATCAAATAAAACTTAACATGCCTAGTAGAAAACAAAAAGTGAAAGTATCACAAGAATTGCTTAATGAATTGGAAAACAATAATGTTTTTTATAAGCTGAATTGATTTGCGCAAAGGATAGAAGCGGCATCCTTTTTTGTGACATTAATAAACTTGATTTGATAGCTAAAAAGTTTAACACAAAAAAGATATAGCGGATAGCCTGTTTTATGCGCTCAAATATTTAAAATAACCTTAAACAATGTAGGTATAAGGAAAACAAATTGTTAGGTTGTAAGCTTTCGCGTTTTTTTTGACTAATTTTGTGTTATTAAAATTAATTAAGAACATATAAAAATATAAATATTATGGCATTAGAAATTACAGATGCAATGTTTGAAGAAACCGTTTTAAAAAGTGATAAACCGGTTCTTGTAGATTTTTGGGCTGCTTGGTGTGGACCATGTAGAATGGTAGGACCAATTATTGAAGAAATAAGTGGTGAGTATGAAGGAAAGGCTGTTGTAGGTAAGGTAGATGTTGATGCCAACCAAGAATTTGCTGCTAAATATGGTGTAAGAAACATACCTACTGTTTTAGTTTTTCAAAACGGAGAAGTTGTTGGTAGACAAGTAGGTGTAGCACCAAAAAAAGCTTATACAGATGCTATAGATTCGCTTTTGTAAATAAATATGATAAAGAAACTTAAAAAGGTTTTCCATTATGGAAAACCTTTTTTTATTTTAGAGGAAAATTAAAAACAAATTATGAGTAAAACAATAAAAGTACAAGATGCAATTGATAGCAAATTAATAGAAGAGCGTAAAGTGTTTTTGTGGGGACAGGTAGATGATAAATCTGCAAAACACGTAATTGATAGGTTGTTGTATTTAGATGCCCTAGAAACAAAAGATATTCATTTATACATCAACAGTCCAGGAGGTTATGTAACTTCTGGATTTGCAATGTACGATTGTATTAAATCTTTAAAAAGTGATGTTTCTACTATTTGCTCGGGTTTGGCAGCAAGTATGGGTTCAATTTTATTATCTGCTGGAACTAAAGGAAAAAGATTTATTCAGCCTCACGCGCGAGTAATGATTCATCAACCAAGTGGAGGTGCTAGAGGTCAAGCGAGTGATATTGAAATTACTGCGCAAGAAATTATTAAAACAAAAGAATTGAGTGCTAAAATTTTAGCTAATAATTGCGGACAATCCTATGAAAAAGTAATCAAAGATTTTAATCGTGACCATTGGATGGGAGCAGAGGAGTCAGTTGCTTATGGCATTGTTGATGGTATTTTAAAATAGACCTAGATTATGTTAAACCTACAAAACGAACTTAATAAAGCGGAAGGCTTTAAAAACTTAGAACTACTTGCAAAACAAGTGGTTGAAGGTTTTATTGCTGGGATGCATAAAAGTCCGTTTCATGGGTTTTCGGCAGAATTTGCTGAACACAAAATTTATAATCAAGGAGAGAGTACACGCCACATAGATTGGAAATTATTTGCAAAAACTGATAAGTTGTATACAAAACGATATGATGATGAAACCAACTTAAGGTGTCATATCATTTTGGATAATAGTAGCTCTATGCATTTCCCGAAAATGAATTCATTCTCAATGTATAGTTTGAATAAAATAGGGTTTTCAGTATTGGCAGCTGCTTCATTAATGCAAATTTTAAAAAGGCAACGTGATGCTGTAGGATTAAGTATTTATAGTGATAATTATGACTACTATGCACCCGAAAAAGGGAGTGAACGCCATCATCAAATGTTGCTTAATCATTTAAGTGAGGCAGTTATATCTAATTCTAAAAATAGGCAAACTGAAACTTATAAATACCTTCACGAAATTGCTGAAAAAATTCATAGAAGGTCATTGATTTTTTTATTTACTGATATGTTTCAAACCTCTGAGGATGAAGCGAAGCTTTTTGAAGCCTTACGTCATTTAAAATATAATAAACATGAAGTTGTATTATTTCATGTGTTTGATAAAGCAAAAGAATTAAATTTTGAATTTGATAATAAGCCCAAACGGTTTGTGGATGTTGAAAATGGAGCTTATATAAATTTATATGCAGATTCTGTAAAGGAAAATTATATTAAGGCTATTGATGATTATTTTAAAGCATTGCGTTTAAAATGTGCGCAATACAAAATCAAATATGTTGAAGCAGATGTAAATAAAGACTTCAATCATATACTTACAACATACATGTTAGAGCGTCAAAAGTTTGTTTAGTTAAAAATTTATTTAAAAAAAATATAAAAACATTTGAGATATAAAAAAAGGCGTGTATATTTGCAACCGCAATAAAGCAACGGTCTGGTAGTTCAGTTGGTTAGAATGTCGCCCTGTCACGGCGAAGGTCGCGGGTTCGAGTCCCGTCCAGACCGCAAAAAGGGTTGTCAAAAACCCTCAAATCCTTGTAAATCATATGATTTACAAGGATTTATCTTTTTAGGGGAATCATAGAATTCGGTTCTATTTGATTCTAAAAGGTCACAAATCGTCAACATATCTTTTTATTACTAATTATGTTGACAGAATTACGTAACTTACTCATATAATTATAGTTGATTTGACTTTCGTCTCAATAATGTTTAACCATTAAAAGACGACAACTATGAGAACTTCAACAACATTTTCAGTACTGTTTTGGGTATACGGTAAACGAGTCATTAAAGATCAAGTAAATATCTACGTGCGTATTACCTTAAATGGTAAGCGCGTTAATGTTAGTCTCAAAAGGAAAATTAATATTACTACTTGGGATGAAAAAACCCAGAGAGCAATTGGGACAGATAAGGATTCACGTATTCTAAATCTTTATTTGAACGAGGTACAATCAAAAGTTTATCGGATTTACGAAGATTTTAAGAAGGACGATAAGCCATTTACTTCCCAAATGGTAAAAGCTAGATATCTAGGTGAAGACAGTAGGCGTTTTTCTTTTCAAAATCTTATTGACTATCATAATCATAAGATGCAACACAAGTTGCATAAAAATACTATGGGTCAATATAAGACTAGTCAAAGGTATATGATGGAGTATATTTTAAAAGAATATAAAATTACCGATATTCTTCTCTCTGAACTTGATTATAGTTTTGTAATAGGTTTTGAAGATTTTCTGCGCTCGTATATACCAAAGAGTGGCCAATCTAAAATTGGAAATAATACAGCTATGAAACATATAAAACGATTACGTAGAATGGTTACTCTTGCTTATCAGATGGAATGGATTGATAGAGACCCATTTGTTAATTATAAAATAAAAATTGAAAAGAAGGAACGAGAATTTCTTACTAGCGAGGAATTACAAAGTATTGAGAATTTATCCTCTAAGATTGAACGTCTAGTAGTTGTTAAAGATTTATTTGTTTTTAGTTGTTATACAGGTATTTCTTATAGTGATATTGTTCGATTGACAACCGTTAATTTAGTAAAGGGAATAGATGGTCTTTCTTGGATATCAGCCAAGAGAATTAAGACTGGAACACCTTTTAAAATACCTTTACTTCCTAAGGCTAGTTTCTTAATCGATAAGTATAAAAATAATTTTAGAACTTCTAATAATGATATTCTTCTACCTAAATTGTCCAATCAAAAATTGAATAGCTATCTAAAGGAACTAGCGGATCTTTGCGGTATCAATAAGAACCTTACTTTTCATATGGCGCGTCACACCTTTGCCACAACCGTAACTTTAACTAATGGTGTTCCAATAGAAACGGTTTCAAAACTTTTGGGTCATACAAAGTTGGCGACAACACAAATCTACGCTAGAGTAGTGGAAAAGAAGGTGAGTCAGGACATGGAAAAGCTAAAATTGATATTAGAGTGATTTAAAATTGGTTTTTGGGTTAAGTAGGGTTTTTCAAATAGTGGAAAGTATTAGTTTGTGGTTGTAAAATCGTTTTTGGACCTAGCCAAATAAAGGCCAAAAATCAATAAATTTGAACCTAGAGGAGTTGGTAGACAAGTTAGACTTAGGATCTAATGCAGCAATGTGTGGGAGTTTGAGTCTCGCCGCCTGTACAAAAGCCGAAGAGGAATCTTCGGCTTTTTTCGTTTATAAAGGTTGTGTTTTTTAATCAGGTACAACATAGATACAACATTTTGTAGTTTTCACAGATTTAATTTAGAATAATTGGTTTTGAATATATTTGACATCAAAAATATTGTTTTGCCCTAATATCAATAATTTTGTTTGATGATGAGTTTATGAGTTGCTTGTTTCTTCTATTTGCGTTTTTAGTAGAGGTTCATATTTCTTAAAACCTCGTGGGACATTTTACCTTTAGGAAATCGAAATTCCATATCGTCAATCTCTTTGTAAATATGTAACGTCAGTTTTCAATAATTGTTTCTTTTCATGCAAGTTCGAAGTTTCAGCATCTATATTTTTTTTTCAATTGTTTAGAAAAAATTGAAAGAAGATTAACATTTACTCAAATTATTGATGCAAATATTCTAAATTTAATAGCGTAAGAAATTTATTAACAATTTTTTGTTAACAAGTTATTTCATAGGAGTTGATATATGTCTTTATATTTGAAATATAAATTGCTTCACTGAGTTTACAGTGTTATACTATATTTATTGTATTATTTTCTCTCATTTTTTATTTTTAAACGTTTTAATTGGTATTTTATCGATAAAAACAAAATATTTTTTTTTAAAAGTATCAAAAAAAGGTCAATTTTTTATTTTAGACAATTAATATATCAACTTTAAAAATCTCTAAATGGATAATCTCTACCCTGGCAAGAAAACAAGTATTACATACATATATGCTTTTTTATTACTATTACTATTATTTGGTGCAGATTCATTAAATGCTCAATCATGTACAATAAATGCTGGCATTGATCAAACAATTTGTTCTAATGACCTTTTTCAGTTAAATGGTAATTCACCAGATACTTATGCAGAAGGGCCTACGTGGTCACAAATCGGAGGTCCATTAGTAGTTATTAGTGACCCTTCAATTGATAATCCAGTAATTACAGGATTTTCTGGAGGAAACACATATATATTTCAGTTATCCGCGGTTTGCCCAAATGGAGATACACCTTCTCAAACAGTTTCGTTTATAGTAGAGCCAATTACCATAGCTGATGCAGGTTCAGATGTGTCTTCTTGTCCAGACAGTTCAGGTTCGTTAATAATAAATGCAAATGCTCCAGATAACCCCGGAGAAACGGGAGTTTGGTCTGTAAATGGAACTAACGGGGCAGGAGTTGTAGTTAACCAAATTAATTCTGCCACATCTACAATTACTTTACCTGAAGGCAGTGCTGGGACAACTACTTTAAGATGGACTATTACAGGTGCCGAATATGCACCAGGACAATTTTGTGAATCCTTTGATGACATTATAATTACTAATTATGGTGGTGAAACACCAGTTGATGCTGGTACTGATCAAACATTATCTAACTGTTATACAGTAAGCCAAAACACAAATTTAAACGGAAGCTTTGGAGGTAACAATATTAATGGTCAAGAAGGCACATGGTCATTTGTTAGTGGGCCGTCAAGCCCAAATATTGTTAGTCCTAATGCGAATAATACAAGTGTTAATGGTTTGTCTGAGGGGGTTTATACATTTAGATGGGATGTTGTTGGACCTTGTGTTTCTGGTAGTGATACAGTTACAGTTACTGTACCACCGGCAACGCAAGATGTTACACAGGCTAGCATTTCTAATGATAATCAACGTTTTTGTGATCCATCAATTACTGAAACGACTTTAGTAGGGAATTCTCCAGACTTTACAAATGAAACGGTACTTTGGGAACAAATAAGTGGTCCTGCCGCTACAATAGTAGACCCAACTAGTGCCACAACACAGGTTACAGGACTTACATCTCCTAGTGCCTACCAATTTAGGTATACCATTGAAAACTCGGCTACTCTTTGTACATCCAGTGCTATTGTTAATGTTAGGTATAATGTAAATCCTATAAGCATGAGTGCAAATTCTGGTAACGATATTATTGGAGATTGTGGTGATACGTCAATTCCTGTTCCATATGCTTCAACAAGCGGAAATGGAACAGAATATAGTATTGTTAACGGTCCTGCAGATTCAGGACTAACATTTCCAACAGCATATACAAATTTGGGAAGTGCAAATAGTGGTACAGCCAATATTAATGTTTTTGATGTTGCCGGTACATATACAGTAAATTTTAGAAGAATAAGAACAGGTAATCTTTTACAGAGTTGTGATACTGCTAACGATGCCATTAATATATTTATTTCTACTCCTATATCTGGTGCCAATGCAGGATCGCCTCAAACTTTTATTTGTGGTCAAGTTGGAGGTACAATTGCTGGTAGTGCCATTTTACCTGGAGAAATTTCAGTATGGTCTCAGGTATCTGGTCCAAATACTGCAACCATAGCAGATATTTATGCTAGAACCACAACTATATCGGGACTTATTCCAGGGGAATATGTGTTTAGATATACTGTAACTGCTGGCCCAAATTGTACACCACCACTAGTATCTGATACTAGTGTTTTTGTTTCTCCTTTAGATAATTCTCCTGTTGAAGCTGGAGCAAATCAAACAGTTTGTTTTAATGCGCCGGTACAATTAGCTGCAGATCCAGGTACAGATAGCCAAACAGGAACATGGACTGCCTCAGATCCCAGCGTCGTTTTTTCTGATGTAAATGATCCAAATGCGATAGCAACAGGTTTTGCATTACCTTCAACGGTTTATACATTAACATGGTCTCTTTTAAATGATTTTGTAAACTGTGGCCCAGCTGCAACGGATGATGTTATTATAACAACTTCGGCAGATGAATCGCCTACAATAGCTGATGCTGGGGCAGATTTTTGTTTTGGATCTGGTGTGACGACAATTCCAAACCTTAGTGGAAATGTACCAGATGTTGATGAGACAGGAACTTGGACACAAATTTCAGGGCCAAATGCAGCATCTTTTACAAGTCCAAATAGCCCAACATCAGAAGTTACAGGATTAATAGATGGGCAATATGAATTTCAATGGGAAATAGCTTATTCTGCACCACCGCCTAATGCATGTCCATCAACACTAGATACAGTAGAAGTTGTTGTAGCTGATTCAAGTACAGTTATTGATGCTGGCCCAGACCAATTACAATTATGTTTAGACCCTGTATTATTATCTTTTGATATGAATGCAACTCCTGCACCAGATGGAGGACAAGGTACATGGAATTTAGTTTCTGGTTTAGGAGGTTATACTGTAAGTGATATTAATAGTCCAACGGCAACTTTTTCAAATTTATTAGACGGAACTTATGTTTTTGAATGGGCAATTGATTTTGGGAATTGTGTAGCCTCCGCTACACCAGATCAAGTTACAATTGAAGTAGGGATTCCACCTACTACAGCTGTTATTCAAGGAGGAAATCAAGTAATTTGTGCGGCGACAAACACAAATATTACGGCTGATCCTTTAGTTAACCCAAATGCTGAAACTGGAACGTGGACCGTAGTTTCTGGACCAAACACACCAACTATAAATGATCCAGGAAACAATGCCATAAACGTAACAAATCTTACAACAGGCTCTTATGTGTTTAGATGGACCATTGTTGGTAGTTCGCCGTTTTGTCCTAATTCTTCAGATGATGTTACTATTGATGTTTTTGCTCCTGCACAACCTATGGCAGATCAAGAACTTTGTTTAGTTACAAGCGTTTTTTTAGAAGCAACATCGGGTACAACAGGAACATGGAGTATAATTTCTGTTGATGGCGATACAACTCCAGCCATTATAGCACCTTATGCCCCAACACAATCACCAAGTAATAGTAATACAGCAAATGCACCTGTTGATGCTGGTTCTGTTTACATATTCGAATATACAACTGATTATACTGGAGCTGGATCTGTGTGTAATAATACAGAACAGGTAACTGTAACAGTTAGTGATGGACCGAGTCAAGATCCTAATGCAGGCGAAAACCAATTTATATGCATGGGAGATACAACAACTGCAACATTAACGACTGGTAATTTAGATCCAACGATGATGTTTCCTGAAATTCCAGCTGATGTTACCTCAGAGTGGCGGTTTTTGTCAGGTCCAGCGGCAGCAACAATTGTATCGCCAAACAATAGTGAAACAACAGATGTAAATGGATTATCAGCTCCTGGGTTATATATATTCGAATTAAATTTTGCTACAGGTTTTTGTACAGATAAATCAAGTATAGTAAGAATTGAGGTTTTTGAAGGGCCTAGTCCAGCTGAAGCTGGTCCAAATCAGCCATTAGCATGTCAACAAAATACAGTGCTTAATGCAACGGCTCCAGCTGTTGGAATTGGTCAATGGTCTTTTGCAAATCCTGGAGATGATCCATCTGGCGGTCTTGTAATCATAGACTCTCCTAATAACCCACAAACATCATTAAGTAATATTCCAGATGATGTTGGAAATGACGGAATTGATGATGTGTATGTATTAACTTGGACAGTTACAAATGATCCTCCTCCATCTTCAGGAGCAACTTTTGTAAATCCATCTGCATGTGCACCACAATCTGATGTAGTAAGTTTAACTTATACAGGAATACCGCCTTCTCAAGCAATTGCAGGTCCAGATCAGGAATATTGTGACAACACTCAAGCTTTTCTTTCAGCAACACCTTTGGCTGAAGGTACTGGAACTTGGACGCAAACAGGAGGAGCTCCGGCAACAATTACAGCACCAAATAACCCAAATAGTTTAGTGCTTGGGTTATCTGCTGGAACATATCAATTTACTTGGACAGCAGTTGGAGGAGGATGTACTTCCGTTGACACTATGGAAATTCTTATATATTCAGATCCAATAACTGCAAACGCAGGCCCAGATCAATCTTTACCAGAATTTTCAACAGTAACGTTAGGCGCAACTCCCGCAAGTGCTGGAGTAGGAACTTGGACTCAAGTTTCTGGTCCTTCTGCAGCTAATTTTATTGATGAAAATGATCCCGCAACTGTAGTTACAGGAACAACAGTTGGAACGTATGTTTTTAGATGGACTGTTTCCAACGGAACGTGTAGTAATGCGTCAGATGAAGTAACTATTACTATTAATCCAATTTCAGATTTAGAATTAACAAAAACGGTATCAACTCCAAATGTAAATGTAGGAGACATTGTTACATTTACAGTTTCCATTTTCAATAATGATACAAGTGCAACAAATGCTGATGCAACTGGTGTTAATGTTGAAGATGTTTTGCCATTAGGTTTTTCTTTAGTGCCTGGAACAGTTTCGAATGGTGGCACATTCGATTTAGGAACACAAACTATCAGCTGGACTAATTTAGCTATTTTAAATGGAGCAACTTTAAACTTAACTTTTAACGCAACCGTTAATGCTTCGGGACCTTATGTGAATTCTGCTCAAATTACGGCAAGTGATAATTTAGATCCAGATAGTGACCCAGCTACAGATGAAACAGTAGATGAGGATAATGCCGATGGTGATGGAGACCCTGCAACTGGTGGCGATGATGATGATGAAGATACAGCATCAGTTACTATTCTATCTGCAGATTTATCATTACAAAAAACAGTTTCTCCAACTAATGTTAGTGTTGGCGATAATGTTACATTTACAATAACAGTAACAAATGCTGGTCCAAATACAGCAACAAATGTTGATGTTTTAGATCAATTACCTAGTGGATATGCTTATCAAAGTGATGATTCAGGAGGTAATTATAACGCAGGAACAGGAGTTTGGGATATAGGTTCTATTACTACTGGAGTTCCTGCTGTTTTAAATATAATAGCGACTATTAACACACCTACTGGTGTAGTAAATGAATATTTAAATACAGCTGAAATTATATCTAGCGACCAATCAGATCCTGATAGTAATGCAAATAATGATGATGGCGACCAGAGTGAAGATGACGAAGACAATGCTACTATAGTATTAGAAACAGCAGATTTACAATTAACAAAATCTGTTTTGCCAATTTCGGGTTCAGTTGGAGATACAGTCACATTTACCATTTTATTAGAAAACTTTGGAGCAGGTGATGCTACAGGTGTAGATATTGAAGACCTTTTACCTTCAGGTTTTGATATTGTACCAGGAACTATAACAGATTCGGGAGTTTATAATATCGGAAATAATTCAATTGTTTGGAATAATTTATCTTTAAGTAATGGATTATCAACTACAGTAACTTACGATGCTATTGTAAATGACTCAGGGAATTATACAAATAGTGCGCAAATTATAGCAAGTGATCTAGATGACCCTGATAGTGATCCAACAACAGACAATACAGTAGATGAAGATAATGCCGATGGCGATAACGATCCATCAACTGGTGGCGATGATGATGATGAAGATACCGTTACTTTTGTAATTCAACAAGCCGATTTATCTTTAGCCAAAGGCATCAGTGCAGCAAGTAGTGCTACCCCCAATGTAGGGGATACGGTAACCTTCGAGGTTGTTGTGACCAACAATGGGCCAGATACAGCGACCAATGTCGATGTCTCGGATGTTGTACCAGCAGGTTATACCATTACCACAGTTACAATTGATAATGGAGGTATCCAGACAGGTAACCAAATCGATTGGAGTATAGCAAGTATAGCAGGTACAACAAGTATCACTTTAAGTTACGATGTTGTAGTTAATGCCCCAACGGGTACAGCAGGAGAATACACCAACGTAGCAGAGATTACCGGTAGCGATCAGTTCGATCCAAACAGTACTCCTGACAACGATGATGGCGATCAAAGTGAAGATGATGAAGATAACTTCACGGTAACGCCACAGACCTCAGATTTAAGTATATCAAAAGCAGTAAGTGACAGCACGCCAAATGTAGGTGATGTAGTTACCTTTAGTATTACCTTGAGTAATGACGGAAGTGTAGCGGCCACGGGTGTTTCTATACAAGATGTTGTGCCAGCGGGCTACAGTAATGTTACTAACATAAGTGGCGCAGGAAGCTTAGCAGGGTTAGACACAGTAAATTGGACAGGCTTAAGCGTACCATTAGGCACAGATACCGTTACATTAACCTTTGATGTTACGGTAGATGCTCCAACAGGAGCTGCAAATGAGTACATTAACGGCGTAGAGATTACAGCTTCAGATCAGTATGATCCAGACAGTGATCCAACAAGCGATGATACGGTAGATGATAATGGTGATGGCATCCCAGACGATGATGAAGACACTGTAGGCGTAACAATACAAGAAGCCGATTTAAGTATCAGCAAAACGATAAGTAACACGAGTCCAAACGTAGGCGATACGGTAACATTTACATTAACGGTTACCAATGCAGGACCAGATGTAGCGACAGGTGTAGCGGTAGAAGATATTTTACCAGCAGGCTATACATTAGGAACAGTAAATAATGGTGGGACACCAACAGGTAACACAGCAAGTTGGACAGGATTAAGTGTAGCGGCAAATAATGGTACAGTAGTGCTTACTTATGAGGCGTTAGTTAATGCCCCAACAGGAGCAGCAGGTGAGTATACCAATGCAGTACAAATCACGGCAAGTGATCAGTACGATCCAGATAGTGACCCAACTACCGATGAGACAGTGGATGAGGATGGCGATGGCGATGGCGACGATGATGACGAGGATGCTATTACGATAGCACCAGCACAGGCAGATTTAAGTATAGCTAAAGGTTTAGCCTCAGGGAGCGCGACACCAAATGTAGGCGATACGTTAGTGTTCGAATTGGTGATTACCAATGATGGTCCAGATACTGCCACTGGCGTATCAGTAGAAGATATCCTTCCAATAGGTTATACTTTAGGGAGAGTAAACAATGCGGGAACAGGTGCTGGTAACACAGCGACTTGGTCAGGCTTAAGTGTACCGTCAAGTGGCAGTATTACGGTAACTTATGAAGCAACTGTGAATGCTCCAACAGGAGTACCAAACGAATATTTAAATGTGACACAAATCACAGGAAGCGATCAATACGATCCCGATAGTGATCCAACAACAGACAATACAGTAGATGAAGATAATGCTGATGGTGACAACGACCCAACAACAGGGGGCGATGACGATGATGAAGATACTTTTGTTATCGTACCACAAACAGCAGATTTATCAATAGATAAAACGGTAGCCGACGTCAATGGCGCACCAGTAAACGTAGGCGATATACTGACTTTTAGTATAGCAATAAGCAATGGTGGTACAGCAGTAGGTACAGGCGTAAGTATCGATGATGTCTTACCAATAGGTTATAGTTTAGTTCCAGGCAGTATAGATAACGGCGGAACATTCAATCTTGGTAATACCACAATTACTTGGGGCGGTCTGAACGTACCATTAGCAGGAACAACTGTAAGTTATCAAGTGACAGTTAATGCTCCAACAGGTGCTGTTGATGAATATAGAAATATAGCTGAAGTTACAGGTAGTGATCAGTATGATCCAGATAGTAATCCAGATAACGATGATGGCGACCAGAGTGAAGATGACGAGGATGATGAAGTCGTAGTACCAGCACAAGCCGATTTATCTTTAGCCAAAGGCATCAGTGCAGCAAGTAGTGCTACCCCCAATGTAGGGGATACGGTAACCTTCGAGGTTGTTGTGACCAACAATGGGCCAGATACAGCGACCAATGTCGATGTCTCGGATGTTGTACCAGCAGGTTATACCATTACCACAGTTACAATTGATAATGGAGGTATCCAGACAGGTAACCAAATCGATTGGAGTATAGCAAGTATAGCAGGTACAACAAGTATCACTTTAAGTTACGATGTTGTAGTTAATGCCCCAACGGGTACAGCAGGAGAATACACCAACGTAGCAGAGATTACCGGTAGCGATCAGTTCGATCCAAACAGTACTCCTGACAACGATGATGGCGATCAAAGTGAAGATGATGAAGATAACTTCACGGTAACGCCACAGACCTCAGATTTAAGTATATCAAAAGCAGTAAGTGACAGCACGCCAAATGTAGGTGATGTAGTTACCTTTAGTATTACCTTGAGTAATGACGGAAGTGTAGCGGCCACGGGTGTTTCTATACAAGATGTTGTGCCAGCGGGCTACAGTAATGTTACTAACATAAGTGGCGCAGGAAGCTTAGCAGGGTTAGACACAGTAAATTGGACAGGCTTAAGCGTACCATTAGGCACAGATACCGTTACATTAACCTTTGATGTTACGGTAGATGCTCCAACAGGAGCTGCAAATGAGTACATTAACGGCGTAGAGATTACAGCTTCAGATCAGTATGATCCAGACAGTGATCCAACAAGCGATGATACGGTAGATGATAATGGTGATGGCATCCCAGACGATGATGAAGACACTGTAGGCGTAACAATACAAGAAGCCGATTTAAGTATCAGCAAAACGATAAGTAACACGAGTCCAAACGTAGGCGATACGGTAACATTTACATTAACGGTTACCAATGCAGGACCAGATGTAGCGACAGGTGTAGCGGTAGAAGATATTTTACCAGCAGGCTATACATTAGGAACAGTAAATAATGGTGGGACACCAACAGGTAACACAGCAAGTTGGACAGGATTAAGTGTAGCGGCAAATAATGGTACAGTAGTGCTTACTTATGAGGCGTTAGTTAATGCCCCAACAGGAGCAGCAGGTGAGTATACCAATGCAGTACAAATCACGGCAAGTGATCAGTACGATCCAGATAGTGACCCAACTACCGATGAGACAGTGGATGAGGATGGCGATGGCGATGGCGACGATGATGACGAGGATGCTATTACGATAGCACCAGCACAGGCAGATTTATCATTAACTAAAATAGTTGTTGATGGAGATATAACACCACTTGTAGGTTCTGAAATTACATTTGAAATAAGAGTGTTTAATGATGGTCCTCAAGATGCAACAGGAGTTGAAGTGATGGATTTATTACCATCAGGATATGACTTTGTATTGTACAGTTCTACATCAGGAACTTATAATGAGTCAACAGGATTATGGTCATTGGGCACTGTGTTATCAGGTGAATCTGAAACTTTATTAATTGATGTTTTAGTCAATGCAACAGGAGATTATTTGAATATTGCTGAAGTAACGTCTTCAGATGTTTTTGATGTTGATTCTGTTCCGAACAACGACGATGGTGACCAAAGTGAAGATGATGAAGATAACGCTATTGTAACACCAATAGAATCTGTTTCAGATTTATCGTTAGTAAAAACTGTTGTAGATGGAGATTTGACACCTCTAGTAGGTTCAGAAATCACATTTCAAATTACAGTAACAAATGATGGTCCTCAAGATGCAACAGGTGTTGAAGTAACAGACTTATTACCATCTGGCTATGATTATGTATTGTTTAGTTCAACATCAGGAGCTTATGATGAAACAACAGGTATTTGGAATATTGGTGGAATAGCCAATGGAGAATCAGAAACTTTATTGATAGATGTATTGGTAAATTCTTCAGGTGATTATTTAAATATTGCAGAAGTAACTTCATCTGATATAACAGATTCAGATTCAACACCAAATAACGATGATGGTGACCAAAGTGAGGATGATGAAGATAATGCCATAGTAACCCCAGTAATTTCTGTTGCAGATTTATCATTAACAAAAGATGTTGTTGATGGAGATACAATGCCTATTGTAGGTTCTGAAATTACATTCATAATAACAGTAACAAATGATGGGCCACAAGACGCAACAGGAGTAGAAGTAACAGACTTGTTACCATCAGGTTTCGATTATATCTTGTTCAGTTCAACATCTGGAACTTATAATGAAGTAACAGGAATTTGGAACATTGGTAATATTGCTAATGGTGCAACGGAAACGTTATTAATTGACGCTCTTGTCAACGGTTCTGGAGATTACTTAAACACCGCTCAAATATCAGGATCTGATGTTGCGGATAATGATTCAGCACCAAATAACGATGATGGCGACCAAAGTGAGGATGATGAAGACAATGTATTAATTACTCCAGTAGATGCTATGGCAGATTTATCTTTAGTGAAAACTGTAGTAGATAATGAAATTATGCCAAATGTTGGAGACGAAATCACATTCCAAATTACAGTAAACAATGCAGGTCCGGATGCAGCTACTAACGTAGAGGTGATAGACTTATTACCACAAGGATTTGACTTTGTACGTTTTAGTGCAACTTCAGGAATATATGATGAAGTATCAGGGTTATGGACTGTTGGTACTGTTCCAAACGGAAGCTCGCAAAGTTTATTTATTGATGTGATAGTAAATGCACCAACAGGAACAGCAGGCGAGTATTTTAATAGTGCCGAAGTAACTGCAAGTGATGTGATAGATCCTAATAGTCAGCCAAATAATGATGATGGCGACCAAAGTGAAGATGATGAAGACGGAATATTAGTGATGACTGAAACTGCAGATTTAAGTTTAGCTAAATCCGTAAGTAACATGAATGCTAATGTAGGCGATGTGGTAACCTTTACATTACAAATAGATAATGCAGGTGTTGATGCAGCGACTGGCGTTGCACTAGAAGATATCTTACCAATTGGTTACAGTAATATTACCAATATAAGCGATGGTGGAGAACTCATAGGAAACATTATTACTTGGACTGGTTTAAATGTGCCATTGTCTGGATTAACAATTACTTATGATGCTACTGTAAATATGCCAACATTACAAGGTGGTGAGTATTTAAACATAGCTCAAATTATTGGAAGCGATCAATTTGATCCGAACAGTGAACCTGATAATGATGATGGCGACCAAAGTGAAGATGATGAAGATAGTACATTCATTAACACACCAATTGCTGATATAGCGGTAACAAAAACTGTGGATAATGCTAACCCTTCAATAGCTGAAACGGTAATATTTACTATTACAGCTTCAAACTTAGGCGGTATTGATGCTACTTCAGTAGAAATTATCGACTTGTTACCAAGTGGATATGAGTTTATATCTTACGAAGCTTCATCTGGAATTTATGATGAGTTATCTGGATTGTGGAATATCCCATCGGTTTCAGCAGGTACAAGTGAAATGTTAGAAATTACTGTTAAAGTATTAGATATTAATGATTATGTAAATACAGCGTCACTTGAATTCTTAGATCAAATTGATTCAGATGAAAGCAATGATACAGATGATGCCACAATAGATCCTCAATGTTTACATATTTACAATGAATTCTCACCTAATGGGAATGGTAAAAATGAATTTTTCTATATCGATTGTATTAATAATTACCCTAACAATAAGCTTGAAATCTATAACAGATGGGGTAATGTAGTTTATGTAAAAGAAGGTTATGACAATACCTTTGATGGAGTTTCCAACGGAAGAGCGGTTGTAAACAAAAATGAAAAATTACCGGTAGGAACCTATTATTATGTTTTAGACCTAGGTGATGGATCAGAACCAAGAGCAGGTTGGTTATACATTGTAAGATAATAATAGATGCAAAAAACAAAATTGTACCTAAAATATAAAAATTTAGAGATGAATTTAAAATTAAAAATAATATTAGGGCTAGTATTAGTGCTAGCATTACATAATGTTAATGCACAACAAGACCCCCAATACACAGATTATATGTTTAACACATTAACTGTAAACTCTGCTTATGCTGGATCTAGAGGGCATTTAACTGTAACGGGTCTTCATAGAACACAATGGGTTGGCTTAGATGGTGCACCAATGACACAATCGTTTAGTGTAGAATCGCCTGTTGGTAAAAATGTTGGATTAGGTGTTGTTTTAGTCAACGACCGTTTAGGACCTTCTGATGAATTTTATCTTGACGCTAATTTCTCATACACTATCAATTTAAATAATGATAGTAAATTGTCCTTTGGCATAAAAGGAGGAGGCAGAATGTTAAATATTGATTGGACCAGAGGTTCTTATCAAGAACAAGAAAATGTGTTTCAGCAAAATATTGAAAATAAATTTTTACCAACTATTGGAGCTGGAGTGTATTGGCATAGTGAAAATAGTTATGTTGGTTTATCTGTACCAAATTTTTTAACAGATGAACATTATGATGGAATCCAAAACGCCATAGCTGCAGAACGATTACATTACTTTTTAATAGCAGGGAAGGTGTTTGATTTAAGCCCAACTATTAAGTTTAAACCTGCTTTTCTAGGAAAGTTTGTGGTGGGCGCACCAATTATCGCAGATTTATCGGCAAACTTTATGTTTCATGATGCTTTAAGGCTAGGTGTAGCCTATCGTTGGGACGATTCTGTGAGTGGTTTAATAGGTTTGCAAATTGGTCCTAAATTAATGATAGGTTACGCCTATGATGCAACTACAACAAGATTGAGAAACTTTAACTCTGGAACGCATGAAATTATGTTGCGTTTCGAGCTAAGGTCAAGAGAAAAACAATTAAAATCGCCACGTTTCTTTTAAAAATGAACTACATGAAAAATACAATTACACTTTTATTATTATTTACCATTAGTATTTCTTTTTCACAAAGTTCAACTAAAAAAGCAGATAAACTTTTTGAAAGAATGTGGTATAAAGAAGCTTCAGTTTTATATGAATTAGAGCTTGGTAAGTTTGAACGAAAAAACAAAAAATTTAATACGACTAATGATTCAACATATATCAATCTTTTAAAAAGAGCAGGAGATTCGTATTTTTTTAATACTGATATGAAAAATGCTTACAGATGGTATGATAAATTAATATCTGATTTTTATCCTGAAGTTGATGCTGAATATATTTTTAGATATGCACATACATTAGAAGGTGTTGAAAGATATGGAGATGCTAAACGTTGGATGAAAGAGTTTGCTAAACAAACTAAAAACAAAGATGATAGGTCTGATTTGTTAGATCAAGAAAGTTTGACGGTAGAAGATGTTTTAGATATTTTACCACAGTTTATATTAAAGAACGTAGCTATTAATACTAAATATTCTGATTTTGGTCCTATGTATTATAAAGACCAATTGGTATATTCATCAGCAGTAGATTCTTCTAACTATCACACTAGAATTTATCATTGGAACGAACAACCTTTTTTGAACATGTATTTAGGTAAGCTAAATAAAATAGAATCAGATTTAAAATTGATTGATGCTTTTTCAGATAAATTAAACACACGCTACCATGAAGCTACATTAGCTTTTTCTCCAGACGAAACGAAAGTATATTTTACAAGAAATAATTATGATGGAGATTTACAAAGAGATGATAAAGGCACAAATCATTTAAAACTTTACAGTGCTGAGATACGTATGGATAAAGATAGTTTGCCCACATGGCAAAATGTAAAAGAGTTACCTTTTAATAGTGAAGATTACTCTGTAGGACATCCAACAGTGAGTACAGATGGAAAGTTATTATACTTTGTTTCAGATATGCCTGGTTCCATTGGAGCTACTGATATTTTTGTGGTAGATATTTTAAATGAAGACACCAATAACCAAATACAAGATAGCACCTATACTGGATATTCTAAACCTAGAAACTTAGGCGAAAAGGTAAATACGGCAGGCCGCGAAATGTTTCCTTATATAACAGACAATGCATTGTATTTTGCATCTGATGGTCATTTAGGACTTGGAGGTTTAGATGTTTATGAAAGTAGAATTATTGATGCTAATTTTCAAAAACCAGTAAATCTTGGAGCGCCTTTAAATAGTGAACTTGATGATTTTGGTTTTATAGTTAATGAAGAAAAAAACAAAGGGTTTGTATGTTCTAACAGATTAACTGGCAAAGGCGATGATGATATTTATTCGTTCATCCGCTTGCCAAAAGAAGAAGTTTTATGCGAGCAGTTAATTAGAGGTTACGTTTCAAATTCTATTACAGGAGAGCGTATATCAAATGTAGAAATGACGCTAATTTCTGAAACTGGTGATGAATTAGAAACGGCAATAACTACCATTTCTGGAGCTTATAAATTTAATGCAATCCTAAACTGTGCTACTAATTTTAAAGTTATAGCTTCAAAAACAGGATATGAAACTAAAGAAAAACCAATAATAACATTAAACGAAAATGGAGAAACCGTTGTTGCCTTAGGTCTTGAAACACTTAATAAATTAATAGTTGAAGAACGTGGTTTATTAAAAATAAAAATAGGAATTATTTATTTTGATTTGGATAAATCTTTCATAAGAAATGATGCTTCAATAGAGTTGAATAAGATTGTATTATTGATGGCACAATATCCTAAAATGACTATAAAAATTGAATCTCATACTGATGCTAGAGATAGCGATGATTATAATTTAAAGTTATCAGACCGAAGAGCAAAGTCTACAAGAGATTATATAATTAGCCAAGGTATTGAAGCAAACAGAATTGAAAGCGCTGAAGGATTCGGGGAATCTCAATTAATTAATAATTGTAATAATGGCGTTAAGTGTACTGAGTCTGAACATCAACTTAACAGAAGATCTGAATTTATAATTATAAAGATGTAAATTAAATAGAATTTATTCTTATGGATACTAAGGTTAATTAGTAGCTATTTAATTTAAAAACCATTTGATAAAGAGAAGCGAGCATTTATGCTCGCTTCTTATTTTATATATTTATAAATTTTTTCTAACAGTTTCTTTTCATCAAAAGGCTTGGTTATAATATCGTTTACACCTGCTTGTTTAAAGCGTTTTACATCATCTTTAAATGCTAGAGTAGATAGTACAATAATTGGCGTTTTTTTATAATCTTTTGATAAATTACGAACAGAAGCAGTTAAATCCATAGCAGAAAAATTCTGAATGGTATTTGTTAATAAGATTAAGTCCACATCTTGATTAATAATATTTGGCACTAAATCTTCGCCCTTAGAAATTATATTAATGAAAAAATTACCAGTAGCTGCTAATATTTTTAAAATAGTAAGCTGTATTAATTCTGAATCTTCAACTAATAAAATATGATACTTTTTTTCTAAACCTAGTAATTGTTTACTTAACAATTCTTCTTTCAAAATTTGATTATAATCTGAAAGTTTAAAACTTAGATTGCATATAAATTTTGAGCCTTTATTAATTTCGCTTTCAACTTTGATATTACCTTGCATTTCAGAAATTAAATATTTTACGATGGCTAAACCTAGTCCAGAACCTTTAATGTTTTGGTTTTCAGACTCTATTTTAGAAAATCTTTTAAAAATATAATCCAAGTTTTCTGAAGCAATACCGCAGCCCGTGTCTAACACCTCAATGCGAAGATTTGCTTTTTTTGCACGTATATAGTTAAGTGCTATTTTAAAATTTACAGAGCCTTGAGTGGTAAACGAAATAGCATTATTTAAAAGGTTCCCAATAATTTGTTTCAACCTGTATTGGTCTCCTTTAATAAATTCAGGAATATTTTCATCAATTACAAAATTAAAATCAAGTCCTTTTTTTGAAGCTAAAAATTTGTAACCATTAACTATATCATTCAAGAGTTTTTTTAAATCAAAAACTTTTTCAGTTAAGATTAACTTACCTGATTCAATTTTAGATATATCTAAAATATCTTCAATTCTATTTTTCAAATCCTTATTTGCAGATTGTATAATATCTAGATAATTTTTTTGTTCAGTATTTAAATCACTATTAATTAGTAAATCACTAAAAATTATTGAAGCTGTTATTGGGTTTCTAAGCTGATGGCTAAAATTTGCTATAAAATTGTTCTTGAAAGTTTCCTTTTCCAATAAGTATTCATTTTTTAACTCTAATATTTGAGAGTTAATAATAGACTCATTTCTTGTTTGTGCTGCAAGTTGATAGTTATTATAGTGCTTGGTTAAATTTTCAATAATGATGAGATTTTCATTCTTGTTTTGTGAATAAATAATAGTATCAACAATTACTACTTTTTTTTCTAAATTCAGGTTAATACAAGAGAATTCAAAACAGTCATTATCAATTTGCAATAAACTATTTAATATTTCAAAAAAAGGATGAATAGTTTGAAGTAAACTATCTTTTTGAACTGTAAAAAGGGTATTGTCCGTTTCTAAAACACATCCCAAATCATCAACTAGAATATATTGAAAGTTATTGGTGTGATATTTTTTTTTATATGGCTCAAGCATCTATTTAAATTAACTCTTTAGCTAATTTAGAGAAAAGAGTTTCAATTCTACTACCAGTTTTGGCACTTACAAAGAAATCGACCAAAGGTTTAAAAACACTGCTGTATTGTGCTAGATATGTTTTATTTACCAAATCCATTTTGTTTCCAACTACTTTTACAGGAACGTTTGGGTAATTTTCTTTTAGAAATTTTAATTCAGAATTAAGGTTTTCAAAAGTTAAGGGTCTTGATGAATCAAAAACATAAATAAATCCATTGGTTCCAAGTAAGTAAGACGAACGTGTTTTTTTTAGATCGTCTTGTCCTTCTAAATCCCATATAATAAGGGAAATAGATTCTTGTTCTGGGATTTCAATAGTTTTTTTAGAAATATGAACGCCTATAGTAACTTGATAATCTTCAGAAAAGGTGTTTTCAACAAAACGACGTATTAATGAAGTTTTCCCAACTCCAAAATGACCTAATAAAACAATTTTTTTAGATGCCGTCATTTTTAAAGAAATCTTCTAATTTTTTGGTTAATAAAGCCTTATTCTTAAGAGTGCTAATTACTTTTTGGTTACTGGCAAACTTAAGGATTTTATCTTCTAATTTGTCTTTATATATGATATTATAAGCACCAGAAACAACAATGGCAATGTAGAATGACGAGAAGTTTTGAAGGTGGATGTGGTAAAGGTCATATTCAATATATTGTAAATTTTGACTTTCTTTTTTAAAAGCATCCTCAACAAAACTCTTAATAGCGGTTAGCATACCAGCCACCATATCTTCATCGGCCATTTTATTTTTCGAAAATTCGGCTAATACAAGTCCAGAGCCTTTTTCAATAATAATAGCCTGTTCTATTTTGGTATTGGTTTGTTCTTGAAGTATTAAATCAGATTCATTTATGCCAGACGCCTTAGATTTGGTTTTTCTAAAAAAACGTTTAAATGAAAACGTATTATTTACCTGATTGTTTATTTTTTCAGAGAGTAATTTCATCTCATGTTGGACATAGCGTTTCACCATCTGCCCTAAGATTGGGAAAAGTGCCTCAACAACTGCATCTTTAGAGTTTTTTATCTCCTCTTTTAAAGCTTCTGTAATAGTTGGTCCAAGAGTATCTGGAATTTCTTTTATAAAAGTTTTTAGTTTTTCGTCAATAATAGGGTTTACTTTTGCAGATAAGTTGTCTCTTTTATTAACAGTATTTTCAAGAATTTTTATTTTATTTTCAATAGATGAAACAAACTCTCGCTCATCAGTAAGCAAAATATCTTTAATGATACTTAGTTTTTCATCTTGATTCATTTATGAAAATGTGTTTATTCACTAATTTTCTCTCCTAATTTAATAAAAAGCTCGCTTAATAATTTACGATCAATTTTTTTATTATCAAGGTTGTCTACTCTATCATTAATAGAATTTTCAAGGTCAGTAATTCTAATATTTACATCTGTGCTTAAAGTGTCTATATTTTTTAGAAGTTCAGATTCAACATCACTTATCAAATTTTGCAGCTCTTCTTTTTTTGTTAGAATATCTAGCTTTAAAGCTTCGAACTCGGAATTATATGCCTGAATATTTTCCCCAAAAATAAGTTCTTTAATTGCATCAATTTTTGAAGTGGTTTCCTTAGACTTGCCGTTTAAATGCTCTTTCGGATCTTGAGTTGTTTCTTTTTTCATTTTATGGGAGTGTTAGCTATTATTGCAAAAGTAGTTTAAAATTAGGTCAAAATTAAAAAAAACATATTAGATGTGTCTAAAATATATTTTAGATACCCGTTGTGCATTTTAAATAATGCTAATTTTAATATTGTTAATATTTCTATCGA
>JANQTJ010000019.1 GCA_030731745.1 Flaviramulus sp. | reverse complement strand
TTCTTCTATCTGGACGGACATTTATAGTACGAACTTTTTCAACAGAAACACCATAAGCAGCTTCAACCGCTTTTTTTATTTCTACCTTGTTCGCCTTAGTATTCACTGCGAATGTATAGCAGTTTCTTAACTCGCTATCAGCTGTCGCTTTCTCTGTGATTATAGGTTTAATTAAGATATTCATTGCCTCTATTTACTTAAATTTGTTTCAATTCCTTCTAAAGCACCTTCTAAAAGCACTAACTGATTAGCGTTTAGAATCTTGTATGTGCTTAATTCTGAAGAGGTTATAACTTCAGAGCCTTTCAAATTGCGCGATGACAAATATACATTATTATTTGACCCACCCAACACAAATAAAGATTTTTTGTTTTCAAGGTTTAGAGCCTTTAAAACTGCTGTAAAATTCTTAGTCTTTATTGAGTCAAAATTAAAGTCTTCTAATACCGTTATTGATTGCTCACCTGCTTTAATACTTAAAGCTGATTTTCGAGCTAATCGCTTCACATTTTTATTAAGTTTGAAACTATAATTTCTTGGTCTAGGACCGAACATTCGACCTCCACCTTTAAATACTCCAGACTTAATACTTCCTGCTCTTGCAGTACCAGTTCCTTTTTGCTTTTTAATTTTACGAGTACTTCCAGATATCTCAGCTCTTTCTTTCGATTTGTGAGTACCTTGACGTTGGTTTGCTAAATATTGTTTAACATCCAAATATACTGCATGATTATTAGGCTCAATAGCAAATACATCTTTAGAAAGGTCTGCCTTTCTACCTGTATCTTTTCCGTTTATATCTAAAACTGCTACTTTCATTATTTTCTAATAATTACATAAGAATTTTTGTGTCCGGGTACACACCCTTTAACAACAAGTAGATTTTTATCTGCTACTACTTTTAAAACTCTTAAATTTTCAACTTTTACTGAGTCACCACCCATTCTACCAGCCATTTTCATTCCTTTGAAAACTCTAGCAGGATATGAAGCTGCACCAATAGATCCTGGTGCTCTTAAACGATTATGTTGACCGTGAGTAGCTTGACCCACACCACCAAATCCATGGCGTTTTACAACCCCTTGAAATCCTTTACCTTTTGAAATTCCAGAGATATCAACAAACTCTCCTTCAGCAAAGTGTTCTACAGTGATAGCATCACCTAATTTGTACTCCTTATCAAAACCTTTGAATTCTACGATTTTGCGTTTTACAGAAGTTCCTGCTTTTTTAGCATGACCTAAGTCAGCTTTAGTAGCACTTTTTTCTGTCGCGTCATCGAAACCTAATTGAACAGCTTTATAACCGTCAACCTCTTCAGTTCTGACTTGGGTAACGATACATGGTCCAGCTTCGATTACAGTACAAGGAATATTTTTTCCTTTTTCATCGAAAATGCTGGTCATACCGATTTTTTTTCCAATTAACCCAGACATAATTATTTATTTAATTTATTATTTATTTAAAATATTTCAGGGACAAAATACCTTTCGTCCCTGAAATGTATTTTTCCGTTTTTCCCGCGACCGCATCGTTGGGACATGTAATTCCGGTTATAAACCGAGATGTAATTATACTTTAATCTCTACTTCTACACCACTTGGTAATTCAAGTTTCATTAACGCATCAATAGTTTTCGATGACGAAGAGTAAATATCCAATAATCTTTTGTAAGAGCTTAATTGAAATTGTTCTCTTGATTTCTTGTTTACGTGTGGAGAACGTAATACAGTGAAAATTTTCTTATGAGTTGGTAATGGAATTGGACCAGTTACAACAGCTCCTGTGCTTTTTACTGTTTTCACAATCTTATCAGCAGACTTGTCTACTAAATTATGATCGTAAGATTTTAATTTTATTCTGATTTTCTGACTCATTTTCTTAGATTTTAAGCTTCAACACCTTTAGCTGCTTTAATAACCTCTTCAGATATATTTGAAGGTGTTTCAGCATAATGTGAAAATTCCATTGTTGACGTTGCACGACCTGATGATAATGTTCTTAATGTTGTTACATAACCAAACATTTCAGATAATGGCACAGTAGCTTTTACAGTTTTTGCACCAGCTCTATCGCCCATATCACTAACTTGACCTCTTCTTCTATTTAAATCTCCAACAATGTCACCCATATTTTCTTCAGGTGTAATTACCTCAAGTTTCATAATAGGCTCCATGATTACTGCTTTGGCAGCTTTTGCAGAGTTTTTAAATCCAATTTTAGCGGCTAATTCGAATGATAATGCATCAGAATCCACATCATGGTATGATCCATCTGTTAAAGTTACTTTCATAGCATCAACTTCGTAACCAGCTAAAGGTCCATTTTGCATGGCAATTCTAAAACCTTTCTCAATAGATGGTATAAATTCTTTAGGAACATTACCTCCTTTAATTGCTGAGATAAATTCTAAACCAACTTTTCCTTCTTCAGCAGGTTCTAATGTAAATACAATATCAGCAAACTTACCACGACCACCAGATTGTTTCTTATAAACTTCTCTATGATCTGCTTTACGAGTAATAGCTTCTTTATATTCAACTTGAGGAGCACCTTGATTCACTTCAACTTTAAACTCACGACGTAAACGATCAACAATAATGTCTAAGTGTAACTCACCCATTCCAGATATAATAGTCTGTCCTGAAGCTTCGTCAGTTCTTACAGTAAATGTAGGATCTTCTTCGGCTAATTTAGATAAAGCCATCCCTAATTTATCAACATCTGCCTTAGTCTTAGGCTCAACAGCAATACCAATTACTGGATCAGGGAAATTCATAGATTCTAAAACAATAGGATGTTTTTCATCAGACATGGTATCACCTGTCTTAATATCTTTGAATCCTACAGCAGCTCCAATATCTCCTGCTTCAATAAAATCAATGGGATTTTGTTTATTTGAATGCATTTGGTAAATACGAGATATACGCTCTTTCTTACCTGAACGGTTATTCAAGATGTAAGAACCCGCATCTAAACGACCAGAATAGGCACGAAAAAATGCTAAACGACCAACAAAAGGATCTGTTGCAATTTTGAATGCTAAAGCTGCAAAAGGTTCTTTTGCATCTGGTTTACGTATTTCTTCTTTTTCAGTATCTGGATTAATTCCAATAATACCTTCTTTATCAAGAGGCGAAGGCAAATAACGACAAACAGCATCTAATAAGAATTGAACACCTTTATTTTTAAATGAAGAACCACAAATCATAGGAATGATAGCCATATCCATTACAGCAGCTCTAAGCGCAGCGTGCACTTCTTCTTCTGTAATAGAATCTTCATCTTCCATGAATTTTTCTAATAAGTTCTCATCATAAGTTGCTACTTCCTCAATTAACAACGCTCTATATTTTTTTGCTTCAGCTTTAAGCTCTTCAGGAATCTCAATAACATCAAAAGTTGCTCCTTGAGTTTCATCATGCCAAACTATAGCTCTATTTTTTACTAAATCAACAATCCCTTTAAAATCAATTTCGTCTCCAATGTTTAATACGATTGGCACCGCATTTGATTTCAACATATCTTTAACTTGTTGACATACAGCCATAAAATTAGCACCTTGACGGTCCATTTTATTAACAAAACCAATACGAGGTACTTTATAGTTGTCTGCCAATCTCCAGTTAGTTTCAGATTGTGGTTCAACACCATCAACTGCACTAAATAAAAACACCAAACCATCTAGTACACGTAATGAACGATTTACTTCAACAGTAAAATCTACGTGACCTGGAGTATCTATGATATTGAAATGATATCCTTTAGTTTCATCCGTTGGGTTACCATTGTCTAAAGGGAAATTCCAGGTACAAGTAGTCGCAGCAGATGTAATTGTAATACCACGCTCTTGCTCTTGTTCCATCCAGTCCATTGTAGCAGCGCCATCATGTACTTCTCCAATTTTGTGAGAAACTCCTGTATAATAAAGAATACGTTCTGTAGTAGTAGTTTTTCCTGCATCAATGTGTGCAGCAATACCTATGTTTCTTGTATATTTTAAATCTCTTGCCATTTCCTATTAAAATCTAAAGTGAGAGAATGCTTTATTTGCTTCTGCCATCTTATGAGTATCAACTCTTTTCTTAACAGCTGCTCCTTCTTCTTTAGCTGCCGCTAAAACTTCTGAAGCTAAACGTAATGCCATAGATTTTTCATTTCTTTTGCGTGAATAGCTAATTAACCATTTCATTGCCGTTGAAACTTTTCTATCAGGACGAATTTGCATTGGTATTTGGAATGTAGCACCTCCAACACGACGACTACGTACTTCTACGTGAGGCATCACATTTGATAAAGCATCTTTCCAAATATCTAAGGCTGATTTTTCTTCGTCAGTTTTTTTCGATTCTACAATATCAATTGCATCATAGAATACTTTAAAAGCTACCGATTTTTTTCCATCCCACATCATCATATTAACGAAACGAGTTACTAACTGGTCGTTAAAACGTGGATCTGGTAAAAGCGGTCTCTTTTTTGCTGCTCTTTTTCTCATGTCTTCTTCTTAAAGTTTAATTACTTTTTAGGGCGTTTTGCACCATACTTAGATCTACGTTGTGTTCTACCTGCAACACCTGCTGTGTCTAAAGCACCACGAACAATGTGATATCTAACTCCTGGCAAATCTTTTACCCTTCCACCTCTAACCAATACTATCGAGTGCTCTTGTAGATTATGTCCTTCACCACCGATGTATGCATTAACCTCGTTACCGTTTGTTAAACGAACCCTTGCTACCTTACGCATTGCTGAGTTAGGTTTTTTAGGTGTTGTTGTATAAACACGAGTACACACACCACGTCTTTGAGGACAAGAATCTAAAGCGGCCGATTTACTCTTCTTGGTTATTTTGGCTCTTCCTATTCTTACTAATTGTGAAATTGTTGGCATATATATTTATATATAAAATTTTAAAATCCTCTTTTAAGAGGGCTGCAAAGGTAGAAATTAAAATTAATTATTCAAACCCTAATTCATTAATTTTTAAGAGTTTTCAAAATTTATTTTTTTAGACATACAAAAAATGTTCTTTTTCCGTTAGATTTACAACTTCTATAAGTCTGATTTAAAGTGAAAAAAATACATTCATTAATACTTGTAATAAGCATACTTTTTTCTACAAAAGTGTTTTGTCAAGACTTATTCTTAAAAGTTAAAGGAGATAGTGAAGCTGAAACTCTGATTATAGATTCAATAAATTATAACAAAACTCATAAAGACTATACATCTCTGAAACTTGAGGTTAATACAATTCAAAAAAAACTATATAAATTAGGGTTTATTGAAAATGAATTTGAAGAAATAAAAAAGTTAAACGATTCCATATTCATCTCAAAAGTAAAATTGAAAAGAAAATTTAATACTATTTTTATATACTACAAAAAAGAACTGATTGATAAATTAAATTTAAAGTTGATTTCTAATAATATATACAGGGATTATATAAAAATAGAGTTTACTCAGATTGAAAACACACTTAGCTACATAAATTCTAAAATTACTGAAAAAGGTTTTCCGTTTTCAAAATTACGTCTATCTAATATTAGAATTAAGGACGATTCAAATTTAGAAGCGGATTTATATGTGGAATCATCTTCAGAAAAAAGGACAATTAGTGATATTGTTATTAAAGGTTATGAGAAATTCCCAAAAGCCTATTTAAAATATTTTCTAAAAATCAAACCAACTCAAGATTTTGATTTAAAAAAAATTAGAACCAAAACTGAACAACTAAATAATTTAAACTTTGCAAATGAAATAAAACCCCCAGAGGTTTTATTTTTAAAGGACTCTACAACCTTATATTTATATCTTGAAAAAACAAGAAGTAATGCTTTTGATGGTTTTTTAGGTTTTGGCACTAACGAGGAAACTAATAAACTTGAATTTGATGGTTATTTAAATTTAAACCTTACAAATAATTTAAATTTTGGAGAATCATTTAGATTACTTTACAAAAGCGATGAAAATGATCAAAAAACATTTGAAACCGATATTTCGCTACCTTATTTATTAAAATCCCCTATCGGTTTAGATTTACTATTGCGTATCTTTAAAAAAGATTCGACATTTACTACAATTAACCAATTTGCCAAATTACATTATCAATTAAATGCTTTAAATAAAGTGTATGCTGGAATAAGCGCCACAGAATCAAACAATTTGCTTAATTCAGGTTCAAATTTACCAATCGAAGACTACAATTCAGAATATTTCACATTAGCTTATCAATTTTCAAACCCCCAACCTTATAGCTTACTTTTTCCAATAAATTCAAAATTATATTTTGAGACTAATTTTGGAAATAGAAAAACAATATCAAATAAAGAAAAACAATCCCTTCTTAGTATTGATGCTTTTAAGATTTTCAATTTGAACCAAAAAAACAGTATTTATATCAGGGGGAATGGTTCAAAATTAATTTCTAACACCTATTTTGAAAACGAACTCTTAAGATTTGGCGGAATTAACTCTATTAGAGGATTTGAAGAAAATAGTATTTTCTCCACATTATTTGGTTTAATAAATACTGAATATCGCCTCCAAATAAATAATTCTATCTACATACACTCAATTATTGATGCTGCTTACTTTGAAAACAAAATTTTAAGTATTAAAGAAAAGCTATTTGGTTATGGTTTTGGTTTTGGTATTTTAACTAAGTCAGGGCTATTGAGATTTAATTATGCTAACGGCAAATTAGAGAATCAAAAATTTAATCTATCAAATTCTAAGATTCATTTAAGTTTAACTACTCAATTTTAAAATCTAAAAAAGAATCTAGAACTATCTAAAATCAAGGAAATAATTCATTTATAGCATTATAAATAGATAAAATTAAAAATTATATGTTTATTTCTAAATTATAAAGGGGCTCAAATTGAGAATAACGAATTTTATATGTATGATTTAAATAATACATCTTAGTTTGACCTCAAAATAGAGGGTGTTTATTGCTGATTTCTTAAAATTTTAGTTGAAACATCAAATTTTAACCATTATTTATTGTTTTATTAACTTTTTATTATGATTTTTGGCATTGACTAATTCAAATAATTATAAAATGAAAACAAAGTTTAGTGGAATTCTAACGCTATTCCTAGCGTTTGTTGTGCAACTAACGTTTGCACAAGAAAAGACAATTTCAGGTACAGTATCAGATGATTCTGGTTTACCGCTTCCTGGAGCAACTGTCTTAGTAAAAGGTACAACTTCTGGTACTTCTACAGATTTCGATGGAAAATATTCAATTCAAGCAGCTCAAGGTTCTACCTTAGTGTTTAGTTTTGTTGGATATTCTAAAAAAGAAGTTCGTGTAGGAGCCTCTAACACAATTAATGTTACACTTGCTGAAGATGCAGAATCTTTAGATGAGATTATTGTAACGGCTCAGGGCATTAGAAGAGAAGAAAAAGCTCTTGGTTACTCTGTAGCAACAATTAAATCAGATCAAATTGAAAGAAAACCTGAGACGGATGTTGCCAGAATTTTAACTGGTAAGATTGCAGGGGTTGAAGTAAATGCGGGTGGTGGATTTTTAGGAACACAAGCGAGTGTAATTATTCGTTCTAAAAACTCAATCTCTGGTAACAACCAACCTCTATACATTGTAGACGGCGCTCCAATTGCTGGTGATAGATCTTTTGATATTGACCCAAACAACATCGCTACTACAACTGTACTTAAAGGTTTAGCAGCATCAACTCTTTATGGTCAAGATGGTCGTAATGGGGTTATCGTTATTACTACTAAATCTGGTTCAGGTGGAAGTATTGACAAGAAATTTGAAGTTACAGTTTCTACAACTACTTCTTTTTTAGAAGTTGCTAACTTACCAGATTTCCAAAATCTTTATGGTCAAGGAGCTGATAATACTCTTAACACCACGTTTTTTGGAACTTGGGGTGCTAGATTTGATGGGCAAATTGTTCCTCATCCTTTAGCTATTGGTGCATATGCAGGTTCATTCCCGCAATTTCAAGGAGCAACTGTAGAGTACAAGGCAGCGCCTAACAATGTGAGCGATTTCTTTAAAACTGGAATAGGACAAATTACTTCTGTTTTACTTAAGAAAAACTTCGATAAAGATTCTGGTGTTAGTTTAGCATTTGGTCATGCTGATCAAAGTGGATATATCCCTGAAAATGGTTTAAGAAGATATAACATAGCTGTTGGTGGTAGAACTAAACTTACTAATAAATTAGGTTTCAACACAAGTGTTACTTACAACAATACTTTCACTTTCAGACCAACAAGAAACTTCTTTACATTATTAACTTGGATTCCAAGAAACTTAGATATTCAAAATTTACCTTTTGAAGACCCTAATGATGGTTCTTCTGTTTATTACAGAACAACTATATCTAACCCAAGATGGCAACAAAAAAATACGGCTTTTAATGAAACTACAGATAGAACTTTTATCAAAGCTGCCTTAGATTATGAAATAAGTGATAAAATTACTGCAAATTATCTTTACAGTTTAGATAGTTATTCATCACTTAATGAAGATTACCAGAACAAAGGTGGTGCTGATAGCCCACTAGGTTTTTTACAAACTTTCAATAGAACAGTAAGAACAACCAACCACAGATTTTCTTTTGTTGGTAGTGATTTCAAATTAGCTGATAACATAAGTTTAAATGCTGTATTAGGTGGTGAATCTAAAAACGTTCAATTTTCTAACTTAGGTATCTTTAGTGAAGACCAAGTTGTTTTTAATTTTAAGAGACATAATAACTTTAGATCAAACCAAGTAATTGAAGGAACGTCAGAAACGAATACTATTGGTATATATGGTCAATTAGAATTTGCTTATGAAGACTATGCTTATTTAACGGTAAGTGGACGTAATGACTGGGGTTCTACTGTAGAAGATGAAAATAACTCATTATTCTATCCTAGTGTTTCTTTATCGTTAATACCTACAAGTATGTTTGAAGGTTTAAAGGGTGCCAGCAATAACTATCTTAAAGTTAGAGGTAGTTACGGTACTTCTGCAAACTTCCCTAATGCTTACTTAACAAGACCACAATTGGCAGCGAATGCGCAAGCTAACCTTAATCCATTTACAGGAAATACGGTAGCAACAAATGCATTAAGTACATTTTTACCTAACCCAGGTTTAAAACCTGAGCTTTTAAAAGAATATGAGATTGGTTTTGAAGGTCGTTTATTTAACAACTTTTTAGATTTTGACATTTCTGCTTATAGAAGAGTTATTGAAGATCAAATTTTAAATTCAAGTTTAGCTGCATCTACTGGTTTTACCAATACAGTAATTAATGCTGGTAGAATTGATACAGACGGTCTTGAGATTAGTTTAGGAATCAACCCTTTCCAAAGTAATGAAGAAGGTGGATTTAACTGGAATATTAACAACCAATTTACTGCATACGAAACTACTGTTATTGATTTACCAGTAGAAAGAGTAGATATTGCATCTGGTATCAACTTTGCTATTGAAGGAGAACCTTATGGTGTTATGAGAGGTACTTTTGCTGTAAAAGATGATGAAGGTAACTTGTTAATAAACCCTGAGACTGGTAAAATAATATTCAGTGATGATGTTGGTTTAGAAGATGAATTAATAGGGGATCCTAACGAAGATTGGAGATTTACAAATATCAATACATTCTCTTACAAAGGATTTACTTTAGGTATCCAATGGGAGTATATACATGGTGGAGATATTTACTCTGTAACTGCTTCTAACTTATTACGTAGAGGTGTTACTACCGATACTCAAGATAGAGAAGGTACATTTATTATACCAGGTGTTTTAGGAAATCCTAATACTGGTGAGGTTTTAACAGATGGTAACGGTGATAAAATTGAAAACACGATTCAAATAGGTCCTAATGATTTATATTTCATCAACTTACAAGATGTAGATGAGAACTTAGTTTATGATGCATCTGTAATCAGATTAAGAGATATTTCATTAAGCTATTCATTATCCAAAAAAGCTCTAGAGAGATCTCCTTTCGGAAATGTAACTTTTACGGTTTCTGGTAACAACTTATGGTACGAAACACCAAACATTCCTAAAGGTCTTAATTTAGATCCAGAAGTGCTTGGATCAGGTGCTGGTAATGGTAAAGGATTAGATTTCCAAAATGACCCTTCTTACAAGCAATATTCATTTGGTGTTAAATTAACTTTTTAAAAAAATGACAATGAAAAAATATTTTAATAAAGCTTCTACAGGTTTCGTTATTGCATTTAGTTTTCTACTTGCTTTATCTTCTTGTGAAACTACAAATTTGGATATCAATGATAATCCAAATACACTGACACCAGTTTCTGCTGACGCCAGTTTAGTACTTAATAGTATCCAATTATCTTTTGTTGGACAACACTTAGGATTAAGCTTTCAAAGTGGAGATATCATGAGACATGTTCATATGTTTGGAACATATGCTTCAAACTCAGGTCAAGGTTCTATGAATGGGGCATGGGCTAATACGTATTCTATAGCAAATAACTTAAATTTAATACAAGATTTAGCTGAAACTAACGACCTAGCTAATCATGTTGGAATGGGGCAAGTATTAGAGGCTTTTGCTTTTGTAAACTTAGTTGATAACATTGGTACAGCAGTTTATTCTGAAGCAGTAAGTTCTGAGTTTCCTCAACCTAATTTAGATAGCGGTGCTTCAATTTATGAGGCTATGTATGCGCAATTAAACGAAGCTATAACAAATTTAAGTGCTACTGGTCAAATTCAACCAGAAGATTTAATCTATAACGGCGATATGTCTAAATGGATTAAATTAGCAAACACACTTAAAATTAAAATGTATGTGCAAACTAAATTAGTTGGTAATGCGAGTGCAGTTTCTGATATTAATAGCATACTAGCAAGTGGTAATTATATTAAAGATTTGGCAGATGATTTTCAAATTCAATTTGGAACAAATGAAACCAATCCTGATAACAGACACCCATGGTTTGCTGCTAATTACCAAATTAATGCTGGGAACCAATACATGAGTAATGATTTTATGAATACATTACTTAATGACAAGGCTAGCCCAGACCCTAGATTACCTTATTACATTTACAGACAAACTAATACAGACCCATCTGGTACATTATTACCTTGTGCGGGTGATGGAGATTTCCAATATTGTTATGTTGGAGATGGTTATTGGGGTAGAGATCATGCTGATGATGAAGGTATTCCTAATGATGGAGAATTAAGAGCTACTTATGGTATTTATCCTGCAGGTGGTGCTTATGATGATGCTAGTTTCAGCTTTACCAGGGATAGCCAAAATCTTGGTGGTGCTGGTATTCATCCAGTAATTTTATCATCATTTTCAAAATTCATGCTTGCAGAAGCTGCTTTACCTGCTCCTGTTGGTTTAGGAGTAACTGGAAACCCAAGAACATACTTAATGCAAGCTATGATGGATTCTTTCAACAAAGTTGCAAATTTTTCTGGAATACCTATGGTAAGTACTGATGTTACAGCTTATATCGACCAAGTATTACTTCGTTATGATGTTGCAACTTCTGATGAAGAAAGATTAGAAATCATTATGTTAGAATACTATATCGCTATGTGGGGTAATAGTCTTGAAGCATATAACAACTACAGAAGAACAGGATATCCAGAATTAGGGTTTTCTGTAATCTCTAACACTGATTTCCCAAGAAGTTACTTTTTACCAGACTCTGAGTTAAATTCTAATGACAATCCTAATTTAGAGCAAAAAAGTTTAACTGATCAAGTATTCTGGGATACTAACCCAGCCGGATTTATAGATTAAAACTAAAAAATTTGAATATGAAAAAAATAATTTATTTACTATTGGGAGTAGCAGTTATGCTAACTCAAAACTCGTGTACTGATCAAAGTACCTTTAATAATCCAGCTACTTACGAGTTGGAACAAGGTGCCTTTGTGAAATTTGCTAACGATGGTGTTTCAGCAACGTATCCTGATGCTGCAAATATTTCAATATCAGATGAGCTAATTGATGCTAATAACAATATTAGTGAGTATTCATTAACATTATCAGCCGTTATTGGTGGTGCTCCATACAAAGCAGATGATTTTATTGTAATAAATAGTTTCCCTGCATCACTTAGCATTACAAGTGCATCTATGGCAGCTGCTTTTGGTTTAGAAGCTTCTGATTTTGGTTTTGGAGATTCATTTAATTTTGTTGCTAAAGTAACAAGAAACGATGGCGTTGTATTTTATGGTGTTGAACCTTCTTTTGATGATGATGCCTTAACTGTAGGTTTAGGTAATACTGAAGGACAACTTTACACATCAGCTTACAAAAATGCCATGAATTTCGGAACAATTATTTCTTGTCCTTTTGTTCAAGCAGACATGTTAGGAACTTACACTATAATTACGGATAGTGGTTTTAATGCAGGAGCAGGTGACGGTTTACCAACCCAGTTTGAAATAATAGCTGGAGCTAATGCAAACCAAGTTATAATGGTTAATCCATTTGATTCTGCGGGTAGTGATGGAACAGGTTTTAATATAGCAGTAAATATTAGTGATTTAGGTATAGCTACCGTAGCGCGTCAAAATGCTGTATTAACTGAAGAAGTATGTTGTGCAGGTTATACCCCTACACACATAAGAACAACTGCTGATGTATCTCTTGGTTTATCATGTATAGGTTTCTTAGATTTGAAAATAGTTTCAGGACTAGGTGTTGCTGGATCTGATGGTACTGGATTTACTTTTGGTGGGTTTACTAGATTTACAGCTCAAAAAAATTAATTTAAATAATATTATATTATGAAAAAATTTAAATATATATTAAGCTCACTTTTGTTACTAACCATAGTTTCTTGTGGTGACGACGAATTTTCAAGAGCTTACGTTGATAATGAAGTAAAAGAAGCGTTAGTAGGTACGTTAAGTCTTAACCGTACTCTAGCGGCTCCTGGTACTTTTATTCAATACACCTATACGTTACCACAAAGTTTTAATGTGGAATCAACGCTTGAGATAAGCGCAACTACATTCGATTTTAATCAAACAAAATCTTTTGTTACAGTTCCTGCAGGTCAAACAACAGGTACAGGATTATTAACGATGCCGGGTACACCTGTTAACAATTATAACGGATTAAATGAATATGTAAATATCCAATTAACTGGTATTAATTTAGCTCAATCAGAAACTGGTGATGCAGTAGATTATCCTTTTACATTAACTTCAGAAGCGGTAGGTGTTAAACTTATTGATGTGAATGGTACTTTTATGGCTCCTACAACAAATTGTTTAAAGATGAGTTTAGATTGGCTAGGTCCTTATGATCAAAATGATTTAGACTTATTTGTATATAATGCAGCTTTTACAGCTAGATTTGAAAATTCTGAGTCTGGAAGTAGATTTGAAGGAGATTTCTTTAATAACCCAGCTAACGAAAACTTTCCTGATGGGGATTATATAGTTTCGGTAGAAATTTGGACTACTGTTGATGATACTCCTGTGCCATATACAGTAATTTTAACTACAGATGATAGTGTATCTCATGTTTTTGAAGGTACAGTAGATCCTGCTGTTGGTTTTGTAGATATTCCATTTACTCAAACAACTGATGCTGATGGTAAAAGAACATTTACTTTCAACTAAAAGTTTTATTATCTAAAATAAAAAACCACCTTTTACAGGTGGTTTTTTTATTTACCTTTATGCCATGGAACAAACCACTACAATTTTCGGTATTAGAGCCATTATAGAGGCTATAAACTCAGGAGAAACCATTGATAAAGTATTCCTTCAAAAAGGGTTACATGGCGATCTATTTACGGATTTAGAGAGTACTATTAGAAAAAATAGTATAAACTCATCTTATGTTCCTGTAGAAAAACTTAATAGAATAACTAATAAAAATCATCAAGGTGCCATAGCTCAAATTTCGCCAATTGAATTTCATGATATGGAAACATTAGTAGTTAATGTTTTAGAATCGGGTAAAACACCTCTTTTTCTATTATTAGACCAATTGAGTGATGTTAGGAATTTTGGAGCTATTATTAGAACAGCTGAATGTACAGGTGTAAATGGTATTATTATCCAAAAAAAAGGTGGTGCTCCTGTAAATGGAGATACTATTAAGACTAGTGCTGGCGCTGTTTTTAAAGTTCCTATTTGTAAAGTAGACCATATTAAAGATGCCGTATTTTACATGCAAGCATCGGGAATAAAAGTTATTGCAGCAACTGAAAAAACAGATAACACACTTTATGATGTTTCCTTTACAGAACCTTGCGCCATTATTATGGGTTCTGAAGGACGCGGTATAAACCCATCTATTTTAAAAGTAGTTGATGAAAAAGCCAAATTACCTTTGATGGGAGAGATTGAATCTTTAAACGTATCGGTAGCTTGTGGAGCTTTCTTATATGAGGTTTTAAGACAACGTCGTTAATCTTTACTTTGTTTTTTATAGAAGTAATTGATTATAATTTGATCATGTTCTATTTGATCTTCTTTTAATTCGACAAAATTACCGTTTTCATCAAAATGTTTTAAAAAGGGATCTTCATCTTCATTATAATTTTCGTGTTCCCAAGGGTACTTTTTAGGTTTTACTATTTCCTTTTTAAAAAACAAAGCGAACAATAAACCGGTAATTAAACCAGAAAGGTGACCTTCCCATGATATACCTTTCTCAATTGGTAATGTATACCATATCATACTACCATAAAGGAAAACTACCAAAAGTGATAAAGCTATAAGCCTATAATACTTAGCAAAAACGCCTTTAAAAAAAGTAAAACTTACTAAAACATAAATTAAACCACTAATTCCAATATGATAGGATGGCCTTCCAATAAGCCAAGTTAAAAAACCAGAAAACAGGATACCTAATAATACTACTTTCCAAGCAATTTGGCGGTAAAAATAAAATAAGGCCATAGAGAGAACAAAAAGAGGTATTGTATTATGGTAAATATGCTTGATACTACCATGTATAAATGGACTTAAAACAAGACCGCGTAACCCTTTAATAGTTTGGGGGTAGATACCGTATTTACTAAAGTTATATCCAAACCTAACTTCAAACCAGAAGATAAACCAAATGATTAGTACAAATGCTACTGGATATGCTACCACGCCAGTAGAGTATTTAAAATGCTCATGTTTACTCATTGGTATAAAGTTAGCAAATAGTTATCCAACTTTACTTTAAATGCTAAAATGTCAGATAAGTGCGTGAGCGATTGCAGCAAACTACCGTGTAATAAGGAAAGTGCGACCCGATATTTTTTATTGAGGGACACGCCCAAAACTTAAAATTTTGATTTAATTTTACAATAATGAATACCAATGAACCTTTAGCTGAACGCTTACGACCAAAAACTTTAGATGACTATGTGAGCCAAAAACACTTAGTTGGGAAGGATGGTGCGTTAACATTACATATAAAACAAGGATTAATTCCGTCGATGATTTTTTGGGGACCACCAGGAACAGGTAAAACCACGCTAGCAAATATCATTGCAACGGAATCGGGGAGACCGTTTTATGCATTAAGTGCCATAAACTCTGGAGTAAAAGATATAAGGGATGTTATTGACAAAGCGAAACAAAGCGGGGGTTTATTTACTACTAAAAACCCTATTTTGTTCATAGATGAAATACATAGATTTAGTAAATCTCAACAAGACTCGTTACTACAAGCAGTTGAAAAAGGCTGGATAACACTTATTGGTGCGACTACTGAAAATCCGAGTTTTGAGGTTATTTCTGCACTTTTATCCCGTTGTCAGGTTTACATATTAAATGCTTTTGATAAAACTGATTTAGAGCTGCTTTTAGAGAGAGCCATTAAGATTGATGAATACTTATCTAAAAAATCTATTAAAATTAAAGAAACAAATGCGTTATTGAGACTTTCTGGTGGTGATGCTAGAAAATTGCTTAATATATTTGAATTGATTGTAAACTCTTTCGATTCTAATAATATTGAAATTACAGATGAGGACGTATTACAAAAAATCCATAATAATACGGTTCATTACGATAAAACTGGCGAGCAACATTATGATATTATTTCGGCATTCATAAAATCTATAAGAGGTAGCGATCCAAACGCGGCAGTTTATTGGTTGGCACGAATGATAGAAGGTGGCGAGGATGTGAAATTCATAGCTAGAAGGTTACTAATCTGTGCCAGTGAGGATATAGGAAATGCAAACCCAACCGCTTTAGTAATTGCAAACAACACGTTTCAAGCAGTTACCGCAATTGGTTATCCAGAATCTAGAATAATATTAAGCCAATGCGCAACTTATTTAGCATGTTCACCAAAAAGTAATGCTGTTTATGTGGCAATAGGTAATGCCCAACAATTGGTTAAACAAACTGGAGATTTAAGTGTTCCGCTAGAAATTAGAAACGCACCTACGAAACTTATGAAAGAGTTAGGTTATGGTGATAATTACAAATATGCTCACAATTACGAAAACAATTTTGCAAATCAAGAATTTTTACCAGACGAGATAAAAAACACAAAACTATACGACCCTGCTAATAATGTTAGAGAAAATGCCCATCGTGAGTTTTTAAAAACTCGTTGGAAAGATAAGTATGGATATTAATTTTTATAAAAATTGAAAGAAAATAGGCATTCGCACAAGGGTCGGGCTTTACGTTTCAATCTTTTAGATCATAACCTCTCAAAAAGGATTTACACTTCAATCCCTAACGCAAAACGTTAGAATTTAATATTTAAAATTTCTTGATTTAAATCATTACCAGAATAATATTCAAGTAACCATACTTCGTTTTTCTTGTAAACTATAGCATATGATTTGTCAACTAAATACAAATCTTTTAAATTGGTTTTTTTAATTCTATAAACTACTTTAGGTGTGCTATCCACTAACTGAAATCCATTTTCAATTTCTTGAGCATATAATATATTTGTGGCTCCTTCAATAACAAAAGTATCAGGGGAGTTTACTAATATAGCTTCTTGTTTAGTCTTAGTTTTTAAAACGCTTTCAACTACTACAGCCTCAAATTCATTTTCCTTTTTAAGTTCTTGAATTTCTTGTTTTAATAGCTGAATTTGATTCGCTACTTCACTTTTATTTATATTTTCACCTATTGCTAATGTGTTTATATTCTGGTTAGGTTTATATTGATAATTCATTGCTCGAAAAGATTCAAAAGCGTCTCTTAAAGCCAAATTATAGGCCGTTTTAAACTCCTTCTCCCTACTCTCTCCTAATTTTGAAGTATAAACCACTTTGTCAAAGCAATCTTTAAGGACTACAGTTAACTTCGTCTTAAAAACTCCAGAATCTTTTAAAACATCAGATTTTAAGGCTAAACATCTATCATTCAAAAAATCTTGTGGATAGTTATCACCCTCAAAAATGGTCTCAAAACCATATTTATTAAATAAAAAATTAGCTAAAGAATTCAATTGATATTCATCTTGTTCTTTTAAAAAATCAAACTTTTTAGGAACAATAACATATTTATAATCATTCAAACTTGTTTGAGAAAAAACAGATGACACCATTAAACAGGTAGTCATAATTAAAAAAAAATTAGCTTTCATATTTATTCTTTTATGTTTAACTCTATTTATAAATATAAATTTTTAAAATGCTATAAATACTTTTTCAATTCAATTAAATTATTAATTGTTTTAATATCAGCATCTAAGACAGTATTCTTAATATCAAAAAAAACAACATCCATACCAATGTTTTGGGCCCCAAGTATATCAGCTTCATAACTATCCCCTATCATAACACTTTGTTTTGCATGGGTGTTTGCTAGTTGTAAAGCAAAATCAAAAATTTTTGGATTTGGTTTTTTAACACCTGCCATTTCAGAATTTGTAACTGTTTTAAAGTATTTATGAATATTAGATTGGGTTAATTTTTTATGTTGTACTTCATCAAAACCGTTAGTAATAATATGCAAATTATAATAAATACTCAAATAATCTAAAACTTCAAATGCATTATCAAATAAATGATTAAACGTTGTAAGATGTGTAATATAATCATCTGATAATTTATAAATTAATTCCGCTTCTACTTGATGATTAATTGCTAAAAAAGTATCATTTAATCTGTTAAAACGCAACGCATTCTTTTCTACTTTTTCTTCCCTGTAAAGCTTCCAGTATTTTAGGTTTATAGGTTCATAATGAAACAAAAATTCACTTACATTAATATTTATATTATTAATCTTAAAAATTTTTTCAAAAGTTAATCCAGAATTTTTATCAAAATCCCAAAGCGTATGATCTAAATCAAAAAACACATCTGTTATGCCATTAATCTTCATTTGCTGAATCTAAAATATCATTAAACAACTCTTTAAACCCTTTCCATTTCTCATCATCGCTAAAAGTATAATTATGAAACACAGGCACAAACTCACCGTTAACTTGTTTTATTTCATTAATAATTTCATTTAAAAATTTCTTTTTATCTAATAGTGACTGATATTTTAATAAAGCATTATCCATTAAATGATAAGAATTAATTTTCAATGGTGTTTGTACTTCATAATCTAGATCATAAAACAAAAAAGGTGTACAAGTTCCTGCTCTAAAACCAACATAATCTACATAACCCATCGTATAATCCTCTAAAATTTCTAATTCGATAAGGTTTCTATATGATTCTGGTAGATTAATTTTTGAAAACGATTGTCTGGAAGCTTTTAAACTAGTATTTAAAATATGTTCCATTCTCAACTTTTCTTTTTTAAGAATATCTAAATCTTCCAAAGCCAAATAAGAGGCTTTTAAACCAACTGCACTATAATCTGCAACATATTTTATTAGCGAAACAAATTTCTTTTTATTAGGGTTTATACCTTTATCATACGTAGAATAATCACCTATTAAAAAGAAAAACATAAATTTAAAACTGGTATGCTTTTGTCTATTGATAATGTATTTAAAGGTATCAAACGGATCGTGTAAAAATCCAAGAATCACTAAAAGCCTTGAATACAAACTTTTAAATTTAAAACTAAAAATATCTTTAAGAATACCTCCAAAAGTTCTTAAAATACCTTTTAGTTTATAATTATAAGCTGCAGGAACATCAATTATTGGCTTAATTTTGTAGGTTTTTATTGGAAATTGAAATTCAGGAAACTGCTTATGTAAAGCCTCTTTAAATTTATAAGCCCAAATATCTACTACCGGTTGCTGTAAAAATTTTTCTTTGTATGCTAAACTATCAGTGGCTGTAAAACGCCCAAACTCATCTTTTACATGTGGTAAATACTCTTCGTAACGTGATAACAAATAAAAAGAAGCTGAAAAAATATCAAACGGAATAGCACTTTTTTCACCATTAAAAAAGAAACACTTTGTTTGATCCCAATTTTGAATATTTAATTCAATATCATTAAGTCCTTGATCAAATAAAATTTCATGACTTTTTATAAAAAACTCGTTACTTAAGGGTTGTTTAGTGTAAGACATTTTCATGCCCTCATGCACTATAAAAGTTTGTATTTCGGATGTAAACCCAACCTCTATTCCTAAAATTCTTGTGCAAATATGCTTGAAAACATATTTTAAACGTGGCGAAATTTTATGAGTATAAACTAAAAGCATTAAAGTATGGTTTCATCGGCAAAACTAAAGTATGCTTTTTCTGTTATTATTAGATGATCTAAAACTTTTATATCTAAACTTTGTGCGGCTATCTTTAATTTATTAGTAATTTGTTTATCTGCTTCACTGGGTTTTAGAGTGCCCGAAGGATGATTATGAGCTAAAATTAAACCAGTAGCACTAACTTCTAGTGCTATTTTAAGTACTAAACGCACATCTACTAAAGTACCGGTAATACCTCCTTTACTCAATTGTGTTTTATGGATAACTTTATTGGAATTATTCAAATAAATAATCCAAAATTCTTCATGCTGAAGCTCACCAATAATAGGTTGCATAAGTTCAAATACCGAAGCGCTTGATGTTATTTTCTTTTTCTCTAAAGCCTCTTCACCTCTCCGGCGTCTTCCTAATTCTAAAGCAGCTGCAATGGTAATAGCTTTTGCTTCTCCAATACCTTTAAATAACATAAGTTGTTTTATGGATAACTTCCCTAACGCACTTAAATTATTATCAACACTTGCTAAAATTCGCTTACACAACGCTACAGCACTTTCGTCTCTGTTTCCAGAACCAATTAAAATAGCAACTAATTCTGCATCGCTCAAAACAGACTTGCCCTTATAAAGTAATTTCTCACGTGGCTGATCGTCTTGACTCCAGTTTTTTATAGAAAAAGAAGGTAGTTTTTCTGTCATGCCATAAAGATAAATATTGTAAATTACAGGAGCAATAAAAAGTTATCTTATGAAAACGTTAAAAAAAGAAGACATCAGTCAGGAAGTGTTTGATTTATACGACTATTATGCCCATAATAAAATAGACAGACGTCAATTTGTTGAAAAGTTATCAATTTATGCTGTTGGCGGTATTACGGTATCATCATTGTTAAGTTTTATAACTCCAGATTATATAAACACGCTTTTGGTAAAACCAGATGATGAGCGCTTAGATTCTAAATACATTAATTATGAATCTACTAAAGGAGGTGGCACCATAAAAGGTTTATTATCTATGCCAGATAACACTACCAGAAAATTACCAGGAATTATTGTAGTGCATGAAAACCGTGGCTTAAACCCTTATATTGAAGATGTTGGCAGACGTGCAGCAATTGATGGATTTATATCATTAGCTCCAGATGCTTTATCGCCATTAGGTGGCTACCCAGGAAATGATGATGATGGACGTGCTTTACAACGCAAACGTGACAGAAATGAGATGCTTGAAGATTTTATAGCTGCTTTTGACTATTTAAATAAACACGAAAATTGCAACGGAAAAATAGGTGTTGTAGGTTTTTGTTTTGGTGGCTGGATTGCTAATATGATGGCTGTAAAAGTACCCCGTTTAGGTGCTGCTGTGCCATTTTATGGCGGACAACCATCTGCTGAAGAAACAGCAAATATAAAAGCGCCCTTATTATTACAATACGCTGGGTTAGATACTCGAGTAAATTCAGGATGGCCAGATTATGAAATTGCTTTAAAAGCCAATAATATAGAACATGCAGCTTACTTTTATGATGATGTAAACCATGGCTTTCATAATAATACCACACCTCGTTATGATGAAAAAGCTGCTAATTTAGCTTGGGATAGAACTATTGCTTTTTTTAGGGAGAAGTTGGGGTAATTGACTTTGTAAAAAATTTAAACTAACTATTTAACATCATATAAAAATATTAAAACGATTTCATATCCTATCTTTGTTCGCATACTTTTAGTTACTACCGATAAAAAAATAATATTCGCAGACAAAAACACTTCAACAAAAGATTACTTTTGGAAAAGACTTTAAATAATAGGATTTTTAATTCATGGTTAATCAATAAAGTTTTAATATCATGAACAAAATTACTACTCTTTTTCTAATTCATATTCTAGCATGCATCGCGGTTTGTTTTTTTGGTTTAGTTATTGTTTACAAAAGTATTGAGTTTACAGACACCCCAAGTTTAATTACAATATCATTAATATTTTCTATCTGGCTGTTAATAAGTTTTTATACGTTTTATTTTAAACTTGTACCTGATTATCTTGAGAAAAGAAAATATAAAAAATTTGTTGTTTATGCCATTTTAACTGTTTTTATAATAATCCCTTTCGATATGTTATTATGGTGGGGAATATTTTATTTTACCATGTCTGGACAAGCACAATTTTATTTTTCCGATTTTCCATCAGTAAACCTAATTCACCCCTATATAGGCAGTGTTGTAGGATCAATATTTTCTGGTGGACTTGGTACCTTTTATAGGTTTAGTATGGATTGGTTTAAAAACCAGCAGGTAAAAAAGGACTTGGAAAACAAAAATCTTTTGAGTGAGTTAAAAACTTTAAAATCAAAACTTAATCCGCATGTATTATTCAATACCTTAAACAATATTGATACTTTAATACAAACAAGCCCTGAACAAGCTTCTGCTGCCCTGTCAAAGCTATCCGATTTATTAAGGTATGTAGTTTATGAAACAGAACATGAAAAGGTTCCTATTCAAAAAGAAATTGATAATCTTCAAAAATATATAGCATTGGAAAAAATGAGAATAGTGAATCCAGATGTTGTTGAATTTATAACCAATGTGTCAAATGAAACTAACATTCCGCCAATGCTGTTTTTTCCATTTATTGAAAACGGATTCAAACATAGTAATTTGAACAATCCAAATCAGAAGTTGAGAATTTCAATTATTGAGAACAAAAGTAAAATAGCATTCAGCTGTTCAAATACTATAAATGAATATAAACGAAATGATACGGTTTCGGGAATGGGATTAGAACTTGCTAAGAAAAGGCTAAATTTGCTTTTTCCTGACACTCATTTTTTAAATATCAATAAAGTTGATAATGAGTACCGAGTAAACCTAGAAATTCAGTTAGTATAGATGGTTAATTGTATTATTATAGAAGATGAGCCTTTAGCAATTAAGAAGTTGGTAAACTACATTGATAAATTACCCAGACTTAATTTATTAGAAACCTTTCATTCAGCAGTTGAGGCAATTGGATATATAAATGAAAATTCTGTTGATTTAATATTTCTTGATATTGAAATGAAAGAACTTTCAGGAATTCAATTACTTGAATCAATTAATACAAAAGCAAAAGTAATTATTACAACAGCATACTCGCAATATGCCATTAAAGGTTTTGAATTACAAGTATGTGATTATCTTTTAAAACCAATTACTTTCGAACGATTTGTAAAGGCTTGTGATAAAGTTATTCAAGATTTCAATAAGCAAATTACCATTGTGCATTCCAAAATATTTGTAAAAACAGAGTATCGGCTTGAAGGAATTAATACTGCTGATATTTTGTACATAGAAGGTATGGGCGATTATAAAAGAATCATTACCTCTCAAAAAAAGATCATGACACTTGAGACATTTAAGGATTTACTGAATAAATTACCCAACAATAAATTCTGTCGCGTTCATAATTCGTATATCGTTTCTTTGGATAGAATTGAAAATATAGAACGAAACCGAATTACTATCAATAAAAAATTAATTCCAATTAGTGATTCATACGGAAAAGAATTTTACAATAGTTTGAATTCATGAAATAAAGCCAGCTTAGTTACCATAAAGAACTGAGTTAAAAAGAAACTATTTTATGCTAATTCAATGCGAGTTTTTTTTTGCTAGCTTCTTATTTTTACTCAGAAAATCCTATAAGACAGACACGTAACTTTCCTTATTGATAACAAACCGTAAAAAGAAATAATTAAATTATACTAGCAACCCTTTAACCGCATCAAAATCAAGTCCGCCATAATTACCAGAGCTCATTAGAAGCAATGCTTTGTTATCAAAATTTTGGGAGAAAAGAAACGCTTTAAAATCATCAGGATTGGTGTAAATAATTAAATCATCACGCTCAAAGGCACTGGCAATTTGCTCATGCGTAACTGCTTTAAGTTTTTTAATTTCAACGGCATGTGGTGAATAAAATACTACAGCAACATCGGCAGCGTCCAAAGTACCTTTATATTCTTTTAAAAATTGGGCGTTTAAACTACTATAAGTATGCAACTCTAAGCAAGCTAGTAAAGTTCTATTTTCGTATTGTTCTTTTACCGCTTTTGTAGTAGCTTCAACTTTACTTGGTGAGTGTGCAAAATCTTTATAAGCCACGCTCGTTTTAGTTTCTGCTATTTTTTCAAGACGTTTACTTGCACCTTTAAATGTTGATATTGCTTCGTAAAAATCGTCTTCATCTATCCCCATGTGTTGACAAATCCATTTAGCACCTGCCAAATTATTAAGATTGTGTTTTCCAAAAACTTCAATTGGCAAATCTCCTTCTGGTGTTTCTAAAAGTGTTTGTCCATTTTCAACAGTATATTTTGGGGTGCTATAAGGTAGTTTTCTAATAGCGTTTTGAGAAGCTTCTACTACTCTTTTTACTTCTAAATCTTCCTCGTTATAATTGATGCTACCGCCACTAACAATTGAATCTACAAAAATGCTAAACTGCTCAACATAATTTTCATAGGTTGGGAACACATTAATATGATCCCAAGCAATACCACTTAATAAAGCGATATTAGGTTTGTATAAATGAAATTTAGGACGTCTATCAATGGGTGAACTTAAATACTCATCACCTTCTAAAATAATAAAATCGTTTTCTTCAGTGAGTTTTACCATCACATCAAAACCTTCTAGTTGTGCGCCAACCATATAATCAACATCCTTATCATGATAATGCATTACGTGTAAAATCATGGAGGTTATAGTTGTTTTTCCATGGCTACCGCCAATAACTACGCGTGTTTTATATTTGGATTGCTCGTATAAAAACTCTGGATAACTATAAATTTTAAGGCCCAATCCTTGAGCTTTTAAAAGTTCTGGATTATCTTCTTTTGCGTGCATTCCTAAAACAATAGCATCTAAATCTGTTGTGATTTTTTCTGGATACCAGCCAAATGTTTTTGGCAATAAGCCTTTAGCTTCTAATCGTGATTTTGAAGGCTCAAAAATAGTATCATCACTTCCTGTTACTTGATATCCTTTATTGTGTAATGCTAATGCTAAATTGTGCATTGCAGCGCCACCAATGGCTATAAAATGTACGTTCATGTTTTGTTTTTGAATGCTTTCAAATATACTTTTTTTGCTGCTAATACACGAATGTTTTTAAATGAAAACGTTTACAAATAGCATACAGAATTGCGTTAGGGATTGAAGCGACATCCTTTTTTGAGGCACGAGAAAAGATATAGCAGAAAGCCCGACCCGAAAGGGTAACGCCAAAATATTACATACTTAAAATTTTCTTTTTTTGCTCTTTAAATGTTTTAATTTTAGGGAGTTCTTCTAGTGCTATATTGATGTGCTTTAAGGCTTCGGTTTTATTGTTTTTGTAAGTGTTTATTTGAGCTAACCGGTAATGTGCCCAAGCCTTTGGAACTCCATCTTCGGGCGAATAATTTTTTAGATATACTTGTAAGCACTGTTCTCCCTTTTGCAACTCCACATTATACTCGGCAGCCACTTTACCTATTTGATAGTGCAACGCATTGCGCTGGTGTTTTTTTTGAGCTTCTTCAATGTTCTGAATGGCTTTTTTAGGTTCTTTTTTACTTTCGTAAAGATTGGTAAGCTTATCGAAACAGGTTAACGAGCCGCCTTCATGTATGGCAAGTTTATAAAATTTTTCTGCTAATTCTGGCTCGTTATCGTATTCGTAAATATATCCCTTTGCCAAGTAACCATCTACTTTTGAGAGGTTTTCAAGCTCTTGAGCGTACTGCAAAGATTTATTTTTACTACCTCCAAAAACACCTGGTATTTGCATAAACAATTCTACCAAAGCCCAACGTGCATCAATATGTTTTGGATCTAATTCTGCTGCTTTTATAAAAGAAGCTTTAACATCGCCTATAAAACCAATGGCTTTAAACTTGTTTTCTAGAGCTTTCATGCCCAAAGCGCCACCGTATTTGTAATGATAATTTGCGTTACTACTGTTAGCTTCTACAAGTTTTTTATATTCTGTAATAGCTTCGTCCCACTTTTTTTGATGTCCAAACGTATCGCCTAATAACTCTATGGCTTTTAAATCTGAAGGATGTGATTCCAAAAACTGAATAATATTTTTCTCAGCTTGAGCGTATTGTTTATTTTGAAAAAGTATGTCTACATTATCAATACTTGTTTGGCCAATAACCAAAACTGGAAAAAGAAATAAGTAGATTATTTTTTTCATTTAATTATATTCAGAATAGCAAAGTTAAACTTTATAGTGGACTAAAAATAGATTACTTCCATAACGAACGTTATAGTTTTGTTATTTATTATTTTAGTAGATATAAAGATAATACTTAACGTAAAAATACTTGCATTTGTTAATTGATTTAAAAAAAAGTAACTCAAAAAACCTCTTTTTTTATCTATTAAACGGGTAATCGTTAGCCCAATTAAAACCTCTGTTCATCAATATAAAGTTATCTTTATTTAAAATCTTACCACTTGCTTTAATAGTATCGTTTTTATATAAAGTTTCAAAGGTAAATTCGTTTTCTGTTTTTTTATAATTAATGGTCATTATATCGGTAGAATCCTTATAACTTACGAGCTTTAATTCATTTTTTAAAGTATCAATCTCAGATTTATAAGAGTTTACCGACTTATCAATATTATGAATTTGAACACTTCCTTTTCGTTCTGAAATTAAATAACGCCATCTTTCAGTATTGTTAAGATCGGTTGAAATGGTATCGCCATTTTTTTCAAACATATTAATCTTAAATAACCCATATAAATCAGGTTTTGGTGCGCCATCCCCATATACTTTTTGAGATTTAGATAAATTAATTATTCCAAAAATTATAATGTAGGGAATCAGTAAAGCCTTCATTATTATAGAAAATAATTTTAATGATTTCTCATCTGGTTTAGTAGGTTGTTTTATTATTGAAAGACTCACTGTTTTTCCAGTGAAAAAAAATGTAAACATGGGTTTTAAATCTTTTAGAATTAAAAATAGGGTCATTAAAAACAAATGTGTAGAAAGAATTTTTACTGGAACATCATAAAAATAATTTACTGCCATAACATTAGCTGTTGTCATTATAGTAATAATAGCTCCAGCTGTCATGGTTCTTCTAAACAACAACAAGCCTGCTGAAACCTCAGCTATCCCTATAAAAAGATTATACCCTTTAGAAAATCCCAAAAATGTCCAAGCTAAACCCATTGGAGATGAATCTCCATAGGGCTGTAATAATCTAGAAAATGATGGAGATGGAAATTGGAGTTTAATAACTTTAACTAATCCATAATTTATCAACATTAGCGCAACATAAAAACGAATGGCAACTGTAATCCAATAATATAATTTTCTATAATTACTTCGGTTTCTATCTAAAAAAGACCATATTAAAGTCCCAAAAACTGCAACAACAGAAAACATAAAAATGCAAACATAATCATAGGTAGTATCGCCGCTTCCATTAGTAAACGTGGTAATTTGTTCAGGAAGTTTAAGAATTTTTTCTCCAAGCCAAGGAATAAACTTATGCAATAAACTTGTAGGATAATTAGCTATTAATACCCAAAAAGGATAAGCGCCATTATTATTTAAAACAATAAAAAGTAAAAAATAAATAAAGCTAAATCTGAAACCAATTTTCTCTAAGAAAGACCATTTTGAATCTGAAGATAATGCACTCATAATAACTGTTTTTGATTGATTATTTTTGTGAAAAATAGTATTTTAAGGCTAGAAACCAAATTAATTAACAGCAAGTTAAAGGCTTTAGAAGCTATAAAATTTTGTGTTTACATTAATTACTATATTTGTTTTATCTCAAAAACTTTAGTTTTGAAAAAGTTAAAACCCGAAAATACTATTTTAAAGCTATTACTATTAATAGTCCTAATTAATGGTTATAGTTGTGGCTTAAAAAAGGTTATTCTGCAGAAAGAGGAATTAATTGAAAGTAATCCTAAATTAATTTTTTTAAACTATAATGTATCAGAAACTAAAAATGGTGAAACCGAAGTTGCATTCATCAATAAAAAAATTACCGATGGTAAATTGAAAAATTATAAAAATAATTTTATCGAATCTGCTTCTATTGGTGATTTAAAGTGCATGCAGTTGGATGAAAATTCTAATCCTATTCAAAGTGAAATTATAAAAAATCCATTAATTCAAACAGTTGAGTTTGTAAATGATTCTTTATTTTTAAAGAAAAAACAAATACATTTGAAAAGCACTCAACTTGCTTTAAAATTACAATTACATAGTAAAACAAAGTCGATAACAATAAGTAAAATTACTGATAGTTTACAGAATTCAAAAGCCCTAATAAAGACGATACTATAAACAAAATGAAAAACCTACTTATTACATTACTTTTTTTGATAAGTTCTCAAATACATCATACACAAACTTTTGAGGTTGAATCTTTAAAAGTTTCCGGTGATAATGATAAAAGAATTAACCTCGTTATTTTAAGTGAAGGCTATCAAGTTTCAGAATTTGCGAAGTTTAAAAACGACGCCATAAATTTTATGACTGATATGTTTTCGCAATCACCATTTGTGGAATACACTAATTACTTTAATGTATACATTATAAAAGTGCCTTCGAATGAAAGTGGTTCAGATCATCCAGGAACTGCGACTGATGTGATAGAACCTGCATCAGCTATCATTAATGTTGACACATATTTTAATACGAGTTATGATAGTTTCAATTTCCACAGATTGCTATTTAGCTCTGATTATGCAACCATAAATACGGTACTTGCAAATAACTTCCCTGAATTCGATCAAACCATCATATTAGTGAATTCTGATGAGTATGGAGGAAGTGGTGGACAATTTCCTTTTACTTCTACTGGTACTAGTGCCAACGAAATTGCTATACACGAATTAGGGCATTCGCTTTTTGATTTAAAGGATGAATATTACCCCGGAGATGTATTGGCAGCTGAAGCTATAAATATGACTCAAGAAACTAATCCAGCCCTAGTTAAATGGAAAAACTGGCTAGGAATTAATAGTGTTGGAATTTATGCATATGCTTCTTCTGGCACTGCTGCTACTTGGAATAGGCCACATCAAAATTGTAAAATGCGTTATTTAGGTGTGCCTTTTTGCTCTGTTTGTAAAGAAGGTATGATAGAAAAAATACATGATCTTGTGTCTCCTATCGACTCTTATATGCCTATTTCAAATACAGTTAACAATCCAAGTTTCCCAATAGATTTTAATTTGAATTTAATAAAGCCTGAGCCAAATACTTTAGAAAACGAATGGGTTTTAAATAGCCTAAATATTGCTAATAATGTTGAAGTGGTTTCTTTACTTGAAATTAATTTAATTGAAGGAATTAACACTTTAAATTCAATAGTTACAGATAATACTAGTTTTTTAAAAATAGACAATCATGAAACTATACATTTAAGTATGGTAACTTGGACTATTAATTATTCTAGTTTAGGAATTGAAGAAATCGATAGTGTTTTAAATAATTTAAGCATTACCGTGTACCCAAACCCTACTAATGATGTGATAAATTTTAAGTTTGAAAATAATAACAACTTAAGCTTGAAAATTGATATTGTTAGTATTGACGGTAAAAAAATAGAAACTTTATTTGTTGATAATTCACAAACACTTCAAATAGATATTAGCGCCTATAGTACAGGCCTATACCTTGCCAATTTTTACTCAAACAACATTCTTTTGTCCAATAAAAGAATCATAAAAAACTAGATTACTACTTAGGTGGATATTTAGATAATATTTTTTCTACAATTGCCTTTAATTTAGCTTCTCTATTTTCGGGAGTTCCGTTTGGATTAAAACTAGATTCACTTACAGCTTGCCAAAATAATTGTTTTTTATTTTCATCAACAAAATCGATAGTTATTTGACGGTTGATATTAGATTGTCCAATGGGTAACCCAATAGAAATACCGCCTCCTGCATTTCTGCCACCACCACCTAAACCTACACCTACGGTATTCTGTTGATTTATTTGAAATTGTTCACTTTTTATATCAATAAAAAAATCTGGAGTTTCCACTAAACTAAAACCTCTCATTGCCATTGATGTATCCAATTCATCTAGTAACCTTTTAGTATCTAACTCACTCAAACCTGTTTCCATATCTTTATAGTAGTTATAAGTTTTATAATGGCTAAAATCGGTTTGTAAATCATAATCATAGGTCACACGAATGGGTGCACAAGACACTATTAGTATGGCTAGAATAAAAAAAACGGGAGATTTCATAACTTTATTTTTTTTTAATAAAGTTAATTAAAAAAATATGCTAGAAACTATTAAGTATAAAATTTTAAGACAATTTAATTAATCATTCAAAATCTTCCAAAGGAGATCTTTTAATTCTGTTATGCCTTGTTGCGCAACAGACGAAATTAGTAAATAAGGAATAGGCAACTCATTATCTAATTGAATTTTTAGTTCTGCTTGTAACTCATCATCCAACATGTCACATTTTGAAATTGCTACAATGCGCTCTTTATCTAACATTTCAGGATTGTAACGGCGTAATTCATCTAGCAAAATATCATACTGCTTTTTAATATCTTTAGCATCCGCTGGTATTAAAAACAATAACACAGAATTACGCTCTATATGGCGTAAAAAATAATGTCCTAGGCCTTTTCCTTCAGCAGCACCTTCAATAATTCCGGGGATATCAGCCATTACAAACGTTTGAAACTCACGATACTTTACAATACCTAAATTAGGTTTTAGGGTAGTAAATTCATAATCAGCAATTTTAGGTTTAGCTGAAGTAATAACTGATAAAAGTGTAGATTTTCCTGCATTTGGAAAACCTACCAAACCAACATCAGCCAGCACCTTAAGTTCCATGGTTACGTATTTCTCTTCCATAGGAATCCCAGGTTGCGCATAACGAGGCGTTTGATTTGTTGATGTTTTAAAATGCCAGTTTCCTAAACCACCCTTACCTCCTTGAGCTAAGATTTTTTCTTCCCCTTCATCCGTTATTTCAAAAAGTATTTCGTTACTTTCTGTATCTCTAATAACGGTTCCCAATGGAACTTCGATGTAAACATCTTCTCCATCAGAACCAAAACTTCTTCCGCTACTACCATGTTCTCCATGGCCAGCTTTAATATGTTTTTTAAACTTTAAATGCAGAAGTGTCCAAAGGTTCTTATTACCTATAACGATAACATGACCTCCTCTACCACCATCACCTCCATCTGGTCCGCCTTTAGCCACATATTTTTCTCGATGCAAATGGGCAGAACCTTTACCCCCGTTACCAGAGCTAACAAACATTTTTACGTAGTCTACAAAATTTCCTTCAGTCATGTTTTAGGCAAAATGTTATTAGATATGGAAACAATAATTTTATAAATTTTTAATTCTTTTTGGCCTCCCTAGAAGAAAATACAAGATTGTTCCAAAGAAAGGTAAAAACAAAACAACTAAAACCCAGATTATTTTATCATTACCATTAAAATCATTTTTTAAAATACTTATAAGTGCTAAAACTGGAAAAAGCAAACAACACACTGCAATTATAATTATAATAAGCTGCCATATACCAAGAGCAAAATTAATTTCCAAATTCATATTGTAAGTTATCAATTACAGAACTTAAACGCAGAGTAATATCATCAATACTTCCAACACCATCAACTCCAAAATATTTATCTTGAGCAGTATAGTAATCTTTTAAAATGGCAGTTTTATCGTAATATTCTTTAATTCTATTTCTTATGATCGATTCATCTGCATCATCAGGTCTTCCGCTCGTTTTTCCTCTTCCTAATAGACGCTCTACTAAAATTTCATCATCTACTTCTAAAGCAATCATAGCATTTATTTGAGAATCTTTACTATCCATAAGAGCATCCAATGCGTCGGCTTGTGCATTGGTTCTAGGAAAACCATCAAAAATAAATCCTTTAGCTGTCGTGTTTTTTTCAACTTCAGCTTCTAACATATCTATAGTAACTTGGTCTGGAACTAGCTCACCTTTATCTATATAAGATTTAGCAAGCATACCTAATGCAGTTTCGTTTTTAATATTGTACCTAAAAACATCTCCGGTTGAAATATGTACTAAATTATATTTCTCTTTTAAAAAGTTTGCTTGTGTTCCTTTTCCTGCACCTGGAGGTCCAAATAGCACTAAATTTGTCATGTATTGGGTTTCTTTAATTTGATATACTTCTGGTAAATTTCTTCCTAATCCATCATAGTCTAATCCATAACCTACAATGAATTTATTAGGAATTTCAATACCTACATAATGTAATTTAAAATCTTTTTTATAAGCTTCTGGCTTGTGGAACAAGGTTGCTATTTTTAGCGATTTCACTTGTTCATTTTTAAAAATCCTGTAAACCTCGTGTAATGTATTTCCTGTATCTATAATATCTTCCAAAATAATTACAGTTCTATCAGTTAAATCTTGTGTTAAACCAATTAAACGCTGGATGTCCTCTGTTGATTTTACGCCTTCATAAGACGCTAGTTTTATAAATGTAACTTCACAAGGATTTGGATATTTTTTCACAAAATCACTCACAACCATAAACGATCCATTTAATATCCCAACAAAAACAGGAATTTCATCACCAATATCCTCAGCAATTTGAAGAGCTAAGCGTTGCATAGCCTCATCAATTTGCTTTGCAGAAATAAATGGTTTAAAATATTTGTCGTGTAGTTTTATCACGGGTATTAATTTTTAAAGTGGCAAAGATAATCAATAGATTGCCTAATATCGATTTTTTGATTTATGTTTTAGGAACTATTTTAAGATTTAAGTGTATTTTTGCGTGTATAAAATGAATTATCAACAATAAATCATGACAAATTACTTTTCTACAAATTTTAAACTCGGTATTCTCGGCGGTGGGCAGTTAGGCAAAATGATGCTTTATAATACCCGCAAATTTGATATTTATACCGCTGTTTTAGAAGCCAGTGAAGATGCACCATGTAAAATTGCATGTGATGAATTTCATTTGGGAAATTTAATGGATTATGATACTGTTTATAATTTTGGAAAGCGAGTAAATGTATTAACTTTTGAAATTGAAAACATAAATGTTGACGCCTTGGAAACTCTTGAAAAAGAAGGTGTTAAAGTCTATCCTTCATCAAAAACATTAAGAACCATTCAAAATAAAGCAAAGCAAAAATTATTTTACGTTGATAATAATATCCCTACAGCACCCTTTTCCCGTTTTGCATACCTATCAGAAATTGAAGATGCTATAAATAATGGCGGTTTAAAATTTCCGTTTGTTTGGAAAGCAGCTCAATTTGGTTATGATGGCAATGGCGTTAAAATAGTGAGACATCTTTCAGATTTAGAAGGGCTACCAAAAGGAGAGTGTATTGCAGAAACATTGGTGCCTTTTAAAAATGAATTAGCTGTGATAGTTGCCAGAAATGCTTCAGGAGAAACCAAAACCTACCCAGTTGTAGAGATGGAATTTCACCCAGAAGCCAACCAAGTAGAATATGTTATTTGTCCTGCAAGAATTTCTGAGGAAATTGCAAAAAAAGCTGAGGAAGTTGCTTTAAAAACTTCAAAAGCTTTCAATCATGTTGGCCTTTTAGCAGTTGAAATGTTTCTAACTGAAGACGACCAAATTTTAATAAATGAGGTTGCACCTAGACCTCATAATTCTGGACATCAAACTATTGAGGCTAGTTATACATCTCAGTTCGAACAACATATTAGAGCTATTTTAGATTTACCATTAGGACGAACAGGAAGTAAAGTTGGTGGTGTCATGGTTAATTTAGTTGGTGCCGAAGGTTTTACAGGAGATGTAGTTTATGAAAACATTGAAAAAATTATGAAAATGGAAGGTGTCACACCTCATATTTATGGTAAAAAACAAACACGCCCTTTCAGAAAAATGGGTCATGTTACTATTGTAAATGAAAATTTAAGTGAAGCCAGAAGAATAGCAGAAGCAGTTAAAAAGACAATCAAAGTAATAAGTATATAATTATGAGTAAAGTTGGAGTTATTATGGGTAGCAAAAGCGACTTGCCAGTTATGCAAGAAGCTATTGATATATTAAACGGGTTTGATATTAAAGTTGAAGTTGATATTGTTTCAGCACATAGAACTCCAGAAAAATTATTCGATTATGGAAAAAATGCGCATGCTAGAGGTTTTTCAGTAATTATTGCTGGTGCTGGTGGTGCCGCACATTTACCAGGAATGATTGCTTCTTTATCGCCACTACCAGTAATAGGGGTTCCTGTAAAAAGCAGTAATTCTATTGATGGTTGGGATTCTATATTATCCATTTTACAAATGCCAGGTGGGGTTCCTGTAGCTACTGTAGCTTTAAATGGCGCTAAAAATGCCGGTATATTAGCTGCACAAATTATAGGCGTATCAGACAAATGTGTTTTAGATAAAATTATGGCTTATAAAGAAGGCTTAAAAATAAAAGTAAACGAATCTGCAAAAGACTTATAATAAAAAAAGCCTCGAAATAATTCAAGGCTTTTTAGCTATTAACAAATAATTCTTTTGAGTTAGTCACTCCACAAATTAATAATCGCAAACATAAAAAAAATTTATTATGCATGAATAATAAATTTTTACTTTTTAAAATATTTATTGAAAAATGACAGAAAACATATTAAATAAATCGTTTAACAGCAATTTTGGTACAGCACCTTTTTCAAAAATAAAGAATAATCACTTTTTACCAGCTTTCAAAAAAGCTATAAAAGATGCTAAAGATGAAATTGATGCTATAGTTAATAATAATGAAAAGCCTAATTTCAAAAACACAATTGAAGCCCTAGATTTTTCTGGAGAACAATTAGACAGAATTTCTAGTATTTTTTTTAATTTAAATTCTGCTGAAACCAATGAAGAGATTCAAAAAATAGCTCAAGATGTTTCACCTTTATTAGCAGAATTCAGTAACGATATTACTTTAAATGAAGATTTATTTAAACTTGTAAAAGTAGTTTATGATTCTAAAGATTCATTACAATTATCAACAGAACAAAATACATTGCTTGAAAAAAAATATAAAGGGTTTTCAAGAAATGGTGCTAATTTATCAGAAGACAAAAAGCAACAACTGAGAGAAATTGATAAAAAACTAAGTCAGTTAAAATTAAAATTTGGTGAGAATGTTTTAGCAGAAACTAACAATTTTGAAATGCTTATTACTGATGAATCTAATTTATCTGGGCTCCCTGAAGGCGCTATTGAAGCAGCAAAACAATTAGCCGAAAGCAAAGATAAATATGGTTGGCTATTCACTTTAGATTACCCTAGTTACATTCCTTTTGTAACCTATGCTGATAATAGAGAATTACGTAAAAAATTAACTTTAGCTGCTGGAGCAAAAGCTTTTAAAGGAGATACTTTAGATAATCAAGAAAATGTACTTCAAATAGTAAAACTACGCCACGAGCGTGCCCAATTGTTAGGCTATAAAACACACGCACATTTTGTTTTAGAAGAACGAATGGCTAAAACCCCTGAAAAAGTTGCATCGTTTTTAAATGAATTATTAGAAAAAGCAAAACCTGCTGCTTTACGTGAATTTGCAAACCTTCAGAATTTTGCAAAAGGGTTAGATAACATTGATCATTTAGAAAAATGGGATGGCTCTTATTACGCCGAAAAATTAAAACAAAAGTTATTCGATTTAGATGACGAAAAACTAAAACCATACTTTAAACTAGAAAACGTTATAAACGGTGTATTTGCAATTTCTAAAAAATTATTTGGATTGCACTTTGAAGAAATTGATACCATAGACACATACCATCAAGATGTTTTAACATATAAAGTAACCAATGATAATGGCGATTTAATTTCCATTTTTTATGCAGACTTTTTTCCAAGACCGGGCAAACGTAATGGCGCTTGGATGACTTCATTTAAACCTCAGTATATCAAAAATGGAGAAAATAGCAGACCACACATTTCTATAGTTTGCAACTTTACCAAGCCAACAAAAACAAAACCATCGCTTTTAACTTTTAACGAGGTTACCACATTATTCCACGAAATGGGTCATGCGCTACATGGTATGTTGGCAAACACAACGTATCCAAGTTTATCTGGTACTAGCGTATTTTGGGATTTTGTTGAACTACCAAGTCAGGTTTTAGAAAATTGGTGTTATGAAAAAGAAGCTTTAGAATTATTTGCTACACACTACGAAACCGGAGAAATTATTCCAATGGATTTGATAAAAAAAATTAAAGAATCTGCTACTTTTCATGAAGGCATGCAAACTTTAAGACAAATAAGTTTTGGTCTTTTAGATATGGGTTGGCATGCTAGCGACTCTACAGAAACCATAAAGGATGTAAAAGCATTTGAAACAAAGGCCTTTGAAAACACTAAATTATACCCAGATGTAAATGAAAATTGTATGAGCACCTCATTTTCTCATATATTCCAAGGAGGTTATTCATCTGGATATTATAGTTATAAATGGGCAGAGGTTTTAGATGCAGATGCTTTCGAATATTTTAAAGAAGCTGGTATCTTTAATAAAAACGTTGCTAATAAGTTTAAAGATTTTGTATTATCACAAGGTGGTACAGAAGATCCTATGACATTATACAAACGCTTCCGCGGAAAAGAACCTCAACCAGAAGCATTACTAAAACGTGCTGGATTGTTTTAATAAAATTCATTTTTTTACCCTATTTTTGAGAAAATAAAAATTGCTTACTAATGCTTAACCATCAATTAAATCCTAATAATTGGATTGACTTGTATTCTGATTACCTATTCAACTATACGATTTCCCGTGTTAATGATAGAGAGATAGCTCAAGATCTTGTTCAAGATACTTTTTTGGCAGGTTTAAAGTCAATGAAAAATTTCAAAGGTGAAGCTAGTGAACGCACGTGGCTAATATCGATTTTAAAAAGAAAAATTATAGATTATTATCGTAAAATAAATTCTAATAAAGGAAAAGCAGAAATAAGAATTACATATAACGAAGATTCTGAGAGTGAAGGCGATTGGTTAGAAGAACGTGTTGCAGATCCGTTTGATAAAACCGCTGAATACACTATAGAAAATGAAGAGCTTGGTGATGCCATTCACAAATGCCTTAACAAATTACCAGAAAAACAAGCGGAAGTTTTTAAAATGAAAACTATTTTAGGGTATGAAACCGAAATTATATGTAATGAATTAAATATTACAGCGTCTAACCTTTGGGTAATTATACATAGAGCACGAACTGCAATGGCTGATTGTTTAAAAGAAAATTGGTTTTAATTATGAGTAATATAAAATTTTTTATTCCCTGCGATGAAGCAAATCACACTTGTGATAAATCTCAATATAAAGAAGCTACTTTTTTAGAAAAAATTAAATTAAATATTCATTTAATTTATTGTAAAGCTTGCAGAAAATATACTAAAAACAACGCCTTACTTACTAAAAAAATCAAAATATCAAAAGTAGACTGCCTTGATAAAAACACTAAAGAAGCGATGAAAAAAGATTTTGAAAACGCATTAAAAGAGCATTCCATTCAATAAAACAAAAACAACAAAATAAGCCAAAAAATCGGCAAACCTTCTACCCAAAAAGCACTATAATATTTCCTTTGTTCTGTTTTAGAAAACAACAAAAAAATCAACGTAAGTGATGTTATTAAGACTAAAATAATTATAGCAATGTAAGTTGTTTGATTTTTAAATAATTCCAATAAAAAAAACATACCCAAAAGCAAACTCCCCATTATTTTGGTTTGTCTCACTCCTATTTTCTGCGGAATAGTAGCTAGTTTTAAACTATCGTATCTTAAATCTCTGATTTCAAAAGGTAGCATCAAAACAATAATTAGAATGAAACGCTGTATAGCCGTTAAAAACACATCATCATTAAGAGAAAAACTATTTTCAATTAATGGTAAAAAAACGGTAACTCCAGTCCAAACTAAAGCTATTAAATAAATTTTAAGTCCACCAATGTTCCTTAAATTATGTTGGCTATCGATGTAAAAACGTTTTGGCAAAAAAGGAATAGCATATAAGAAAGTAATGATTCCAAAAGCTAAAATATATAACAATGTTATTGATTGTAATTGCCATATAAAGTAGCTCATCAAAATAAAAGATAGAAACGAAAAAAATTGAATGTATCGTAATCTATTTGCTAAACTACGATGATGAAATTTGGCCACACCAAAATATTTAACAAAATTATATCCTGTTATAGATGAAGACAATACAAACAATAGAATTTTAAAATCGAAAGGAATTTCGAATTCTAATAAGGTAATCCATGTTAACGATACAACAGAAAAAGCCACATGAATACTACTATCAATATAAAAATTAAAAAGCTGCTTTAAAACCTTCATAAAACAAAAGTAAGCAAAGTGTTAATAACACTTTCAATTGGTTAAAAACTTTCATTTTCAATAATAAAACAACTTAAATTATTACGTAATTTTGCAAACAAAAACGCAACTTATTTTTAATGGATACAAACGCCTTTGCACTTCGTCATATTGGCCCAAGAGAAGCCGATCAAAAAGACATGTTGAAAACTATTGGAGTAAACTCTTTAGACCAACTAATTAATGAAACGATTCCTGAAGATATTCGCTTAAAAAAGCCTTTAAATTTAGATGAACCTATGACAGAGTATGAATATTTACTTCATATTCATGAGTTATCTAAAAAAAATAAAGCGTACAAAACTTACATTGGTTTAGGATATCATCCTACCATTATGCCAGCGGTTATCCAAAGAAATATTTTGGAAAATCCAGGTTGGTATACAGCATATACACCTTATCAAGCTGAAATTGCCCAAGGTAGATTAGAGGCGCTTTTAAATTTCCAAACGATGGTTATTGATTTGACTGGTATGGAAATAGCTAATGCTTCCCTGCTTGATGAAAGCACTGCTGCTGCTGAAGCAATGAGTTTATTGTTTGCCGTAAGAGAGCGTGACCAAAAGAAAAATAACGTTTGTAAATTTTTTGTTTCAAATAATATTTTACCACAAACTTTATCACTACTTCAAACAAGAGCTAACCCAATTGGTATTGAACTCGTACTTGGTGACGAAGGAACTTTTGACTTTTCATCCGAATTTTTTGGAGCTTTACTTCAATACCCTGGAAAAGATGGACAAATAACAGATATAAAAACCTTTATTAACAAAGCTAATGACGCTGAAATTAAAGTAGCTGTTGCTGCTGATATTTTAAGTTTAATAAAATTAGAAGCGCCTGGTAAATTTGGAGCCGATGTTGTTGTTGGTACTACGCAACGTTTTGGAATCCCGATGGGTTATGGAGGACCACATGCCGCTTTTTTTGCAACAAAAGAAGCTTACAAAAGAGACTTACCTGGACGTATCATTGGCGTGACCAAAGATGCTAATGGAAACCGAGCTTTAAGAATGGCCTTACAAACAAGAGAGCAACACATAAAACGTGATAAAGCAACTTCTAATATCTGTACAGCACAAGTACTTTTAGCTGTAATGGCTAGTATGTATGCGGTTTATCATGGTGTTGAAGGGTTAAAATTCATAGCTAATAAAGTTCATAATAACACCAATGCACTTGTAAATGCATTAGAAAAATTAGGCTATAATCAAGTTAACACTTCTTATTTTGATACCATTCAAATAAAAACGGATTCAAAAAATATAAAAACCGTTGCTAAAGAAAAGAAAGTTAATTTATTTTACCCAGACAGCGAAACTGTTACCATTTCAATAAATGAAACAACAGCTATTAGAGATATTAATTATTTAATTTCTGTTTTCGCTGAAGCAGCTAAAAAAGAAACTATTATAATTTCTGAAGTTGAATCTTCCAATAAAATAATTGAATCTTTACAACGTCGTTCGGAATTTTTAACCGATACAGTTTTCAACACATACCATTCAGAAACTGAATTGATGCGATACATAAAATCTTTAGAACGTAAAGACTTAGCATTAAATCAATCCATGATTTCTTTAGGTTCTTGTACCATGAAGCTAAATGCAGCTTCTGAAATGCTCCCTTTAAGTTGGTTTAAATGGGGCAATATTCATCCTTTTGCGCCTCTAAAGCAAGCCAAAGGTTATTTAACAGTCCTTAAAGAATTAGAAGATCAATTAACTGAAATTACTGGTTTTGCAGCAACATCTTTACAACCAAATTCTGGTGCTCAAGGTGAATTTGCAGGTTTAATGGTTATAAAAGCTTATCATGAATCTCGTGAAGATTTTCATAGAAATATTTGTTTAATACCATCATCTGCACACGGAACAAATCCAGCAAGTGCTGTTATGGCAGGTATGAAAGTAGTTGTAACAAAATCAACAGCTGAAGGGAATATTGATGTTGATGACTTACGTGAAAAAGCAGAATTATATAAAGATAATTTATCTGCACTTATGGTAACATATCCATCTACCCACGGGGTTTATGAATCTGCTATAAAAGAAATAACGCAGTTAATTCATGACAATGGAGGACAAGTTTATATGGATGGTGCTAACATGAATGCGCAAGTAGGGTTAACCAACCCAGGTAATATTGGAGCTGATGTTTGCCACTTAAACTTACATAAAACGTTTGCGATACCTCATGGCGGTGGTGGACCAGGTGTTGGCCCAATCTGTGTTGCAAAACAATTAGTGCCATTTTTACCGGGAAATCCTTTAATTAAAACTGGTGGAGACCAAGCTATCACTGCTATATCTGCCGCTCCTTTTGGCTCTGCATTGGCTTGCTTGATTTCTTATGGATATATCAAAATGTTAGGTTCGGAAGGCCTAACTCAATCTACAAAAATTGCTATTTTAAATGCGAACTATATTAAAAAACGCTTAGAAGGCAGCTTCGAAACACTTTATTCTGGAGAGCGTGGTCGTGCAGCACATGAAATGATTGTTGATTGCCGTCCGTTCAAAGCGAATGGTATTGAAGTTGTAGATATTGCTAAACGATTAATGGATTATGGTTTTCATGCACCAACCGTTTCTTTCCCTGTAGCTGGAACTTTAATGATCGAGCCAACTGAAAGTGAAGGTAAATCTGAAATGGATCGTTTTTGTGATGCCATGATTTCTATCAAAAAAGAAATTGATATTATTTCAAAGGATGATGAAAATAATGTTTTAAAAAATGCACCACATACTTTAGAAATGATAACTTCTGATGAATGGTATTTACCTTACTCACGCGAAAAAGCGGCTTTCCCTTTAGACTATGTAAAGCAAAATAAATTCTGGCCTAGTGTAAGACGTGTGGATGATGCTTATGGAGATAGAAATTTAATATGTTCGTGTACCCCTATCGAAGCTTATATGGAAGCCTAAAAAGCATTTTGAACATCGTAAATTAAACTAAAAATAAATTGCCTTAAATTAAAAAGCTATTATATTGCTAAAACTATTTGATTTAAGGCAATTATAATTTTATGAATATAAAAATTACTGGAACTGGAAGTTATATACCAGACTATATTGAGACCAATGAAAACTTTCATAATCATGAGTTTCTTAATAGTGATGGTTCTCATATAAATGCATCTAGCGAAGTTATTGTTAAGAAATTTAAAGCAATTACTGGAATTGATGAAAGACGTTACGCAAAGAGCCATTTAAATACTTCAGATATAGCAGCTTTTGCTGCAGAAAAAGCAATTGAAAAAGCAAAAATAAATAGAGAAGACATCGATTATATTATTGTAGCGCATAATTATGGTGATTTAAGGAAAGATAGTATACAAAGCGATACGGTGCCCAGTATAGCATCACGTGTTAAACATCTTTTGCAAATCAAAAACCCAAAATGTGTTGGTTACGATTTACTTTTTGGATGTCCTGGTTGGGTTGAAGGTGTTATTCAAGCCAATGCCTTTATAAAATCTGGTATTGCAAAAAAATGCTTAATTATTGGTGCCGAAACCCTATCTCGTGTTATCGATCCATACGATAGAGACTCTATGATTTATTCTGATGGCGCTGGTGCTGTGATATTAGAATCAACAAACGAACCAGGTGGCATTATAACTCATGAAACGGCAACTTATTCGTTGGATGAAGCCCATTATATTTATTTTGGAGAAACTAATAATCAAAACATAAAAGATAACCGCCGATACATCAAAATGTATGGTAGAAAAATTTACGAATTCGCATTAACACATGTACCTATGGCAATGAAAGCTTGTTTAGATAAAAGCGGTATTAATATAAGCGAATTAAAAAAAATACTAATCCATCAAGCAAACGAAAAAATGGATGAAGCGATTGTAAAACGTTTTTATGAACTTTACAATATGGAAATACCTCAAGGTGTTATGCCAATGAGTATTGGTAAACTTGGAAATTCTAGTGTTGCCACCGTTCCTACTTTATATGATTTGATTTTAAATGGAGACCTTAAAGATCAAAAAATAAATAAAGATGATGTTATTATTTTTGCTAGTGTTGGAGCTGGTATGAATATTAATGCGATTGTTTATAAACATTAATGCATGTACGAAAAAACGTTTCCTAATAAGCGATTTAAACATACTATTGAGTTTTTGAAAAAACATGTTTCTACATCTGAAACTATTTTAGATTTGGGTGTTGAAAATCCATTTTCCAAAATTATGATAGAACATGGTTTTACTATTGAAAACACTCAAGGTGAAGATTTAGATTTAGACACTACTAACAATGAAAAATCTGAGGCCGAAGATGAAACTGCTTTTGAAATTTTTGAGCATTTATTATCACCCTTCACAGTACTAAAAAGTATAAAAGCGAATAAAATAGTAGCTAGTGTGCCTTTAAAATTATGGTTTTCTTCGTCTTACAGAAGTAAAACAGATATGTGGGACAGACATTACCATGAGTTTGAGGATTGGCAGTTTGATTGGTTATTCGAGAAAGCTGGTTGGAAAATTATAGCTACTGATAAATGGACTAATCCAACAAAAAAAATAGGACTAAGACCGATACTTCGATGGTTTACTCCAAGATATTACATTGTATATGCTGAAAGAGTTTAACTTTGAAAAACTAAAATTTCATTTTTGAATTTCTACATCGTCATACCAGCTCATAATGAAGAAAGTTCTATAGGGCTTACTTTAAATTCTTTGGTGAATCAGACCCTTTTACCTAAATGGATTTTAGTTGTAAATGATCATTCTACAGATAACACTCAAAATATTATTGAATCTTATGTTGGTAAATATCCATACATTTCATTAATAAACGTAAAATCTACTAATCAACATTTACCTGGAACAAAAATTATAAATGCATTTTACAAAGGTTATGAAATGCTTGATGATGACTATGATGTCATCTGTAAGTTCGATGCCGATTTAATTTTTCCCGATAATTATTTGCAGCAGTTAGCAATTCACTTTAAAAATGATGATAAACTTGGCATGGCGTCAGGTTTTTGTTACATTGAAAAAAATGATGATTGGATTCTTGAAAACCTTACTCGAAAAGATCATATTCGTGGCGCGCTTAAAGCCTACAAAAAAGATTGCTTTTTACAAATTGGAAAACTAAAACCGTCTATGGGTTGGGACACTGTTGATGAACTACTCGCCAAATACTATGATTGGAACATTTTAACTGATGAATCACTTCATGTAAAACACTTAAAGCCTACCGGAATTAGCTATAATAAAGCCTCTAAATACTTACAAGGTGAAGCTATGTACAAAATGCGTTATGGCTTTTTTATTACTTTTATTTCAGCTTTAAAACTAGCTTACAAAAAGAAAAGTTTATGGTTGTTTAAAGATTATTTAGCTGGTTATTTTAAAGCTAAAAAAGAAAACATTGATTATTTAGTTTCTGAAGATGAAGGCAACTTTATTCGAAATTTACGTTGGAAAGGTATTTTTAGTAAAGTAAAATAAGACACTTCGACTGCACTCAATATGACAAACCAACCAAGAATCAAATTCCAAATTTCAAGAACCAAATCCCAACAATTAATAACCAATACTAAAAACTCCAATCTTTAAAACTACTTGAAGCTTCTAACTTGTTCTCAATAGCATCTTCCAATTCTGGAAAGAAATCGATTCCAGTTAATGCTTCGACTTCATCAACAGAAACAACAAAATCATATAAGGGTTTATCAGAGTTTTGATGAGACATTAAAAAAGCAATCATTTTAGTTTTTCCGTTATTGTTATCAATCAAGATTTTAAAAAACTGATTAGGAACAGCAACTCGCTCAACTCCAATAGTTTTCATATTTCCTTTTAAAACGCCACCTGTAACAACATATACGCCGTTGTATTTACTCGCCCAATACCTAACTTTTTGCTCTAAAGTATTCCAAATTCCTGAGTTAAAATCGTGCTTTTGCGGACTTATATTACTCGTTAAAAAAGTTTCATCATGAGCCAACTGGCTATATCTTCTATCTCCAGCAGGACATAAATGTCCACGATCAAATCCCGATTTTTTATAATTTCTCCAATCTGCAGCACCTGTTTTTACGGCTTCGTCAATTTCAAAATAAGGTCGTTTAAAATTTGTATTTGATAAATGCGCCTTTTTTAATTCATAAGCAACCCATTCAGCTTGTTCATGTGGTTCACTGTATGACAAAGAATAGCCTTGATGATGGATAATTTGACCTGTAGTACTAGTTGGTAAAAAATATTCGTTGGTATTTCTTTTAACTGTTTTACCAATTTCAATAATTTTAACTTTTTCTTCTTTAACTAAAAAATACTCATAGCCATATACTCCCAAAAGCATGAGAATAGCTATTAACCAATAAATTTTTCTTCTAACCAAACTATTCTAAAACAAAATCTAATGGTTGCCCAATACAAGCATTAGGGTAGCTTATGCCTAACAAAGCAGACATGGTTGGGGCTATATCTGTTATTTCTGTCTTTTTAAAAGTATCACCATGCATAATACCTTTTCCAAAAAGCAAAAGTGGCACATGGGTATCATAACTAAAACCACTACCATGAGTAGACCCAGTTATACTGTAAGAAATATATCCCGGATCTGGAACTAGCACAATATCTCCAGAACGCTTTTGATTAAATCCGTTTTGTAATAATCCTTCAACTCCCGTTCTAAATGAATTTTCAGTTAAAGTTAAAGCAGCATATGCTTTATCTATATTTTTATAAGTAATAACTTCATTTACAATGGCTTCTTGTACATCATCTAACTCTAAATCTAAATTTTTAATTTTATTTCTATTCAAAAATATTTGTTCGTTACTTATATTTTCAATCAGATCTGAAGCACTAAATGCTTTGGTTAAAAACGCTTCTATTTTATTTCTTGTTGTCTTATTATTTAGATAACCAGAGGGTATTTTTGCTGTTTGTAAATAAGAAGGTACATCAATAGCACCATGATCTGCTGTTAAAAAAATGGTATAATTTCCTTTTCCAACTTTTTCATCTAAAACTTTAAAAAGTCTTTCTAAATCTAAATCTAATCTAAGGTAAGTGTCTTGAATCTCTTTAGAATTTACCCCAAAATTATGTCCAATATAATCTGTACTCGAGTAACTAACGGTTAAAACATCAGTATCATTATCACTTCCTAATTGCTCTCCAATAATAGCTGCAATAGTAAAATCTGTAACTATATTATTTCCATAAGGTGTGACTTTTAAAATATCAAATCCAGAATTTGTTTTGGATAATTCTTTTAAATCATATGGAAATGTTGCAGTTTCTTTTCCTTTAAAACCTCCTTCAAAATTATTTAAATCATCACCACTTTCCATGTAGGTTAGAATATCATATAAAGTATTCCATTCTTTAAGATAAGATTCAACTTTTTTAGATTTATTAAAATCATTGACCCATTCAGGTAATTCGTTTAAATAATGTGTACTTGTTATAAAATTACCTTCCTCCTTTCCTCTAAACCAATAAGCGGCATTAGCAGAATGACCTGCAGGTAAAATGGCACCGCGATCTTTTAAAGAAATTCCTATTGTTTTTCCTCTCATTTGAGTAAACAGTCTATTTTCGTCTGAAAAAGTTGTGGTTTTCATTCTTTGAGGAGACATACGCTCAAATTCAGAGTTACTTCCAACAGCTAAAACGGAATCATCTTGGGCACAATAAACCATTTTTTTTATTTCTTTATCATACCAATCGTTAGCTATTATACCATGATATTTAGGAGTAGTACCAGTAAAAATTGATGCATGACCTGGTCCGGTTTTAGTTGGTATATAATTAAAATGATTATTCTTGCAATTAAAGCCTTCGTTAATCATTCGTTTAAAACCACCTTCACTGTACTTATTGTAAAAACGGGTTAAATAATCGTAACGCATTTGATCAACCACTATACCAACCACTAATTTTGGTTTTGACTTTAAGTTTTCATTTTGAGCTTCCGCTGAAAAACTAATAGTAAGTATAAATAAAGTAACAAGTATTTTTTTCATAACTGTAATAATATTAACTTCAAAAATACTGATTTTAATACATCATAATTTAAAATTAAAGTTAAATACCTGTAACTTTTTTTTACTTTAGCAAATACAAATTTGTTTATGAATTACCTGCACAATATAGGAGCCTATTTTTTAATGATTGCTGAAATGTTTCGTAAACCAACAAAATGGTCTGTGATGAAACAACTTATTTTAAAAGATATTGACGATTTAATAATTGGCTCTCTAGGTATTGTCGCCTTTATTGCCTTCTTTGTTGGTGGCGTTGTTACTATTCAAACAGCATTAAATATTAATAACCCTTTAATCCCTAAATACTTGGTTGGCTTTGCAACAAGACAATCTATTGTTTTAGAATTTGCTCCTACTTTCATATCTATTATCATGGCTGGAAAAGTAGGATCATTCATCACATCTAGCATAGGTACTATGCGAGTTACAGAACAAATAGATGCCTTAGAAGTTATGGGAATTAACTCTTTAAACTATTTAGTTTTTCCAAAATTTATTTCACTTTTACTATATCCATTTGTAATATCAATAGCTATGTTTTTAGGTATTTTAGGAGGTATGGCTGCCTGTGTTTATGGTGGATTTAGTTCTCTTGATGATTATATATTAGGTATTCAAACCGATTTTATACCTTTTCATATTACTTATGCGTTTATAAAGACCTTTGTTTTTGCATTTGTTTTAGCAACAATTCCTTCATTTCATGGCTATTACATGAAAGGTGGCGCTTTAGAAGTTGGTAAAGCCAGTACTACATCATTCGTTTGGACGAGTGTAGTAATTATTCTTTTAAATTATTTACTAACCCAAATGCTTTTAAGTTAATAATGATAGAAGTTAAAAATTTACATAAGTCATTTGGTGATGCACATATCTTAAAAGGTATTTCAACTTCGTTTGAAAAAGGAAAAACCAATCTTATTATCGGGCAAAGTGGTTCTGGTAAAACCGTATTTTTAAAATGCCTTTTAGGTCTATTTGACTATGAAGAAGGTTCTATTTCTTATGACGGAAAAATATTTGCTCAGTTGACAGAAGATGAAAAACGTAATATCCGCGCAAAAATAGGTATGGTATTTCAAGGCAGTGCCTTGTTTGACTCTATGACTATCGCTGAAAATGTGATGTTTCCTCTTCGTATGTTTACCAAACAAAGTAAAAGTGAAATGCAAGACCGGGTAGACTTTGTTTTGAAACGTGTAAATCTTGATGATGCGCATAAAAAGATGCCCAGTGAAGCTTCTGGAGGTATGCAAAAACGGGTTGCCATTGCACGAGCAATTGTAAACAACCCCATGTATTTATTTTGTGACGAACCTAATTCGGGATTAGATCCAAAAACTGCTATTGTTATTGATAATCTTATAAAAGAAATCACTGAAGAGTATCAAATTACCACAGTAATTAATTCTCATGACATGAATTCAGTTATGGAAATAGGAGAGAAAATTGTATTTCTTAAAGATGGATTAAAAGCTTGGGAAGGCTCAAAAGAAACCATTTTTAAAACAGATAACGAAGTGGTTACAGATTTTGTTTACTCCTCAAACTTATTTAAAAAAGTTAGAAAAATGTATATTGAAGAAAACATTTAATTAGTTACGTTTAATAATAACATTTTTAACTTGTAATTCTTGTTTTAACCACTCGCTAAGTTTATCTTCTGTAACCTTAAGTATACTGTCCTTAATTCCTGGGCTCCATTTTACAGAAGCAACATTTAGTGTGTCAACTTTTATAAAATCTTTAGACTCCAAGGTATTAGAAAAACTAAAATACTGCAACTCATTAAATCTTACTTTTGCATCTCTAGACAAGGTTGAAAAAGCAATACCACCTGATTTCTGATTATTCTGTTCTAATGTCTGATTTAATAATACTATTTCGGATTTTAAATCTTCAATTTCCTTTTGTAGACCAGAAATAATATTCTTACTAGATTTCAATTCTTCTCTAGCATCTTGGTATGCGTTAGATATTAACTCATAACTTTTTGTATCACTCCCTTTTATTTTCAGAGTAACATCTCTTAAATCAGGATAAAGTGGATTGTTTTTTAGTTCGTTAAGCAAGTCTTGTTTAGTCGCATCAGAAACCTCGTTAAAGAAATTAAGTTCAATCGTTTTTCCTTCGAAATCACTATCAAAATTCATTAACTGTAAAGCATCATTAGATTTTACTTCAAATTCTAAAAACTTATTTAACTCTACTTTAAATTTTGTTTGATTATAAACATTCCAAAAAGTAAAACTTGCAGGAATCATAACAACAATAGCAATTAAGGTAGCAAATCTAGAAATTAAACGTCTGCGTTTTGAATTTGCATATTTAAGCATTGGAAAACGTAATATTTTAAGCACCAAAAATGTAGAAAGTGCTATAAAAATAGTGTTTATTGTAAATAGATAAGTAGCACCAAAAAAGAACTTCATATTCCCAACAGCTAATCCATATCCTGCTGTACATAATGGAGGCATTAAAGCTGTTGCTATAGCTACACCAAAAATAACGGATGCTATAGTACCTTTTTTTGTTTTAGCAACAATAAGAGCTAAACCACCAAATATGGCCACAAAAACGTCTAAAATATTAGGTTGAGTTCTTGCTTCTAATTCTGGTGTCAATTCGGTTAAAGGTGATAATTTAAAATACAAAAATGCAGTTATGATACTTAATGAAACCATAACCAACAAATTAATTAAAGACCTTTTTAGTGTATCAATATCATTAATTGCTAATGACATACCAACACCTAAAATAGGCCCCATAAGTGGAGAAATTAACATGGCACCAATTACTACCGCTGTAGAACTTACATTTAAACCAATGGAAGCCACAAAAATGGCAAAAATCAATATCCAGGCAGTTGCCCCTTTTAAATTAATATCGTTTTTTATAGCTTGAATAGTAGCATCACGATCGGTATCATCACGAAAATCAAGTAATTCACTAATAAAAGTCTTTATACTTTTAAATAATCCTTGAGCATCTTTTTTTACAGCCTCTTTAGATTCATCAACAGATTGTTGACTTTTAACCTTTTCTTCTTCAGAAAAGTTAAATTTACTTTCTACACTCATAATTAACCATATTGTACTCCAAACTTATTTTTTACATTTTGAAGTGTTTTCTTGATGTCCTGTTCTTTTGCTTTAGGAAAGATAAGCAAAACTTCGTCTTTATCAACTATAATGTAATCCTTCAAACCATCAACTACAACAATTTTATTGTTTTTGGTTCGTATCATATTACCAGAAGCATCTTCGGTTAACGTTCTGGAATTAACAACTGCATTTCCGTCTTCATCTTTATCTAACTTATCATATAAACTTCCCCATGTGCCAAGATCATTCCAATCAAACTCAGCAGAAATAACATATACATTATCAGATTTTTCCATAATAGCATAATCCACCGAAATATTTTCTGCTTTCGGGTAATTTTCTTTTATAAAATCACTTTCATTTTCTGTATTATAAGCTAAAATTCCGGATTCAAAAAGTTCGTATAACTTAGGTTGACTATTCTTAAAAGTATTAATTACTGTTTTAGCACTCCACATAAAAATACCCGCGTTCCATAAAAAATTACCTTGTGCAATAAATTGTTTGGCCGTTTCGTAATCTGGTTTTTCTCTAAATTGATTTACTGATTTTATCGCTTGGGAGGAAGCGTTATCAAATTCAATATAACCATAACCTGTATTTGGGAATGTTGGTTGAATACCTAAAGTCATTAACGCATCATTACTCTCGCAAAAATCAAAAGCTTGTTTTACGTTTTTTGAAAAAGTTGCTTCATCTTCTATCCAATGATCACTTGGCGCCACAATCATTACAGCATCTGGATTTTCTTTTTGGATTTTTAAGGATGCATACAAAATACAAGGCGCTGTATTTCTCATGGCAGGTTCTAAAACTACTTGCTTTTGTGTTACTTCTGGCAATTGCTCTAAAACCAAATTATTGTAACGCTCATTAGTTAGTATATAGATGTTTTCTTTTGGAATTAAATGTGCTAAACGATGAAACGTTTTTTGGATTAACGTATCACCAGTTCCCAACATATCATGAAACTGCTTAGGAAAATCTTCTGTACTTACTGGCCAAAACCTAGACCCAACGCCTCCTGCCATTAAAATGGCATAATAATTCTTGTTCATATTATTATTTTAATATTTCTACTTCTGCATTTGGATTAAATAAATATAACCTTCCTGTTTTTAACTCCACACATTCAAAACGTTTTACGCGCTTTTCTCCCATTCTAAAAACCTTACCATTATACAATTTAAAATCACTCCCTAAAGGTACTTGAAAAATAAATGTTCTGCCATTTGATTCGTCAAATTGCTTTAAAGCTAAGGCTAATTGCACATCTGAATCACTAGAAGCTTTAGGGTTTTTAAAATGTTTAGCCAATAGAGGCAGTATATCATTTGGAAAGGTTTGTGGATTTATAAATGGAAGCATTAAATGTTGAAATGTATGTTTCCACTCTAAACCATGTGGTTTAATAAATTTACCAAAGGTTTTATAGGCTTCAAAGTGTGCAATTTCGTGAATAAGAGTAATTAAAAACCGATAGGTATTTAGATTAGAATTGATGGTTATTTGATGCTTTCCATTTGGTAAACGCATGTAATCGCCATGGCGTGTTTTTCGTTCGTTTTTTATTTTAACAACTAAATTATCGTGTTTTAAAAGGTTGAGAACTTGAGATAAGGAGCTATCTGGAATATAGTTTTGAAGTTTGTTTTGCATTAAAATGTGATTATTAAGGCGTAGAATTAGAAACCTGCAACAATTTCCCATTATAAAATTTATTTCCATTTAATGAGAAATCAAAAATATACTGCGCCATTTCTAAAGCTGTTGTTGGTGCTTGATAGCCTGGGAAGGCTTCTTCCAACATTTCGGTTTGTACTGCGCCTAATGCCAACACATTGAATGAAATACCAGAATCTTTATATTCTTCTGCCAGTAATTCGGTTAAGGTAATTACCGCTGCTTTACTGGAACTGTAAGCTGCCAAACCTGGGAATTTCATGCTGCCTTGAACACCACCCATAGAACTTATAGTGACTACATGACTGTCTTTTTTCATAAAAGGTAACATGATTCTGGTAAGCTCTGAAACGCCAAAAACATTGGTTTTATAGATGGTTTCAAAGTCTTGGATGTTAGTTTCAGAAAATGGTTTATTAAGAAATGAACCTGCATTATTAATTAAAATATCTACATGTTTCCATTTATTTTTTATGAAATTTTCCACGTTTTTATAAGCTTCAGAATCGTTTAAATCAAACGAAAAGGTAGTAACATTATCTAGTTTTAAATCTTGAATGGGTTTTTCATTCCGCGAAAGCGCTAATACTTGATGTCCTTTTTTTGCAAACAATTTTACCAATTCAAAACCAATACCTCTGCTTGTACCTGTTATTACTATATGTTTACTCATTGGTTAATTTTATTTCTTTAGTTTCAGCGTTTATCATCCCTTCTAGAGCAGGTATCATTTGGTTCATGAAATTAGTCATGTGTTCAAAATCCATTTTATCGGCTTCATCATCTACGTGGTGATAATAATCAAAATTAGTAAAATCGAATGTAGAAATGGCTTGCGCAGGAATTGAAAATTCTTGAAAAAACGGATAATTATCAGATCGTTTAAATAAATTATATGCCTTGGCTTGTGGTAAAAATCCAATAATTTCTGACTTTGCATAACCGTTTAATTT
>JANQTJ010000018.1 GCA_030731745.1 Flaviramulus sp. | reverse complement strand
CCTTTTTGTTCAGCCATAGCTTCACTTGATTGGGAATCTACGTAGGCTTTACCTTGTTTAATGAGCATAACAGCCCAATCATAAAGTTGTTGAAAATAATCTGAAGAAAATAATTCTTTATCCCATTTATAACCCAACCAAGCAACATCTGCTTTAATAGCATCTACATATTCCTGCTCTTCTTTTGCTGGATTAGTATCATCAAACCTAAGGTTTACTGGTGCATTATAATACTCGCCCAAACCAAAACTAATACCAATAGCTTTGGTGTGGCCAATATGTAAATAGCCATTAGGCTCAGGCGGAAAACGAAAACGCAAATCGTTTTTAGACATTCCGTTTGCTAAATCTTCTTCTATTATTTGCTCAATAAAATTGAGTGATTTTCTTTCTTCAGACATGCTTGTTATTTATTTCAACTAAATAAGCTTCAAAATTACGTAAATTCAAGCTATTTTAGCTTAATAAGTTTAATAAGCGTAACAAATATTATTAATTGAATACTTATAATTATTAAGTATAATCAAATTCTAATTAAAAATGAAAAACACAAACTACCAATGTCCGAAATGTGGCAATTTAGAATACAATTTAAGTGAAATGAGAGCTACGGGCGGAATATGGTCTAAAATTTTTGATGTTCAGAATAAAAAATTTAGCTCTGTTACGTGTACTAACTGTACTTATACCGAATTTTATAAAGCAAAAACGAGCGCAATAAGTAATATTTTTGATTTATTTACAAACTAATGGGTATTATAAAAGTTGAAAACATTCGGATATTTGCATACCATGGTTGTTTAAAAGAAGAAGCAAAAATTGGTAGTGATTACAGGGTTGATTTGGAAGTGGAAGCCAATTTACAAACATCATCAAAAACAGATCAATTATCTGATACTGTAGATTATGTGTTTTTAAACCGAATAATAAAAGAAGAAATGGCTATAGCTTCACATCTTCTAGAAACTGTTGCTAAACGTATTTTAGGTAGAATTTTTAATGAAGACCTATTAGTAAAAAAAGCTACTGTTTGGGTAAGTAAATTAAACCCGCCAATTGGTGGAGATGTTACCAAAGTAACAATAAAAATGTCTGAGAAGCGTAAAAAATAGTTTTAAGTATTATAAAGTGTTTATTTTTTTTACATTTGCAGCATAATTGGCGTCATGGCCGAGTGGCTAGGCAGAGGTCTGCAAAACCTTCCACAGCGGTTCGAATCCGCTTGACGCCTCAAAACAAAAAAGCTTTCAGTTATTCTTCTGAAAGCTTTTCTTTTATAGGACTCATTTGTTCTAATCTTTCTTTTATTAATTCCTTTTCTTTAGGGAAAAAAGCCTGAACTAATAGTAGAATACCAAAACCTAAAATAACTAAAGCAATTATTTTTTTTGTTTTAAAGATCAGTCTAGGTGTCAATTTATTTTTAAGTTTTTTAGCAATCACTATTTTTACTAAATCTACTAAAAAATATACGATTAAAATAGTACTTAAAAATACAATTACACCGTTTTTAGAACTTGTAAATGAAGTTGCTAGAACAATAAAAGCAACCCAACCTAATAAAACTCCTATATTGATAAAGTTTAATAAAAAGCCTTTTAAAAAAAGCTTTCCGTAGCCTTTTTTAATTTCTATTCTGTGATATTCTTTAACTATTTCTCTAAAAGAATTTGAGGTTTTTATAAATGATATAATACCATAAGTAACGAGTAAAACACCTCCAAAAATTAAAAAATTAGGATCATCTTTTATTTTTTCTAAAAGTTTATTTGTGCTAAAAAACGCTACTAAAATAAAAACAATATCTGCCAGTATAACTCCGCCATCAAAAATTAAAGCACTTTTAAAACCTTTAGTAGCACTTGTTTCAAGTAAAACAAAAAAAACAGGACCAATTGTAAAGGCTAATATAATACCAAAGGGAATCGCTCTAAAAATATCATCAATCATAATCAAAAAAGAAGCTTTACACAAAGTAAAGAAATATTTTACTGCTTTTTATTAGATGTTATAAATAAAAAAACCTGCGAAAACGCAGGCTTGTGTCTCTTTTTATTAAATTTCTTATTAATCGATTCTTTTTACACGACCTCCTAAAACTTTACTTTCGTTAACTGTTTCTGGATTTCCGTAAACAAAAACGTCCCCTCCTGCTCTAATTTTAATATCAACTAATTTTGACGCTTTTACATAAGCTTCTCCAGCTGCTTTAATGTTAACTTCTGTTTTTTCAGTGTCTAATAATTCTCCTTTATAAACACCTCCTGTTAATATAGATATATTTTGGGTTTTTGAAGTTCCAGATGTTTCAATAACACCTCCAGTTACTGCTTTTATATTGGTGTAATTTACATCTACAGGCACCTTTATAATACCTCCTTCTTGGGCTTTTAAGTCAATTTCAAATTGTTTAATAGTGTCTTCAGAGGTTACCTTAGCACCTTCGTTAACATCAATAATATCAACGGTAGTGTAATACAATTTCACTTTTGTTTTACTTCCATCAAAAGCTTCTTCTAATTTCATTTTTATCTTTAAAGTCCCGTTTTTGTTATTTATTAAAACGTCTTCTTTGTTTTCTCCAGATATAACAACTTTATTTTCGTTTGATTTTATTAATTCTACATTGATTAAATCATACACTTTAAGCTCGGTAAATTCACCTACAGTTTTTTCTATGGTATTTTGGGCGATTATTGTTGTGGTAATAAATAGAACAAGAATTTTAACTAATGTTTTCATGAGTTTGATTTATTTATTGTTTAACGTAAAATTATCAAGAATTATTCCATTGCTGAAAATTTTAGTAAAACATTATCATTTATTGTGTTTTTCTTATTTAATTTTTACAGCTGTACCTGTTACAGAAACAAAAACATAAGTTCCGCCTTCTGTCTCCATATCTAAAGAAATACCCACAACAGCACTGGCATTTAACTTAGTAGCGTTTATTTTTAAAAGTTGAAAAGCTTCCTCTTTTGCTTTATTAATGATATCAGAAATCATATTTAAATTTTTTTCCGTTTTAAAAGAGAAAGAGGTTTTTAACAGACTGGAAACTCCTGTTACAATTCCTAAATAAGCTTCAATTTTATGGCCTTCAATTGAATTTGTTGTTGTTAATATCATGATTATATAGTTTTTAGTATTGGTATCTAAAATGAATTTAAAGTTACACTTAATTAAACAAACATGAAAATAGATAAACTTGACTTTGTCAGAAAAAAACATAATTTAGTTCAACATCGGTAGATAAAACGATTTCATATAAAGTTGATGTGTGTAATTTAAAAAAATGAACAATAAATGAAAAATAGTATTTTATTATTTCTAATTTTCTTATTTGTTACTTCTTGTAACAAGACTGACAAATTGAGCGAATTAGAAAACCGAATTACTAATATCGAAAATAAAATATTAGTGGATAATCTGGACTCTGTAAATTCTGAATTTATAAAACCTTTTAAAGTTTATGAAAAAATAGTTCTATCAGAATTGTCAAATTCACCAAATCAGATAATATCAGATTATGAGTTTTTGATTAAGGAATATCCTAATTCGTTTTGGAAACACGAAGCAAAAAAAGAATTGAAAACATTAAGAAACGGAAAAAATACTGGTCAGAAAAAGATGGATGGAAATTACCTGAAAAACCGAAGAAATCTGAATTAATTGAAATAATTGAACCAATAGTAATAAGCTGGCCTGGATGTTAAAAAACTACACAAAACACATTATATAGAAAATTGTTAGTTTTATACTAAACCAAAGTTAGTTGCTCGTTTGCTAGCTTCTAATTTTCCGAAGAAAAATCCTCTCACACAAACACGCAACTTTCAATGTACATAAACGATATACGAACCTTAAAATTTTATTCTGGCTTTCCAATCAAATTAAAATCGAGGTGTTTTTTTACTAAATCTGTATTTTTAACTTTTACAATAACCTCATCACCAAGTTGATACATGATTTTTGAGTTTCGCCCTACCATAGCATACAAATCTTGATCAAAAGCATAATGATCATCTTTCATATCTCTCACACTTACCATTCCTTCACATTTATTAGAAATTATTTCAACATAAATTCCCCAATCAGTTACACCAGATATTACACCAACAAATGCTTCATCTTTATGATCTTCCATAAATTTGATTTGCATGTATTTTATAGAATCTCTCTCAGCTTTTGTTGCTAAGTTTTCCATGTTGCTTGAATGGTTACATTTTTCTTCGTAAAACTCTTCATTTACTGATTTACCATTGTCTATGTAATGTTGTAGTAAACGATGTGACATAACATCTGGATAACGACGTATTGGTGATGTAAAATGACTATAATAATCGAATGCTAAACCGTAATGTCCAATGTTTTGTGTAGAGTACTCCGCTTTACTCATACTTCTAATAGCTAGTGTATCTACTAAATTTTGCTCTTTTTTACCATTAACTTCTTTTAGTAAATTATTTAAAGAAGCTGTTGTACTTTTTCTGTCTTTAAAGTTTAGTTTATAACCAAAACGTCCTACAATATTTTGTAACGCTGCAAGTTTACTATCATCTGGCTCGTCATGAATACGATATATGAATGTTTTTTTTGGTGCTTGTTTGCCAATAAATTCTGCTACTTTTTTATTTGCTAGTAGCATAAATTCTTCAATTAAATGATTGGCATCTTTACTAACTTTAAAATACACTCCTATTGGGTTTGCTTCTTCATCTAAATTAAATTTAACTTCAACTTTATCAAAGGATATAGCACCTTCTTTCATACGTCTTCTTCGCATTATTTTAGCTAATTCATCTAATTTTAAAACAGCATCTGCAATATTTTGTTCTGTTTTATACTCAAAGCCTGTTAAAGAAACCTCTTGTGGTATTATATTCGTTTTACTCTCAATAATAGTTTGTGCTTCTTCATAAGCAAAACGCGCATCACTGTAAGTTACTGTTCTACCAAACCATTGATTTTTAACCTCGGCTTTTTCATTTATTTCAAACACTGCAGAAAAAGTTAATTTTTCTTCGTTTGGTCTTAAAGAACACGCATTGTTTGATAATATTTCTGGTAACATTGGTATTACTCTATCTACTAAATAAA
>JANQTJ010000017.1 GCA_030731745.1 Flaviramulus sp. | reverse complement strand
TGCAAAGAAACCACCACATTATGAATTAAGTGTTACCTTAGGATTAAAGAACCGTAATAAAAGTGTTAGGTTAATGTTAACTTTTGGAGGTTAATTTTTTATTAGATTACATTTAGTTAACATTAAAAACGAGTTGTTCTATTTTTTTAATTTGATATAAAAAAAGAGCGCAACTTCTAAAAATGAAGTTGCGCTCTTTTTAAATAATTGTTTATTTAAACTTATTTATTTGAAATAGAAGTTGTTTCTTTTTTATCTACACTAGCAAGTGTTAACATTAAATCGTCTAAAGAAATCGAACTAGCTGCTAAGTTTAAATTAATAGTAGTTATTTTAGAAGCTGTTACTTTAATTAGAGATTCTTTAGTTTCATAACCTGTAAAACTATAAACTAAAGTGTAAGTGCCTTCTTTTAAATTTATAAATTTGAAAGTTCCTTTTTCATCAGATAATGTTTCAGCACCAGTTTCCTTAATACTAACTTTAGCAAACATTAAAGGAGCGTTATTTGATTCAATATCTAATAAATTTCCAGTAACAGCGCCCGTGTTTTGAGCAAAAGATAATGCTGAAATATAAAAAGCAACTAAAAATGTAATTTGTTTCATTATTTGTATAATAATTATACTGCAAATTAACAGCTTTACTATAATCAAGATGTTATGAAAAGATTAAACAACTGTGATTAAAATGTTATCTTAATGTTAAGGGATTTTTTATTTAATTTTTAACAGGAAATGTTATCTTGCCTACACATAAATTTTTACCATGAATTGGGAACAATTACTATCCTTAAAGCGCTTTGGCGATACTAACAAACGCATCCGAAAAGAACAAGACGAAACCCGATTGGGGTTTGAAGTAGATTACGATCGTGTTATTTTTTCTTCTGAATTTAGAAGTCTTCAAGATAAAACGCAAGTTATTCCATTATCACAAACAGATTTTGTGCATACACGTTTAACACATAGTTTAGAGGTAAGTGTAGTTGGGCGTTCTTTGGGAAGACTCGCAGGAAAAAGAATCCTGGAAAAATATCCTCATTTACAAAACATACACGGCTATCAAGCAAACGACTTTGGAGCTATTGTGGCAGCAGCAGCTTTAGCTCATGATATTGGAAATCCTCCCTTTGGTCATTCTGGAGAAAAAGCCATAGGAGAATTTTTCAAAACAGGTTTAGGAAAAAAATATAAAGAACAACTCACGGCAAAAGAATATCAAGATTTGTGTGATTTTGAGGGAAACGCTAACGGTTTTAAAATTTTAACTGAAAGTAGAGCAGGACGCGATGGCGGTTTAAGATTGAGTTATGCAACACTTGGTGCTTTTATGAAATACCCTAAAGAGTCGCTTCCTAAAAAACCATCAAGCCATATTGTCGATAAAAAATATGGATTTTTTCAAAGTGAAAAACAAGGTTTTATAGATGTTGCCAACGAGTTAGGTTTATTTCAGCGAAGCAATAAAGACATTAGTTTTTCAAGACATCCGTTAGCTTATTTAGTAGAAGCAGCTGATGATATTTGTTACACCATCATTGATTTTGAAGACGGTATCAATCTTGGACTAATACAAGAAGAGTTTGCTCTAGAATACCTTATAAACATTGTAAGAGATAAAATTAAAACTAAAAACTATTACGCCCTTACAAACAAGCAAGACCGTGTAAGTTATTTACGTGCTTTAGCCATAGGAACTCTTATTGATGAAGCTGTTGATATTTTTATGAAAAATGAAGAAGCTATTTTAAATGGTGATTTTAATTGTGCGTTACTTGATAAAAGTAAATACGAAGCCCAAATAAATGATATCATTAAAATTAGTATCGAAAATATTTACCAATCAGCAGAAGTTATCGATAAAGAAATTGCAGGTTACGGTGTTATAAATACTTTGTTAAAAACCTACACTAATGCCATAAATAATTGTTACAATAATACTGCTTCAAATTACGATAAGCTTATTTTAAAAGGGTTGCCTAAAACTATTAAAAATCAAGATGATAGTTTATATAACCGTTTATCAAGTATTTGTTATTATGTGTCTCTGCTTTCTGATAGTAAAGCTATTTTGGATTACAAAAAGATAAAAGGGATAAATTTTTAGAGTTTTGAAGTTTAACTATATTTAAATAAAAGGAATTGTGAAAGAAAATTTACTACCATTTCCAAATTCACTTTCAGCCCAAATTTTACCATTGTGTTTTTTTACAAAATCATAACAAAGTATTAGCCCTAGTCCTGTGCCCTTTTCATTTTCAGTACCTAGTGTGCTTATTGTTTCTTCAATTTTAAAAAGTTTATTTAAATTTTCTGGTTTTATTCCAATACCTGTGTCAGTTACAGATATTGTTGTTTCTTTTGGGGTTGAAGCTGCTGAAATTTTAATCTGACCTCCTTCTGGAGTATACTTAACACCATTGGAAACTAGATTTCTAATGATAGTGGTCATCATATTTTTATCTACCATTATCTTCAAATTTTCTTTAATATCATAATGTATGGTGATTTTTTTTACTGAAGAGATGTTATTCAGATAGTTAATTAAATCAGTTAAAAAATCGTTTAGATTAATTAATTCAAGATTAAATTGTAGGCTTCCTTTTTGTGATAAAGACCATTCTAGAAGATTATTTAAAAGAGAGAAAGATTGGTTAGATACCTCTTTAATATACTTAGCATATTCATGAATATTCTCAAAATTTTTTTTTTCAATTTCTTCAATTAATACCCCACTAAATCCTATAAGGGAATAAAAGGGAGCTTTTAAATCATGAGCAATGATTGAAAAGAATTTGTCTTTTGTAAGATTGGCCTCCTTTAAAGATTTTTCAGATTTTTTTAATGCTTCTTCCTTTAGTATGCGTTCTGTAATATTTCTGGCTAAAGCTGTTACACCAACTATTTGGTTAGCATCGTTTTTTATTGGGTTAAAATAACTCTCGTAATATTCTTTATTTTGATCGCCAAAAACACGCACATTAGAATGAGATTCTCCGTTGAGTGCTCGCGTATAATTTTCTAATGCTGCATCCCTGTCTTCCTTGTTACTCATATAGTCTAATACACTAGTCCCGATACGAATATCTGCATTGTAAGCATATTTCATAACGTCTATATGTGCAGAATTGAAATATAAGTAGTTAAAATTATTATCAATTGAGAATAAAATAGTGTCTTTTTGACTCTCTAAACTGGATTTCAGTAATAAACTATATTTTTCTAATTCTATTTCATTTAGTTTATTCTTTGTAATATCTCTACAAGAGCAGGTTACACCTGTTATGTTATTATTGAATAATATTGGAGTAAATGAGGTATGTAAGTAGACTAATCTATTGTTTTTATAAGTATAAGATTCATCGAAACTTAGAGGCAATCCTTTAAGGGATTTGTTATATCTAGTTTTCCAAATAGAAGCAGTTTCAAAAGGTAAGAATTTTAAGATATTATCACCTTGTTTTAAATCTATACCATAAAAATCATGAAAGTGATTATGAAAACTATTGTTTATGTATAGAATACAATAATTTTGATCTATTCCCCAAATAAAATCTGTTATATTATCAATATCAAATTTCACTGTCTACTATTAAAAATATTGTAATCAAATTAATTTCAATTGAAGTTAAACGAATTTATCGTTTTTTTCTGATAAATCCAAGATTCTGATTTCAATTTGTTTAAATCTCTAGACTAAATGTTTTTTTTAAACCATTAATATCTAAACCAATAGATTTTTGTAGTTCATCAAGACTACCATGGTCTATAAATTCATCAGGAATACCAAGTGTTTTAATCATATTTTTGTATTTATGATTTGCTGCAAATTCTAATACAGCACTACCAAAACCACCTTTAATACTATGGTCTTCAACAGTAAAAATAGTATCGTGAGTTTTTAAAATATTATGAAGTAATTTTTCATCTAATGGTTTTACAAAACGCATATCAAAATGAGAAATATCTGAATTAAAAATAGCCTCGGTTATGTTTTTAGCTATCGTGCCTATACTTAAAACAGCTATTTTTTTACCTTTTTTAAGTTGTATTCCTTTTCCAATTTCTATTTTTTCAAAAGGGAGTTTCCAGTTTAAAGTAGTGCCGCTTCCCCGCGGGTATCTAATCGCGATAGGATTGGTTAAACCAATTTGAGACGTGTACATGATGTTACGTAATTCCACCTCATTTCTTGGTGCAAAAATGATGAGATTAGGTATGCATCTTAAATAGCTTAAATCAAAAACGCCATGGTGTGTGGCACCATCTTCACCAACTAAACCAGCACGGTCTAAACAAAAAACAACAGGTAGTTTTTGTAAGGCTACATCATGAATAATTTGATCGTAAGCACGTTGTAAAAATGTAGAGTAAATATTGCAAAATGGTATTAAACCTTGAGTTGCCATACCTGCAGCTAAAGTTACAGCATGTTGCTCAGCAATACCAACGTCAAAAGCTCTATCTGGCATTGTATCCATCATATATTTTAACGAACTACCTGTAGGCATTGCAGGTGTTATACCTACGATATTTTTATTTGATTTAGCTAATTCAAGTATGGTATATCCAAAAACATCTTGGTATTTTGGAGGCTGTTCATTGGTAGACTTAGCAATTAAATCTCCAGTTTTAGAATCGAACTTACCAGGAGCATGATATGTTACTTGATTTTCTTCGGCTTGTTTAAGTCCTTTACCTTTTGTTGTAATAACATGTAAAAATTTAGGGCCTTTTACTGTTTTCAGTCTTTCAAGTTCTAAAATAATTTTATCAATATCGTGCCCGTCAATTGGACCAGAATAATCAAAATTTAAAGCTTCAATTATATTATTTCGTTTTTGAGTTCCTTTTTTTACATGGGTTAAATAGGCTTTTAAAGCACCAACGCTTGGGTCTATTCCAATAGCATTATCATTTAAAATAACTAATAAATTGGCATCTGTAACCCCAGCATGGTTTAAACCCTCAAAAGCCATCCCTCCTGCAATACTAGCGTCTCCAATAACAGCAATATGTTGTTTGTCAAAATCTCCTTTTAATTTTGATGCAATAGCCATTCCTAAAGCAGCCGAAATAGATGTTGATGCATGACCAACACCAAAAGTATCGTATTCACTTTCACTACGTTTTGGAAAACCACTAATACCACCAAGTTGGCGGTTGGTATGGAAAATTTCTTTCCTACCAGTTAAAATTTTATGCGCATAAGCTTGATGTCCAACATCCCAAATGAGTTGGTCTTCAGGGGTGTTAAAGACATAATGCAATGCTATAGTAAGTTCAATCACGCCTAAACTAGCACCTAAGTGTCCTTCTTTTGTAGCAACAATATTGATTATAAAATCACGTAATTCTTTTGCAAGTTGAGGTAAGTCTTTTTGGTTTAAAAGACGTAACTCTTTGGGTGAGTTTATATGATTTAAAATCGATTTTTGCACATTGCAAAAGTACGAGAATGAATTTGTATTTTTGCTATCATGATACAACCTTTTGATGATATTTACTTTATGAAAAAAGCTATTCAGGAAGCTGAGTTAGCTTTTGAAAAAGGAGAGATTCCTGTTGGAGCAGTTATAGTTATTGATAATAAAATAATTGCAAGATGTCATAATTTAACAGAAACTTTAACCGATGTTACAGCACACGCCGAAATGCAAGCTATTACTGCTGCTGCTAATTTTTTAGGAGGTAAGTATCTTCAAAAATGTACGTTATATGTAACATTAGAACCTTGTCAAATGTGTGCTGGTGCATTGTACTGGAGTCAGATTTCTAATATTGTTTATGGCGCAAGAGATACCGAACGAGGTTGTATTAATTTAAACACAAAATTACATCCAAAAACAACTATTAGAGGAGGTATTTTAGAAGAAGAAGCTTCAGCACTCCTTAAACGTTTTTTTATTGAAAAGCGAAATTTAAATTAATTCTTTTAAACTACTGAAAGATAGTATGAGATTGATAAATATATGCAAATAAAAAAGATTCTATGATTATAAAAACAACAACATTAGTTATTTTATCATTCCTAATTTTATTTAGCTGTAAAGCACAAGAAAAGCATTCAAAAATGGAGAAAGTAGAATCTGTTCTAATAGCTAAAGGTAATCTTTATGGATCGGGTTCTGAAGGTATTGTTGAACAAAATTTAATTATTTCAAACCAAAAGGATTGGAATGATTTATTAATTAAAATGGATTCTATAAATAAAGTTTCTAATAGTTTTTTAGAAACCAATATAGATTTTTCTTTATTTAATGTGATTGCAGTTTTTGATAAGGTAAGGGGTAGTGGAGGTTATAGTTTAAATTTAAATATTGTTAATGACTCTGAAAATATTTTGATAAATACAACTTATTTATCTCCCAAAGGTATCGCAAATGCTATAATGACGCAACCTTTTTGTTTAGTTAAAATATCAAAAACTGACTTGAAAGTGATATTTAATTCAAATTAATATCTTTTCATTTTTAGTTATTTGAATTAATACTTTTTATCTTTTTGGTTTTCACGCATTTTATCTAAATTTTCTTTAGTTAGCATATAATCTTTTACGTCTTTATCTTTCCATCGGTGATATGAAAATAAGGGAAAGACTAACAAAAATAAACCCAAGACTCCAAAACCAACTAGTTTTTGAGCATAGTCAACCTCTAAATAAAAACCTAAAGCAATGCTTACAAATGCGGCTATGGTTAATATTAATATAACATATTTCATAATTAATGATCTTTAAAACTATTTGGTGAAATTAATTAATTGCTGTCTGTACGCTGTTAGCAATTTAGATTTAGAGATATAACCGTAATATTTACCATTTTTAATAACAGGTAAATTCCAAGCACCGCTGGATTTAAAAATATTCATGATGTCGTTCATAGAATCTTCGTCATAATTAATAATTCCAGCATCAGCATGCATCAAACTGGAGGCGTCAACCTTGTTATATAAATCTGAATCAAACATCATATGCCTTATATCATCTAAACGTATAACTCCCAGAAACTCATCATTATTGTTAACAACAGGGAAGTGGTTTCTTGAAGATTTTGCTACCGCTTTTGTTAAAATATCACCAAGATTCATATCAGGTTTTAACACAATAAAATTGGTCTCAATAACTTTATCAATATCTAAAACCATAAGCACATTTTGATCTTTATCGTGCGTCATAAGTTCTCCTCGCTCTGCAAGTTTAAGTGTATAAATGGAATGAGAAATGTAGTATTTTGTTATAGCGAATGATATAGCAGAAACTATCATTAAAGGAATAAACAATTCATACCCGCCAGTAATTTCAGCAATTAAGAAGATAGCTGTTAATGGAGCATGTAAAACACCTGCCATCAAGCCAGTCATCCCGATAAGTGTAAAATTTGATTCAGAAACTTGAAAATCTAAACCAATGTTATTAATTATTTTAGCAAAGGCATTGCCAATAGCGCTTCCCATCACTAATGTAGGTACAAAAACTCCTCCAACACCGCCAGCTCCAAAAGTAGTAGTCATGGCAATGGCCTTAAAAATAGCGATGCCTAATAATAAACCAATTACAATCCAAATGTTTGATAAATCTAAGTTAAAAGGAGTTAAACCAATAGCTGCTAAATGGTCGCCTTTAAGTAAATTATTCATAATACCATAACCCTCACCGTAAAGTGGTGGTATAAAATATAACATGGTACCTATAGCTAATCCCCCCATTAATAGGCGTTTTGCTCTACTTTCAAATTTTTTAAAAAAGTTAGTAATACCAAAAAAAACTTTGGAAAAATATACAGAAGCAAGCCCCGTAACTATACCAAGAATAGCATAGAATACAATATCATTTACTTGAAATTTATCTGTTAATTCAAACCTTAATAACACTTCTGTTCCTAAAAACATATATGATGTTAAAACAGCAGATACAGAGGCTAATAAAAGGGGAACTAATGATGTAAAAGCTATATCTAAACTAAAAATTTCTATTGCGAAAATGATGGCTGCTATTGGCGCTTTAAACATGGAAGCCATAGCGCCGGCAGAAGCACAACCAATTAGAAGCATTCTCGTTTTGGTGTTCATGTGAAACAAACGAGCAGCATTTGAACCTAAGGCAGATCCTACACTTACAGCTGGACCTTGTAAACCAACAGAACCACCAAACCCAACAGTTAGAGGCGCTGTAATTAAGGCTGCATAAATATTGTATCTTGGGATAATACCATTTAGTTTTGAAATGGCATAAAGAGTTGAAGAAATACCATGTCCAATGTGTTTTTTTAACCAAACTTGCTTAATTATATAAACTAAAAGAAGCCCAATAATTGGAAAAATAAAATACAATGAATTTTGATAATTTTTTAAAAAGCTTAATTCAAAAAGTAGTCTTATATAATGTGTTATGTTTTTTAAGGTAACAGTGCCTATACCAGCAAGAAAACCAACCAATATACTGAGTGCATATATAAAATTCCTTTCAGAAATATGTTTATATTTCCAAATTAAAAATTTGCGTAACAGACTTTTAAAGTTAAAAGGCATATTATAAAGTTACTAAAAAATCCTGCTCATAGCAGGATTTGATTTTTATGATTTTAAATTAAGCTTTAAGCTCAATTCTTCTAGTTGTTTATCATCAATTGGTGCAGGTGCATCAATCATTACATCACGCCCAGAATTATTTTTTGGAAATGCAATAAAGTCTCTTATTGTTTCTTGCCCGCCTAAAATAGCAACCAGTCTATCCAATCCAAAAGCCAAGCCTCCATGAGGTGGAGCACCGTATTGAAAGGCATCCATTAAAAATCCAAATTGAGTTTTAGCTTCTTCGGGTGTAAATCCCAAATAATCAAACATTAAAGACTGAGTTTCTTTGTCATGAATACGTATGGATCCGCCACCAATTTCATTGCCATTTAATACTAAATCGTATGCATTAGCTTTAACTTTTCCAGGATTAGTTTTTAATAATTCTAATTGCCCTGGCTTTGGAGATGTAAATGGATGGTGCATGGCATGATAACGTTCTGTATCTTCATCCCATTCTAAAAGTGGGAAATCCATTACCCAAAGTGGTGCAAACTCTTTGGGGTTTCTTAGGCTCAAACGCTCAGCTAATTCCATGCGTAAGGCGCTTAATTGTGTTCTAACTTTATGAGTTGCTCCAGAAAGCACACAAATTAAATCACCAGCTTTTGCACCTGTAATTTCTGCCCATTTTACTAAATCGGTTTCTTCATAGAACTTATCGACTGAAGATTTGTGAGTTCCATCCTCGTTACAACGGCAATAAACCATTCCTAAAGCACCAATTTGAGGTCGTTTTAGCCATTCAATTAATTGGTCTATTTCTTTACGGGTATAAGCGTTTCCCCCAGGAACAGCAATACCAACTACCAATTCTGCGCTATTAAAAACGCCAAAAGCTTTATGTTGTGTAACGGCATTAAGTTCACCAAACTCCATTCCAAAACGAATGTCTGGTTTATCATTACCATATTTTTTCATGGCATCATCATAAAGCATTCTTGGAAATTTATCGATTTCAACACCGTTTACTTCTTTTAATAAATGACGCGTCAATCCTTCAAAAGCATTTAATATATCTTCTTGCTCAATAAAAGCCATTTCACAGTCTATTTGAGTGAACTCTGGTTGTCTATCAGCACGTAAATCTTCATCTCTGAAACATTTTACAATTTGAAAGTATTTATCCATACCACCTACCATAAGGAGTTGCTTAAAAGTTTGAGGTGATTGAGGTAGTGCGTAAAATTGTCCTTCGTTCATTCGAGAAGGGACAACAAAATCGCGAGCACCTTCTGGAGTTGATTTTATTAAATACGGAGTTTCAACTTCTATAAAACCTTCTTTAGATAAATAGTTTCTAACTTCTTGAGTTACTTTATGCCTAAAAATCAAACTGTTTTTCACTGGGTTTCTTCGGATATCTAAATATCTATATTTCATTCTAATATCTTCACCACCATCAGTTTTATCCTCAATTGTGAAAGGCGGTAAAAGAGATTCATTAAGAATGTTTAATTCTGAAACTAGGATTTCAATATCACCAGTTGGCATATTGGGATTTTTTGAAGCACGTTCAATCACAACGCCTTTAACTTGAATTACAAATTCACGCCCAAGGTTTTGTGCTTGCTCAATCAGTGTTTTAGATGTTCTTTCTTCATCAAAAACCAATTGGGTAATACCATAACGGTCGCGTAAATCTATCCAAACAATAAAACCCTTATCTCTTGATTTTTGAACCCAACCTGCTAAGGTTACTTCTGTGTTTATTTGTGATGCTGTTAATTCTCCGCAAGTATGACTTCTGTACATAGTAAAATTTTGTTGTGCAAATTTAATCAAATACAATAGAGTTTGAATTCATAAGTTATTTTTTTTAATGGGATAATTAATTAAAATATAAATATTGAAAATTCATGGGTTAATTTTCAATTTTAAACAAATCATTTCAGTTTATTGTTTCTGTATATCCAAATTAATATACTGAAATCTAGTTGAATTCAAACTTTCCTTATAGTATTTTAAAAACCTAAACATTAATATTATTTATATATTACATAATAAATATAAATAAATTCTAATGGATAATATGTTTAATATTTGCAGTGAATATTTTTCTAACTCATTAAAAAACTTACAATGGAAACACAAGAATTAATGACATCTCAAACAACTAAACAAAAAATCCAATTGGTAAAAGGAGAGTTTACACCATCAGAAGCCTCACATGTAATAATGGCTTTAATAGATGAAAAAATTAATTTTCATAAAATCCAAAGACTTCAACAATGGGAAGGCAATCACAAATGCAATTCAGACGAATTAGATAATCGTATTTCACAACTTGAAAAAGAAAAGCAAATTGCTAAAGAGTTTATAAATAACTCAAGAAAACTAAATAGTAATTTGAAAATTAATGGTGTTTTAGAAATCACTCTTGCAGACAACAATAAATAATAAACAAATGCAAACACTAAAATCTATAGTACTGCCGATTATGGGTATGTTATTTCTATTGATGTTTATAATATTTGCATACATTCAAGATTCTGTCTTTTTGGATAAAATATTAGTATGCAGCTTTATTTTAACAATTGTATTTATTGCAAGAATGCGCTGTAAAGCGCAAAGAAAAACTTCTAATAAACTTAATTTTTTTAAAACTTAATGATGACAGTAAAAAATAGTAATTTAAAATTTGTTAGCAAGGGAATTACAGCTATACTTTGGCTTTTTTTTGCAGCGAATCTTATTTTTTTAATATTAAATTTTAAAAATATTCCTAGTTGGGAATATGAAAGGATAATTAAAATAAACGGATTTACAATTCTTATTTGGACTGTAGTAAGCTTTTTTAGTGCTCTAATAAGAAGTTATAGCTTCAACTATTTGGAAGGGTTTAAATATCAAACTAAATTTTCATTGATAAGTATAGGCTTCACTCTGTCGATATTATTATTTGTAATGTCTAATCATATAGCACTTTTAATTGCCACATGGTTTTTTATGGGATTTTTTATGTCAAGGCTTATTGGTGTAGATTCTAAATGGGGCGAAGCACAAGAAGCTTCTAAATTTGCCTTTAAATATTTTCTTGTAGGCACTTTTTTTCTAAGCCTTGGATTATTGATTTTAGCATTTCAACTAGATATTTTTACCTTAAATAATATTATTGATAAAGTTGATGATTTACCAAAACATATTACCTTAATATCTGCTTTATCCATTATAATAGCAGCCATAATTCAGTCAGCTATTTATCCTTTTCACAGGTGGTTGTTATCTGCCATGACCTCGCCTACGCCAGCTTCTGCATTAATGCATGCAGGATTTGTAAACGGCTCGGGTATTTTATTGGCATTATTCTCAACAGTTTTATTTGCATCAAATACATTAATAATTTTATTCATAATTGGAGGTTTAACAGCTGTAATAGCTCAATTCACTAAACTTTTGCAAGTAAATGTAAAACAAAAACTAGCATGCTCTACTATTGCTCAAATGGGTTTTATGATTATGCAATGCGGTCTGGGGTTTTTTAATGCCGCGGTGGTTCATTTAATTCTTCATGGATTTTACAAAGCATATCTATTTTTATCTTCAGGAGAACAAATAGAATTAATAAAACCTCAAAAAAACCCTAACATTACAATAAAACCAATGCAAGCTTTAGTAGTTGTTTTATTTGGATTGATGGGTGCTTTTCTTTTTAATTACTTAACAGGAAAAGGAACAGATTTAAATAGTGGTGTTTTTTTAACTTTAATAGTAGCAATTACTGTTGGACAAGTAACTTATAATATTGTAAAAGAGCAAAGTTTGAGTGTTTTTCAAAAAGCATTTTTACCACCAGCATTATTTTTAGTAGGTATAGCAACTTATGCTTTTATGTATAACGCTGTAACAGTTTTAATGAGCGATATGCCAATGGTGGCTGAGCCATTATCTCTATCTGCTATACAAATAGTATTTGGAGCTGTTTTCTTAGTAGGTTTTTTCGTAATGAAATTAGGAATTTATCGCAAATATCCGTGGTTATATGTAAAATTACTTAACATATCTCAACCAAGTAAAAAAACTGTTTTAATGTATAAATCAAAGTAATTATGATTAATTTAAATATTAAAAATAGTATAAAGGAGGCGTCTCAAGTAATAGGTAAAACATGGCCATTATATTCTTTTGTAACCTCTAATCCTTTATCAGGATACGAACAAATGCCTTTTGAAATAGCAATAAAACATGCTGGAAAGCATCTTAATGCAAAGATGTTTCCTGAAACTTCTCTTTATCGTCAAGCTTGGGAAAAAGGAGATATTGATAAAAATCAACTTTTAAAGTTGCTTGAAGAGTATCAACTTTCAGAATCTCCAGAGTATTATTTAAATGAAATGGAATCGTTCAAAACAGGTCTATATAAAAACAAGAATCATGAATTAGACTTAATTATGGCAAAATGGTTATCTGCTTTTATAGATGAAGGATTAGCAGAATGGGAAATGCCAAATAAAAATCAGGGATTTTATAAGGCTTGGAGAAAGCTTGCAGCTTATGATAATGATATACCAAAACTGCATATTAACGATATTCCAAAAACTAGTACTGAAGCTTTGGATGAGTTATTAAAAAATTATTCTAAAGCAGATTACACAAAAATCTTTATAGCTCATTTAGCCGCTTTACCTGGATGGACCGGATATATAAATTATCGTAGTAATTCAAACTCTGAATGGCAACAAGCTTACCCTATAACATTACAAGATTATTTAGCGGTAAGACTTTGGGTTGCCCAAAAAATAAAAGCTGAAATTTTTCCTAAAAACGATAATGAGTTAACAAATACGGCTATTACTAAACTTCAACTTACTTTTCTTAAAGCATGGGAAAAAAGTTGGCAAAATAAGCTTGTAAACCAATTAGAAACAAAACAGATAGAAACAAGCAGTTTAAAAAACCAAACAAATATTTCAGATGCTCAATTGGTTTTTTGTATAGATACCAGATCTGAACTTATCCGAAGAAATATTGAAAACAAAGGAAATTACGAAACTTTTGGTTATGCTGGATTTTTTGGAATTGCAATGGATTACGAAAATTTAAACGATGGATTAATTCGAAAATCTTGCCCACCAATTTTAAACTCAAGTTATCATGTAACAGAAGTTGCTCAAGAGAATAAATTAAATGAAGTTGAAGCTAATAAACAAAAAAATGAAGTCGAAAAGTTCAAAAATTATTTTTTGAAAAGAATGAAAAATATGTTACCTTCTGCTTTTGGTTATGTTGAAGGTTCTGGAATTTTTTATGGGATGTCTTTAATAGCAAGAACACTGAAACCCGCTTATTTTTATAGACTTAATAAAAAGAATGCACCAGATTTTGAATCTATTTGCGAGCCTCAAATTGAAAAGATCCGTTCAAATAATCATAACAATCTAAATATTCCTTTGGAAGAAAAAGTTGCTATTGTAAAATCTGCTTTTGACTTATTGGGATGGAGAAATTTTGCACCTTTAGTGTTGTTTGTAGGTCATGGAAGTCACTCAGTAAACAATCCTTTTGGTTCTAGTTTGGATTGTGGCGCATGTGCTGCAAGTCCAGGAAGACATAATGCAAGAATGTTAGCTAAGTTAGCCAATATGAAAGCTGTAAAACAAGCTCTAAAAGAACATCATCATATTGAAATTCCTAAGAATACAATTTTTATTGGAGCAGAACACAATACAACAACAGATGAAATTGTAATATTTGATTCTGAGGTTTCGAATACTCAAAAGGAAGCTTTAGAAAAATTAAAATTTGATTTATTACAAGCTCAACAAACAGCCACAAAGGAACGATTAGGAGCTGAAATAAATAGTGTGGCTTTGGCTCAAAAGAAGGCTAACAATTGGGGTGAAACAAGACCAGAATGGGGCTTAGCTAAAAATGCAGGTTTTATAGTTGGCCCAAGAGAGTTGACTAAAAACAATAACTTAGAAGGGCGTTGTTTTTTACATTCTTATAATTGGGAAATGGATGAAAGTGGTAAAGCATTAGAAGGTATTATGCAAGGACCAATGGTGGTCACTCAGTGGATTAACAACCACTATTATTTTTCTACTGTTGATAACCAAGTTTTTGGTAGCGGCACTAAAATAACACATAATGTTACTGGTAAGTTTGGAGTGGTTCAAGGTAATGGAGGTGATGTAAAAATAGGACTTCCATTACAATCATTAATGAGTTCAGATTCAGAAATGTACCATCAACCTTTAAGGTTATCGGTTATGATACAAGCACCTTTAACTAGGGTAACTGAAATCCTTTTAAGAAATGAACATCTGAAAAATTTACTTGATAACGAGTGGATTTATTTAATGGTAATGGATCCTTTAGATAAAAATGGCGTTTATAATTATGGTAAAAATCTGAATTGGAAAGGTGCTCATAAGCATAAAATTATGAATACTCAAAAAGTTAATATTAAAATTGATGCAGCCCAATTCGCATAGTTGTTTTTAGGATGATTAATAGCGGACAAGCCTCAACAATTGTTGAGGCTTTTTTTATTTAATTAGTAAACAATTTAATCTTGAGTAACTAATTTTTTATCAATACTTATGCTGTCTCTATATAACCACATTTTAAATTTAGTAACTAAATAAAATAGAATGGGGACTACAATAAGTGTTAAGAAGGTAGCTACAAATAATCCGTAAATTACGGTCCAAGCTAATGGTCCCCAGAAAATCACGTTGTCACCACCCATATAAATATTAGGATCAAATTCACTAAATAATGTAAAGAAGTTGATATTTAAACCTGTTGCTAGTGGAATTAACCCTAAAATAGTAGTTATGGCAGTTAATAATACAGGACGTAAACGTGCTTTTCCACCTTTTACAATAGCCTCTAAAAGTTCATCATTTTCAATATATTGGTTATCCTCTAAGTTATGTTCAACCTTTTTTCTATCAATTAAAAGTTGTGTATAATCTAAAAGTACAACGCCATTATTAACTACAATTCCTGCTAGGGAAATAATGCCCATCATAGTCATCATGATTACAAATGAACTTCCAGTTGCTACTATACCACCAAATACACCTATTAAGCTTAAGAATATAGCTAACATAATAATACCTGGTTTAGAAATAGAGTTAAATTGGAATATTAAAATGAAGAAAATTAAACCTAAACCTGTAAAAAAGGCACCCATTAAAAAGGCCATTTGCTTATTTTGTTCTTCTATTTGTCCCGTATAGTCAACTTTTACGTTACTTGGTTTTTCAGTAAAGCTTTGCATCTCATTTTTAATTTGAGATACAATTGCACCAGCATCCGTATATCCGGGTGCTAATGCTGAGTATAGTGTTACAACTCGTTTTACATCTTTATGTTTGATTGCACTAAAACCAGAGTTGTTATTTTGTTTAGCAACTGCAGAAACAGGAATTTCTTTTATTTGACCAGTTGCCATATCTCTAAATGTTATTTTTTGATTAAAAATAGCACTGGTGTTATATCTATTTTCCTCATTAAATCGAACATAAATATCATAATCCTCACCATCTTTTTTATAAATACCGGCTTTAGCTCCAAATATAGAATTTCTTAATTGTTGACCAACTTGACCTGAAGTGACACCTAATTCTCCTGCTTTTTTTCTATCTACATGAACTTGCATTGATGGTTTTGATTTATTCACATCAATCTTTAACTCATCAATACCTTGAATATTTTTAGTGTTAATAAAATCTCGCATTTTTTCAGCAGTAATAATTAACTCGGAATAATCTTCCCCTTCTAATTCAACATTTATGGGATAACCAGCTGGAGGACCAACCGCGTCTTTTTCTACAGATATGGCAACACCAGGGTATATGTCTTTTAAGGCTTCTTGTATTTTTTTTAGAAGCACATTACTGTCAGATCCTTTTCTGAACTTATATTCACGCATGGTTGCTGTAATTTTTCCTCGATGAGGCATTTCAGCAGCTGAACCTCCATCTGTTTGAGGGTTTCCTGCACCTTCTCCAACTTGTGAAACAGCACTTTCTGTTAAAAAATTGAATTCTCCATCTATGTAAGCAGTGTCGTTTAAAATATGATAAACCCGTTTTTCAATATCTTTTGTAATTGCATTAGTTTTCTTAATATCGGTACCTTCAGGATATTCGATATAAACAATAATTTGATTAGGTGTATTATCTGGGAAAAATTCTACTTTGGTACGTTGACTTCCTATTGAAGCACCGAATCCCATAAAGGCTATAATAAGTAAAACAACTGTGCCAATTGTTATTATTGCAGGTTTTTTTCCGCTTAATGAGGTTCTTAGTGATTTTTCATAAAAATTCTCCAAGCGAGGTAAGGTTTTATTTTGGAAATTATTTGACCATTTTCTTAGAAACAATCTATAAATCCATAATAAACAAACTGTTACCACCATTAAAGTACCTAGGCCTCTATAATTTCCACCAAAAGCAAAAATTAAAATACCAATAGATGACATTATGATTGAAATTTTAATAATCTGTTTTAAAGGCATATTTTTATCTTCAAGTGTCATGAACTGAGAAACCATTACAGAATTAAAGAAAATGGCAACAAATAATGAGGAGCCTAAAACTACAGATAGTGTTATTGGAAAATATATCATGAATTGTCCCATAACTCCCGGCCATAAACCAAGAGGAACAAAGGCAGCAACAGTTGTTGCAGTAGATATAATGATTGGAAATGCTATTTCTCCAATCCCTTTTTTAGCGGCTTCAATCCTACCCATGCCTTCATCCTCCATAAGTCTATATACATTTTCTACTACAACAATACCATTATCTACTAGCATGCCTAATCCCATGATTAAACCGAAAAGAATCATGGTATTCATTGTATAGCCCAAATAATTTAAAATCATCAAAGACATGAACATAGACATAGGAATAGCAAAACCAACAAATAAAGCGTTTTTGAATCCTAAAAAGAACATTAAAACAGTGACTACTAGAATTATACCAAATATGATATTGTTTACTAAATCATCAACCTGACCAATAGTTTTTGAAGATTGATCGTTGGCAATGGTAACTTTTAAATCTGGAGGAAACACATTTTTAATAGCCGTTTTAACAATTTCTTGGATTTGTTCTGCGGCTGCTACCATGTTTTTACCTGCACGTTTTTTTACATCAAGCATTACTACAGGTTCTCCAAATTCTCTAGCATATGTTGTTTTGTCTTCATCCTTAAAAGTTACTTTGGCTACATCTCTTAAGTAAATAGGATTACCTCTTTCGGATTTTACAACAAAGTTATCAAGTTCGCTTGGGTTTTCGATTTCGCCTAATATACGTATGGTTCTGCGTTGGCCACTAGTAATTAAATTACCAGCAGACATCGTCATGTTTTCTCTACTAATCGTATTAATAATATCATCAAAACTTACTTGAGCTGCCATCATTTTATAAATATCAACAGCGACTTCTACTTCTTTTTCTTGGGCACCTCTAATATCTACTTGCTTAATTTCTTGTAAACTTTCTATTTGATCTTCAAGATACTCTCCGTATTCTTTAAGTTTATCAACAGGATAATCTCCAGAAATATTGATATTAAGAATTGGAATTTCTTCAGACATGCTTAAATCGAATACATTTGGCTCCACTTTGGCCCCATTAAATGTTGGCCAGTCTTCGCCTGATGTTTCAGAATCTACTTCGTCTTTTACTTTTTGTTTTGCAGCTTCAACTGATATGTTTTCATCAAATTCAACAATTACTATCGAGTAATCTTCTTGTGATGTAGATGTAATTTCAACAACATTACTTACTGTTTTAAGTTTATCTTCAATTGGGTCAGTAATCAGTTTCTCAATATCCTCTGCTGTATTTCCTGGATAAATGGAACTTATATAAATTTTTGTTTCTTTTATTTCAGGGAAATTTTCTCGAGGCATATTAAAATAAGCACCAGCACCTAAAAAGAGTATGACTGCTATTAAAACATACATCGTTGTTTTATTGTTTATAGCCCAAGATGATAAACCAAATTCTTTATCTACTTGTTTTTGTTTTTTATTTTTAGTCATTAGTTTTAATGTTTAAAATTAGTTGGCAACAATAATTAGAATTTTAACTTCTTGCCCTTCTTTAACACTACGAGCTCCTTCATCAATAATTTCTTCACCATTTTTTATGCCAGATAAGACTTCAATATAGTCTCCTTGTGTTCTTCCTGTTTCAATAATTTCACGTTTTACAGTTGCTTTATCTCCAGTTTTATTAATAATTGTATACACATATTGTTGGCCTTCTGCATTTTCAGAAATAATACTTTGTGGAATTAAAATAGCGTTATGATTAGTGTAGTCATTAATTTTAAGTTTTGCCGTAAGGTTAGGCTTTACAGATTTATCTTTATTTGGAATGCCTACTTCAACTTTAAAAGTTCTATTAGCAGGATTTATAAAATTACTGGATTGACGCACTATTGCATTTATTTCTTTTCCTAAAACTGGAAACGAGACTTGTACCTCTTTACCTTTTTTTATGTCTGAAACATAAAGCTCTGGGACTTCAGTTTCTATAAACATATCATCTAGGTTTACAATTCTGAATAATTGTGATTGCCCCGGACCTACTACAGAGCCTTGATCTGTAATCACATCATCTATGGTCCCATTAAAAGGTGCACGAACTAAAGTTTTTGCTACTTGTTGTTCGAGTTGATTTACGGCTTGTTGTTGGGCTTCGTAACTAGATTTTGCTTGTAAAAATTGAATTTCGCTACCTATTTTTTGATTCCAAAGGCGTTCTTGACGCTCAAAAGTTGTTTTTGCTAAATTGGTTTGAATTTTTAACTGAGCTAATTGTTGGTTTAAACCACCATCATCAATTTTTGCTAAAACTTGTCCTTTATTAACTTTTTGTCCTTCTATTACATAAACATTAGATAATACTCCAGAAAATTCTGGATAGATTAATAAATTTTGTTTAGTGTTAACATTACCTTGTAATTCTACGAAGTGAGTAAAAACAGCTTCTTTTGCTGCAAAAGTTGTTATTAATGGAATTTTTTCCTGTGGGTCTAGATCTTTTATTTTTTCCTCTAGTTGTTTTAGTTGCGTTGAAATTTCTTGAGCAGAAATATCTAATTCAGATTTCTTTTGTCTGATTAATTCCAAATCATCTGAAGCAATAATAGCTTCAACAGATTTCTTTTTGTTACCACTACAAGATGTTAAAAGTAATGTTACTAATGATAAAGTATATATGTATTTCATATTTATTAGTTTTGAATGTTTAATAAGTTTTTTAATTCAGCTTTTTTGTTAATAACATCAATCATTGCTTGTAAATATTCTTGTTGGCTTGAATATAATTGTAATTGTGCTTGCCTTAAATCAAAGCTTCCAGCTATGCCTTCTTTAAATTTAATAGTGTTTTTCTTTTCTATTTTCTCCGCTAGCGCTAAGTTTTTTTGTTTGTTAGCGTAGGTTTCTATTGCTAGATTATATTCGTTTTTAGTGTTTTTGAATTCTAATTCTAGTTGACTTTCTTTCAAACTGAGATTGTTTTTAGAAATGTCCCATTGAATTTTTGCTTTCTGACGTTTTGCTTTACCTCCAAACGAACTAAATATTGGAAACTTCAAGCTTATACCACCAACCACTGTAAAAAGCCAATCCTGTTCTCTTGTAAAATAGTTTGAAAATTCATCAGTATATCCTAAATAACTGGAGTTAACAAAGGCATTTAGCTTTGGAAGGCTTTCAGATTTTTCAAGTTTATATTCTAAACCTGTACTTACAACTTCATTTGCTGCTATCTTATAATCAATATTATTAGCAACAGGATGTACCTCACTAATAATTTCTAATGAAATGTTTTTTAGTATTAAATCATCAAGATTGTCTTTAAGTTCAATTGGTTCATTTAAATCGATACCAAGTAATACCTTTAAATAACCTTCTGAGATATTGAAAAGTGTTTCTAAGTTTTTTAAGTTTATTTCTAAACTAGAAAGTGTAATTTGAAGTTGTTCAACATCTTCTTCTTCTGCTAATCCATTTTCATATATTTTAACAGTCTCATTCAAATTATTTTGAAGAATTTCTATATTTTTTTTAGTAATTTCTATGCTTTCTCTGGTAAGTAAAACATTATTATAGGCACTAACTACGGAAGTTTCAACTTCATTGATTGTTTTTTCTCTAGCATTTTCAGAGATTTCTAAAAACACTTTATTAGACTGTAAACCTACTATATAACCTCCATCAAAAAGTAATTGAGATAATGAAATACTTGGAGTTAAACCATGTTTAGGAAAAAGAAATAGAAATGGATCTCCAGGTTCTAAAGCTGATATGTCAAAGGGTGTTTTTATATAATTTTGGTAATCTATTGTACCGTTTATTTGCGGTAATCCTAATGCTGTAGTTTCCCAAACTTGTTTTTCTGCTGCTAAAATATTTAGGTCAGCATTTTTAATATTTTTATTATTTTCTATCGCATAATCTATCGCTTCTTGCAAAGAAAAGCTAAGATTCCTTTCCTGGGAAATTCCCGTAATAGAAATTAATAAACTAAAAAATAGTATTAATTTATTTTTCATTTTTATGATTGATTTGACGTTATAAACTTGTTTAATATTAGTAATCCTTTATCTGTTACAATAGCTCTTAAATGATATTCTAAGTAACTCTCTGTTAAATATTCCATGGTGTATAATTCTTGCGGAAATATGGAAACGTCCTTGATACCTGTCATACCATTAAAATACATTCTAGAGATAAAATCTACATCGATATTAGGTCGAAATAATTGTGTGTTTACTCCTTTTTGTAGACTCTCTTTAACAGATTCGTGCATTTTTTCAAACTGCTTACCTTTTAAAATTTCATAGGTTTCAGGATAATATTTTTTAAGCTGAAATTGAGGTGATGATTTTTCGTTTTTTAAATGATGCATTACAAACATTTTTATATCATACAACTCTTCAATAGGATTAACTGAAGCATTACAGATACAATCAATACCATCACAAATAGTTTCAAAAAGTTCAAAAGTAACTGCTTCAACTAGTTTTGTTTTGTTTTCAAAATGAGCATAAATTGTTTTTTTAGATATTCCAATTTCAGTAGCTATATCATCCATAGTAACACTTTTAAAACCTAGGTTAAGGAATAATTCTGCTGCTTTATGTACAATTTTTTCTCTCATAATATGGAGGCAAATGTACAATAGGAAACTTTAAAAACAAAAAAAGTTTCCAAAGTTTACAATTATTTAACACATATTTTATTTCAAGATAATTTTATTGAGGTTTTTAATTTATTTTTGCTTTATGCTTTTAATTGAAGAATATCAAAACCATTTTGTTGCATATCTAGAGGAATATGCGGTAACAAAAGAACCTAAAAACCTTTACAATCCTATACAATACATCTTAAAATTGGGTGGTAAAAGATTACGTCCTGTTTTAACTTTAATGGCTGCTGAGGTTTTTGATTGTGATTATAAAAAAGCGCTTTCAGCTGCATTAAGCATTGAGGTTTTTCATAATTTTTCATTAGTTCATGATGATATTATGGATGATGCACCTCTGAGAAGAGGGCAAGAAACCGTGCATGAAAAATGGGATATTAATACAGGAATTCTTTCTGGTGATGCTATGTTAATTATGGCTTATCAACTTTTTGAGAATTATCAGCCTGACACTTTTCAATCTTTAGCTAAACTCTTTAGTAAAACCGCTTTAGAGGTTTGCGAAGGCCAACAATATGATGTTGACTTTGAAACCAGAAATGATGTTACCATTGGTGAATATTTGAAAATGATTGAATACAAAACAGCTGTTTTAGTTGGTGCAGCCATGAAAATGGGTGCTATAGTGGCTGGAGCTTCTGTAGATGATCAAAATAATATATACGAATTTGGAAGAAACTTAGGGATAGCTTTTCAATTACAGGATGATTATCTAGATGCTTTTGGTGATCCAAAAACTTTTGGAAAACAAGTAGGTGGTGATATTATTGAAAATAAAAAAACCTACTTATACTTAAAAGCTTTAGAGTATTCAAATGAATCTGATAGGCTAACCTTAAAACAATTATTTTCAATAAATCCAGAAGAAATTGTAAGTAAAATTACTATTGCAAAACAGCTATTTCAAACTTCTGGATCTGCCGACGCTACCAAATCAGCTATTTTACATTACACTAATAAAGCTTTTGAAGTTTTAGAACCCTTAAATATTTCTGGCAAGAAAAAGGAATTATTAAAAGATTTTGGACAAAGTTTAATGAATAGAACTGTTTAATGAAGCTGCCAGCTACTTTTGATGAATTAGTTGAAACGGCAAATGAGCTGGAATTATATAAAAAATTAATTTTTCAATTAAATAAAGATTTACTCTTAGCTAATATTAATTTAGATTTTCATGAAGATGTTTTACCATCTAGTTTAAAACTCATACTCCATGAAAAAATTTATAAACTCATTCAAGAAAAATTTACAGAGTACTTAAACTTACTTTACATTATTGATGTGCCTGAAAAAGCTGTTAAAGCTTTAGATGGTGAAGATTTGTTAAAGCTTTCAGAAGATGTTTCATTTTTGATATTAAAACGTGAGTGGCAAAAAGTTTGGTTTAGAAATAAATACAGTTAGATTTAACAAGTTTATATTGGTTCAAACCTAAAAATAAAATCGAACAAAAGGTATCCAATGGTCAATGCGTATACTTTTTTGGTCATCATTTAAAACATGGTATCTAATACCAAAAGTCACATTGCCATTTCTATAACCTAAAGCTAAAGTATTGTTGAATTCATAAATGCCACTTGGAGCAATTGTTCCGCTAAAAAAGCATCTCCAAAGTTCAAACCAATACCCCACCATATCTAATTTGTTTCCAAAAATCGCTTTTTCAATTTTCAAAAAAATCTTTGGGAAAACCCATCAAAATAATAATAAGGGTAATGCCTGTTTTTTTAATTTTTCAAAAAAATAAGTTCATAGAAAACAGTTTTTGTTAAAAAATTAAGAGTTCTTGATTTAAAGCGAATAAAATCAGAATTATTCATTATAAATGTAGCTAAAGAAACATCTAATTTTAGTAAAAGTTGTATTTTTGAAAAATATTTTGACTAAATCGTTATAGTATAAAAATAACAATGGATAAATTTTCCTTTTTAAACGCCGCACATACAGCTTATTTCGCTGATTTATATGATCAATATTTACAAAACCCAGATTCTTTAGAACCAAGTTGGAGAGCCTTTTTCCAGGGGTATGATTTTGGTAGTGAAAATTATGGTTTAAGTGGTGAAATTATTGAAGGTGTTTCAACTCAAATGCCAGAGCATCTTCAAAAAGAATTTCAAGTAGTTAAGTTAATTGATGGTTATAGAATGCGAGGACATTTGTTTACAAAAACAAATCCTGTTCGAGATAGAAGAAGTTATTCTCCAACTTTAGAAATAAAAAACTTCAATCTTTCAGATAGTGATTTAGATATGGTTTTTAATGCAGGAGAAATTTTAGGTATAGGTTCTCAAACATTACGTGAGATAATAGCACATTTAGAAAAAATATATTGTAGCTCTATTGGTGTTGAGTATATGTATTTGCGTAATCCTGAGGTTATTAAATGGTGGCAAGAACAATTAAACAAAAATGATAACCAGCCTAATTTTTCCTCAGAAACAAAAAAATATATTCTTTCAAAATTAAATCAAGCCGTTAATTTTGAAAACTTTTTACAAACAAAATACGTTGGACAAAAACGTTTTTCTTTGGAAGGAGGGGAGTCTTTAATACCTGCAATAAGTAACGTTCTTTTTTATTCTGTTGAGAAATATGGTATTAAAGAGTGCGTTTTAGGGATGGCGCATCGAGGTCGTTTAAGTACTTTGGTAAATATATTTAGAAAACCAATGAATGAGCTTTTTAGCGAGTTTGATGGAAAAGATTTTGAAGATGAAAACATTGATGGCGATGTAAAATACCACTTAGGATTAACACTTGATAAAACCTACCAAAATGGTAAAAAAATTAAGATGAATTTAGTCCCAAATCCATCTCATCTTGAAACTGTGGCATCCGTTGCAGAAGGTATTACCCGAGCTAAAATTGATAGTGATTATGATGGTGATAATTCTAAAATTATTCCAATCATTGTCCATGGTGATGCAGCTATTGCGGGACAGGGTATCGTCTATGAAGTTGCTCAAATGAGCCAATTAAATGGATACAAAACAGGTGGTACCATACATATTGTAGTAAATAATCAAATAGGTTTCACTACTAATTACTTAGATGCTCGTTCAAGCACCTATTGTACAGATGTAGCTAAAGTAACGCTTTCACCTGTATTACACGTAAATTCTGATGATGCTGAAGCCGTTGTTCATGCCGTAGAAATGGCTCTTGAATATAGAATGCGTTACAAAAAAGATGTATATATTGATTTATTAGGTTATAGAAAATACGGGCATAACGAAGGGGATGAGCCTCGTTTTACTCAGCCTAAACTATATAAAAATATCGCGAAACATGAAAACCCTTTTAAAATTTATTCAGACAAGCTGATAGCTGAAAACACTATTAATAAAGCTTATTCTGATAAAATTGTAGAAGATTTTAGAGAGACTTTAGAAAAAGAATATGAGAAATCTAAAGAGGCTGAATCTTCAAAAGTAAGAGAGTTTATGCAAGAACGTTGGACTAATTTTCAACGAAGAGGAATTGAAGCGATGCTTGAAAAGGATGACACTACCTATTCAAAAGGAAAATTAGAAAACATTTCTAAAATAGTTTCAACTGTACCCAAGGGTGTTAAATTTTTACGCAAAGCCGAGCGTATTTTAGAAGGAAGATCTAAAATGGTTTTTGAAACAGATACATTGGATTGGGGAATGGCCGAAACTTTAGCTTATGGTAGTTTAATGGAAGAAGGTTTTAATATTCGTATTTCTGGGCAAGATGTAGAACGCGGCACTTTTAGTCACAGACACGCTATTTTGCGTGATGAAATATCTGAGGAGCGCATCAATTTATTAAATACAAATCCAGAAAATAAAGGTAAAATGGATATTTATAATTCCTTTTTATCTGAATATGGTGTACTTGGTTTTGATTATGGATATGCGATGGCTAATCCAAATACATTAACCATCTGGGAAGCACAATTTGGTGATTTTAGTAATGGAGCTCAAATTATTTTCGATCAATATCTTTCTGCAGCAGAAGATAAATGGAAGTCTCAAAACGGCATTGTAGTTTTATTACCGCATGGGTATGAAGGTCAAGGTTCTGAGCATTCCTCAGCACGAATGGAGCGTTATTTACAATTATGTGGAGATGATAATATGATTGTAGCAGATTGTTCTACACCAGCAAATTTCTTTCACTTATTGCGTCGTCAGATGAAACGCGATTATAGAAAACCCCTAATTGTATTTACTCCAAAAAGTTTACTTCGTCATCCAAAAGCAGTTTCATCTATAAATGAACTTGCTAATGGTGAATTTCAAGAGGTTATCGACGATACTGTAAATACTAAAGAAGTTAAAAAATTAGTTTTCTGTACAGGTAAATTTTATTATGATTTGTTAGCTCAAAGAGAAGAATTAAATAAAGAAGATGTCGCTTTAGTTAGAATAGAACAGCTATTTCCACTTCATCTTAAAAAAATTCAAGAAGTTATTAATCGATATCCAAATGTTGAAAAATATATTTGGGCACAAGAAGAACCAAAAAATATGGGTGCTTGGAGTCATATGTTACAACGTATGGATTTGGTTAAATTAGAAGTCATGTCTAGGCCATTTAGCTCTGTGCCAGCACCAGGTTCTAGTACAAGAGATAAAAGAAGACAACAGCGAGTTATAAACGCCGTTTTTGATATTGAATAAAAAATTAAGATACATTAAAATTATAAAAGAATGATTTTAGAAATGAAAGTGCCTTCTCCAGGCGAGTCTATTACAGAAGTAGAAATTGCAACATGGTTAGTCGAAGATGGTGATTATGTAGAGAAGGATCAAGCTATAGCAGAAGTAGATAGCGACAAAGCGACACTAGAGCTTCCAGCAGAAGTAAGCGGAATTATTACGCTTAAAGCAGAAGAAGGAGATGCTGTAGCTGTTGGAGCTGTGGTATGTTTAATTGATACAAGTGCTGAAAAACCTGAAGGGAGTAACGCTCCTAAAGAAGAAAAAATAAAGGAAGCTCCTAAAGCTGAAACTCCAAAACTAGTTGTTACTGAAAGTAAAACATATGCTACAGGGTCGGCTAGTCCTGCTGCAAAAAAGATTTTAGCAGAAAAAGGAGTAGAACCCTCTACAGTTTCTGGTTCTGGAATTGACGCTAGAATTACAAAAGAAGATGCTATAAATGCAGTGCCTTCTATGGGAACTCCAACAGGTGGTAATCGTGGTGCTTCAAGAAGTAAAATGTCTATGTTACGGCGTAAAGTAGCAGAACGTTTAGTTGAAGCTAAAAATACTACAGCTATGTTAACTACTTTTAATGAAGTTAACATGACACCTATTTTCAATTTAAGAAATGAGTACAAAGAAACGTTTAAAAATAAGCACGGTGTTGGTTTAGGTTTTATGAGTTTCTTTACATTGGCTGTTGTTAGAGCATTAAAAATGTATCCTGCTGTAAACTCGATGATTGATGATAAGGAAATGATTTCATATGATTTTTGTGATATTAGTATCGCAGTTTCTGGACCAAAAGGATTAATGGTTCCTGTTATTCGTAATGCTGAAAATTTAAGTTTTAGAGGTGTTGAAAATGAAGTAAAACGCTTAGCGCTTAGAGCTAGAGATGGACAAATTACTATTGACGAAATGACAGGGGGTACCTTTACTATTACAAATGGAGGTGTATTTGGAAGTATGTTATCAACTCCCATAATTAATCCACCACAAAGTGGCATTTTAGGAATGCATAATATTATTGAAAGGCCAATAGCTGTTAATGGTAATGTAGAAATACATCCAATGATGTACGTAGCTTTATCATACGATCATAGAATTATTGATGGAAAAGAAAGTGTTGGTTTTTTAGTTGCTGTAAAAGAAGCTATAGAAAATCCAACAGAATTATTAATGAATAACGATATCAAAAAAGCTTTAGAACTTTAAAACAGATTTTAAATAAAATAAAAAAGGGTGGTGTTTTAAAACATCACCCTTTTTTTAACTAAAACTAACTAAAAAAAAAGATAAATATATTCAAGGAAATTACCGCTATAACTAAAAAGACTAATCCAATAAAACAGTATTTTTCTAAATTATTATATTTTTTCATTTTTATTCTCATTTCATGCAAAGTAAAAAAGGATTAAAAAACTAAAATCAGAAACTCTGTGACTAATTTCACAGAGTTCCCTTTTTATCCCTCAAAAAAGTTGATTAATAGCTTTGTAAAAATATAGTATAAGAAGATAAAATAAAATACGTAGTTCTACGTATTTTTAATTGATGAGGTAACTAAATAAAATGCGAAAGCCCTAAATTGAAACAATTTAGAGCCTTCTATAATTCTCCCTAAGAACTAATTAATAGCAGGGTAAAAGTAATTAATGTTTTTCATATAAAAAATACGTAGTTCTACGTATTTTTATATAAATGCTTTATTCAATCCAGCCCAAATAGTGAGTGAAGTAGGTTTATCGTCTAAATCTAATTTAGCAACTATATGACTACGATGTTTTTCAACTGTACGAATAGAAATATTCAATTCTTCTGAGATATTTTGACTAGTTCTATTTTCAGAAATAAGTTTTAATATTCTTAATTCAGACTTTGTTAATAAATTTAAAGCATCAGGTTTTTCTCCCAAATCACTCAACTTTAAATAATGAGCAATCTCTTCGCTAAAATAAGGTGTGTTTTTTTCTACACTTTTTATGCAAGTTTCAATTTCTTCAATAGTAAACTCTTTTAAAATATATCCGTATACATTTAGTTCCTTAGCTTTATCAAATAATACTTCTTCTTTATCAAAAGTTATAAGTATAATTTTAGTTGATAAATTATTTTTTTTACAAGCTTCAGCAATTTCTAAACCTGTTTTATGAGGCATTCTAATATCTAATATGGCAATTTTAGGGTTTAGCTTTACAATTAGGTTGTAAGCAGAATTTCCATCTTCAGCACTTCCAACAATGTTGTATCCTTTAGATGTTAAAAAATCAGTAAGTCCACGCAACATCAAAGGATGATCGTCTGCAATTACTATTGAGGTATTCATTAAATATTGAGAAATTTTTTGCTATTAATTTATAACTTTAAATATAAATATTTCTTTTCATAATCTATTACGGCTTTCCCTTTTTTTAAAATATCGGCTCCAATTATCCCATCAACAGGTTGTGAGTTGTGATTAACTAGAGCTTCATTAACATGGCTGAGATTAAATAAAACCAAAACAACTTTATCCTTTTTCCACTTTCCAATTTTAACTTTATTTTTTTTAGCCGTTTTAGTATCCATGCCAATAGCACCTGCACCAGCAGCTTTAATTATGGAGTCTTCAGCTTTTAATTTAAAAGTTTTAATAGCTTCAAAACCAACACAAGAATTGGAGGCACCAGTATCTAAAATAAATAAGCCTTTTTTGCCATTTATAGTTGCTTTAATTTCAAAATGATTCGTTTTAGTTAATCGTAATTTTATTTTAGTGTAACCTTTTTCTAAGAGAAATTCTTGAAGCATGAAAGTCCATTTAATTTTAAACAAATATAATCATGTAAAACAATTATTTTTACAAAATGATTATAACAGATACCCATACACATTTATATAGTGAAGCTTTTGAAGAAGATAGAAGCGAAACGATAAACAGAGCAATTGAGCATGGTATTTCAAGATTTTTTATACCTGCTATTGATTCTACTTACACTAACGCAATGTTTAATTTAGAGCGCCTGTATCCAGATAATATCTTTTTAATGATGGGTTTACATCCAACTCATGTAAAAGAAAATTATGATTATGAGTTGAAACATGTAGAGGAAATGCTAAAATCTCGAAAGTTTTATGCCATAGGAGAAATTGGTATTGATTTATATTGGGATAAAACCACTTTAAATATTCAACAAATTGCTTTTAAACACCAAATTAGGTTAGCTAAAAAATATAAATTACCAATAGTTATTCATTGCAGAGATGCTTTTGATGAAATTTTTCAAATTTTAGAGGCTGAAAAGGGAGATGATTTATTTGGGATTTTTCATTGTTTTACTGGAACTTTAGAACAAGCTCAACAAGCTATATCTTATAATATGAAGTTAGGAGTTGGTGGCGTAGTTACATTTAAAAATGGACAAATAGATCAGTTTCTAGAAAAATTAGATTTAAAACATATAGTTTTAGAAACCGATTCGCCTTATTTAGCACCAGTGCCATATAGAGGAAAACGAAATGAAAGTTTATATATATTGAAGGTTTTAGAAAAACTATCTTTAATATATAATATGTCGATTGAAGAACTTGCTGAAATTACTACAGAAAATTCAAAAGATATTTTCAATATATAATAACCATGAGCAAAACTAAATCTAACATACTACTTATTTACACTGGTGGTACTATTGGTATGGTAAAAGAATTTAAAACAGGAGTACTCAAAGCTTTTGATTTTAAAACTCTTTTAGAGAAAATACCAGAATTACAACTTTTAGATTGCAATATTGATACCATATCATTTAAAAACCCAATAGATTCTAGTAATATGAATCTGCAGTATTGGGTTCAAATGGTAGAAATTATTGAGGTAAACTATAATGATTTTGATGGTTTTGTAATTTTACATGGCAGCGATACTATGAGTTACACTGCTTCTGCATTAAGTTTTATGTTGGAAAATTTAGCAAAACCAGTTGTATTCACAGGTTCTCAATTGCCAATTGGAGACTTGCGAACTGATGCAAAAGAAAATTTAATTACAGCTGTTCAGGTTGCTTCCATGCAAATTAAAGGGAAACCGGCCGTTAAAGAGGTTTGTTTATATTTTGAATATAAATTGTACAGAGCCAATAGAACTACTAAAATAAATGCTGAAAATTTTCAAGCATTTGCATCTTTAAATTATCCCGATTTAGCAGAATCTGGGGTATATCTTAAAATTAATAATGAGCATTTACTTAAACCAAATACCAGAAAAAAATTAGTTATTAATAAAAAGTTAGATGATAACATAGCACTAATTAAACTTTTTCCTGGAATTAATAAAGCAGTTTTTGAAAGCGTTTTCAATATCCCTAATCTAAAGGCACTAATAATTGAAACTTACGGTTCTGGTAATTGTACTACCGAAAAATGGTTTATAGATATGTTACAAGAAAAAATTTCAGATGGTATTTATATCATTAATATTACCCAATGTTCTGGCGGAAGTGTGGTTATGGGTAATTATGAAACCAGTAGTAAGCTTAAAAAAATTGGGGTAATCTCTGGAAAAGATATTACTACTGAGGCTGCAATAGCTAAATTGATGTATTTATTAGGCCTTAATATTTCTGGTAAAGTGTTCAAAACCATGTATGAAGCATCATTGCGAGGAGAAATCACTTAAAATTAACCATTAAAATTTTAGTGTTCAAAGATTTTTTTGTTATTTGACCCTCAAAATAAAAGTATTTAAAAATAAAGAGAGGTGGCCGAGCGGTCGAAGGCGCACGCCTGGAAAGTGTGTATACCTCAAAAGGGTATCGAGGGTTCGAATCCCTTCCTCTCTGCTGTTATTTTTTATTTTTAAAAGCTTTTTTTTTATATCTTTAACACTTTAACTAATAAAATTAAGAACTAGAACATGAAAAGATTATTTTCTATCCTTGCCATAACAGGAATGATGGCTTTCGGAACTGCTAATGCAACAACAATTGCAAACACAAGTACAGCTGTAACAACGGTAACAAGTATGACACAAGACGATGCGCCTGCTGAAGAACTTGGATTTCATCAAGAATTAAAAAAGCGTTTTATTGAAGGAGGCCCTGGTTTTATGGGGATTGTATTGTTATGTTTAATTTTAGGATTAGCAATTGCAATAGAAAGAATTATATTTTTAAACCTATCAACTACTAATACAAAAAAATTAACACAAGATGTTGAAGATGCTCTAGCTTCTGGTGGTGTTGAAGCTGCTAAGGAAGTTTGTAGAAATACAAAAGGACCAATCGCTTCCATTTATTATCAAGGTTTAGATAGAACAGATGAAGGTTTAGAAGCTGCTGAAAAAGCTGTTGTAGCATACGGAGGTGTTCAAATGGGGCAATTAGAGAAAAATGTTTCTTGGATTTCATTATTTATTGCTCTAGCACCTATGCTTGGTTTCATGGGTACTGTTATTGGTATGATTCAAGCATTCGATAAAATTGAAGCAGCAGGAGATATGCAACCATCACTAGTTGCTGGAGGTATTAAAGTAGCACTTTTAACAACTGTATTTGGTTTAGTTGTTGCTATCATACTTCAAATTTTTTACAATTATATTATTGCTAAAATTGATAGTATTGTTAACGATATGGAAGATGCTTCTATCACGTTAATGGATCTATTAATTAGAAACAAAAAATAATAATATAAATTAAATAAAAGAATTATGAATTTTCATAAAATAATTAAAATAGTAGCTTTTGCTCTTGCTATAATAGGTGCCATTTTTGCACTATTGATTATGGCAGGTAGTGAGGAGAGTGCTGAAAGTATGAGTAGTAACATGTTGTATGTAGCCTATGCTGTATTAGCTATTGTATTGTTACTAGTTCTCTTTTTTGTGCTTAAAGGACTATTTGCAGGAAACATAAAAAAGACTTTACGAACTGTTGGAGCCTTTTTAGCAGTTATTTTTATATCATATGGCATTTCGTCTGGTACAGATTTAAATCTTCAACCATTTATTGATAAAGGTACCGATGTAACTGAATCAACGTCAAAAACTGTTGGAGCTGGATTATATGCATTTTATATCTTGACTGTAGTAGCAATAGGCTCTATGCTTTATGGTGGAGCAAAAAAACTTTTTAATAAATAGATTATGGCAAAAAGAGCAGCACCAGAAGTAAATGCAGGCTCCATGGCCGATATTGCTTTTTTACTATTAATATTTTTCTTAGTAACAACAACTATTGAAACAGATTCTGGTATTAACAGAAAACTTCCTCCGATGGAAGAATCTGAAGAAGATGTTATTATCAAACAAAAAAATATTTTTACAGTTTTATTAAATGGTAAAGATCAATTACTTGTTGAAGACGAGTTAATGGAGCTCAAAGATTTAAGAAAAGCAGCCGTAGAGTTTTTAGATAATGGTGGCGATGGGTCATGTGATTATTGTAAAGGTGCAAGAGACGCTGCATCTTCTGATAATCCTGATAAAGCTATCATATCTTTAAAGAACGAACGTGAAACAACTTACAAAACTTATATTGCTGTACAAAATGAATTAGTAGCAGCATATAACGAGTTAAGAGATACTAGAGCTAAAGCATTATATGGACAAACTTTCACTGAGATGGAAGCAGATTATAAGGATGTAAATTGGCCTGGAAACAAAGTGAAGTTAAAAGAGAAAATTGAGCAAATTAAAGTTGAATATCCTCAAAAACTCTCAGAAGTACAATAATTTAAAATTTAACACATTTACACATGGGTAAATTTAATAAGAAAAAAGACGGTGGAATCCCAGCAGTAAATACAGCAGCTTTACCTGATATTGTTTTTATGCTATTATTCTTCTTCATGGTTGCTACAGTAATGAGGCAAAATACCTTAATGATTGAGAATAATTTACCATTTGCAGACCAAGTGGAGAAGCTAGATAAAAAGGATTTGGTTATGTATATTTATGCAGGGAAACCAAGCTCTAATTATAAACAATTTGGAACAGAAGCAAAAATTCAACTTAACGATAAGTTTGCAGATGTTAAAGATATAGCAGCTTTTATTGCCGCTGAACGCGCTTCAAAAAGAGAAGAATTAATACCATTTTTGACTACAGCATTAAAAGTTGATAGTGAAGCAAATATGGGGTTAATTGGTGATATTAAGCAAGAACTACGTAAAGTCAATGCTCTAAAAATAAATTATACTACTAAAAAAGGTAGTGTTTTTGGAAGAAATTAATTTTTACATTCTTAATTTTATCTAAAAGGCGTTTTGATTTATCAAAACGCCTTTTAATTTTATTACAATTTTAGTTATTATTGTTAAGTTATATTTAATAATAAATCATATTATACTTTAATGAAACATTCTTTTTTTATTTTTTTGGTTTTTCTGTTTCCAATTAGTTTTATAGCCCAAGAAATTAATCAGAAGGAAATTGATTCTCTTTATAAAGAAGATCAATTTTTCTTAGGAATTACTTACAATTTAATAGGGAATATACCCAACGGGATATCTCAGAGTGGTTTTTCACTGGGTTTTCAGTTGGGTTTTATTAAAGACATGCCTCTTACTGAAAAAAGAAATGTAGCATTAGGTATTGGGTTAGGTTATTCCTCTAATTCCTATAACCACAATTTATTGGTTAATAAAGATATGAATGGTAATTATATTTATCAAATTTTGGATGACACGAATACTTATAGTAAAAACAAGTTTTCTAATCATTTAATAGAATTACCTATTGAGTTTAGATGGCGTACCTCAAATCCTTCTGATTATAATTTTTGGCGTATTTACACAGGTTTTAAACTTGGGTATGTTTTAAACAATAGTACCAAGTATAATGGGGAATTAGGTACCATAAAATATAATAACCACGCTAATTTTAACGATTTTCAATATGGTTTAACGCTAAGTTTAGGTTATAATACTTGGAATCTTTATATGTATTATGGATTAAATCCTATTTTTTCAAATGTCGTTAACCTAAACGGAGATAGTATAGATATGAATGCTATTAAAATAGGCTTGATGTTTTACATATTATAACCAGTAAGTTACTAAAATTAATTGAGGTATTACACCCACAAATATCCCTATTAAAAGTTCTATACTTGTGTGGGCTTTTAAATGTAATCTAGAAGTTGCTATAGCTCCAATTATTATGCTCATTAAAGCAAGAGTTCCATTAATATTAATGCTAAAATGAATACTTAGCGCAATAAAAAACATGCAAATTCCTGTTATTGCTATCATATGAATACTAGCTTTAAATTTTAAAATAGCAAGTATCAAGCAGGTTAAATTAGATATCAGTATACCTAAAAAGAAAAAATAAAGCTCAACAACTTGTGATAGCGTTACAATTCGTTTTAATACTAATATAATTATAACACAATTAAGCATTAAAGGATATACTCTTTCACTGGTTGATTCTAGATTTAAAGTCTTCACTTTACCTAATGTTTTTAATAAAAAAAAGAGTAAAATGGGGAGTAATACAGTTAATATAAAAAGTGAAATTAACTTAGCTTGAATAACTTCTTCTTGAATAAAACGAGGTGATTTTGAAAAATAAAAAATAACCCCAAAAAGTGGCATTAGTAGAGGATGAAAAATATATGAGATACTTTTTAGAAGGTTATCCATTATATTTTTTTACGTAATCTAGCTACTGGTAGATCTAACTGTTCTCTATATTTGGCTACTGTTCGTCTGGCAATTGGGTAGCCTTTTTCTTTTAAAATAGTTGCTAAAGTATCATCTGTTAATGGCTTTTTCTTATTTTCTTCTTCAATAACAGTTTCTAAAATTTTTTTTATTTCTTTAGTTGAAACATCTTCACCTTGGTCATTTTTCATTGATTCAGAAAAGAATTCTTTTACTAATTTAGTTCCGTAAGGTGTATCAACATATTTGCTGTTAGCTACTCTTGATACTGTTGATACATCCATTGAGATTTCATCAGCTATATCTTTAAGAATCATTGGTTTTAAGTTACGTTCATCACCTGTTAAAAAATACTCGCTTTGGTAATGCATTATAGCACTCATAGTCACAAATAAGGTTTGTTGACGTTGTTTAATGGCTTCAATAAACCATTTAGCTGAATCTAATTTTTGTTTTATAAATATTACAGCATCTTTTTGAGATTGCGACTTATCTTTTGTGTCTTTATAACCTTTAAGCATGTTATTATACTCTCTTGATACATGAAGTTCGGGTGCATTTCTTCCATTAAGAGTTAATTCTAACTCTCCATCAACAATTTTAATGGCAAAATCAGGTACCACATGCTCAACAATTCTATTATTACCAGAATAAGAGCCTCCTGGTTTTGGATTTAAATGTTCAATTTCTGAAATAGCAGCTTTAAGTTGAATTTCAGAAACATCAAATTTTTGAAGTAATTTTTTGTAGTGTTTTTTTGTGAATTGATCAAAAGCATTATCAATAATATTGAGAGCTAACTCGGTATCTGATGTTTTTTCTTTTCGATGTAATTGAATGCTCAAACACTCTTGTAAGTTACGTGCTCCAACTCCTGATGGATCTAGTTGATGTACAATATTTAAAACTTTTTTAATGTTTTCTTCTGTAGTGTAAACATTTTGAGTAAAAGCTAAATCGTCCATGATATCACTCAGCTCTCTTCTGATATACCCGCTTTCATCAATACTACCTACCAAAAATTCAGCTATTTCTCGCTCTTCATCATTTAATCTATAGGTGTTTAATTGACTAATTAAATATTGAGTGAAAGATGTTCCAGCGGCATAGGGCATTGTTTTTTCCTCGTCATCGCTACTATAATTATTGGCTTGAGTGCGGTAATCCGGAATTTCATCATCGCTTAAATATTCGTCAACATTAATGTCATCATTTCCTATAGTTTCACTATCATTATATTCGTCGTCTGAATTATCTAAATCAGCGTCGTAATCATTTTCTATGTCTTCTTTGCCGCCTTCTAGCGCGGGGTTTTCTTCCAATTCTTGCTTTAAACGCTGCTCAAAAGCTTGTGTAGGCAACTGTATCAATTTCATTAATTGAATTTGCTGCGGAGACAGTTTTTGCGATAATTTAAATTGTAAATTTTGTTTAAGCATGTTTGGTTTTAAGGTGTTTACTCAAATATAGAAAAACTAATACCAAGTATCAAAAAATATTAAAACTCTGCATTTTGTGGTGTACGTGGGTATGGAATAACATCTCTAATATTACTCATACCTGTTACAAACATAACTAAACGTTCAAAGCCTAAACCAAAACCAGAATGGACTGCAGTCCCATATTTGCGTAAATCTAAATACCACCATAGTTCTTCTTCTGGAATATTAATGGCAGCCATTTTTTGTTTTAAAACTTCTAAACGCTCTTCACGTTGCGCTCCTCCAACTATTTCGCCTATACCTGGGAAAAGAATATCCATAGCACGAACTGTTTTACCATCATCATTTAAACGCATATAAAATGCTTTTATATTAGCTGGGTAATCAAATAAAATTACTGGGCAATTAAAGTGTTTTTCAACAAGGTAGCGTTCATGCTCACTTTGTAAATCAGTACCCCATTCGTTTATTAAGTATTTAAATTTCTTTTTCTTGTTAGGTTTACTATCACGTAAAATATCTATAGCTTCGGTATAGCTTACACGTTTAAAATTGTTATTTGTTACAAAGTTTAATTTTTCAATTAAAGACATATCGCTACGTTCTAATTGTGGTTTTCCTTTTTCTTCGTCTTGTAAACGTTTGTTTAAAAAGTCCAAATCTTCTCTATTATTTTCAAGAACATATGAGAGTACAGACTTCATAAAATCTTCAGCTAAATCCATATTGCCAGCCAAATCCATAAAAGCTACTTCAGGCTCAATCATCCAAAATTCCGCTAAATGTCGAGAAGTATTGGAGTTTTCTGCTCTAAAAGTTGGTCCAAAAGTGTAAACTTTTCCTAAAGACATCGCATAGGTTTCTGCTTCTAATTGCCCAGATACGGTTAAGTTGGTTTCTTTTCCGAAAAAATCTTTACTATAGTCAATATTACCAGCATCATCTTTAGGTGTGTTTTTAATATTAAGATTTGTTACTTGAAACATTTCTCCAGCGCCTTCCGCATCACTACCAGTAATAATTGGTGCATGCATGTAGTAAAATCCGTTATCATTAAAATATTTATGAATAGCAAAAGATAAAGCAGAGCGTAAACGCATTACTGCACTAAACGTATTTGTTCTAGTACGTAAATGTGCATGCTCTCTTAAAAATTCAAACGAATGTTTTTTTGGTTGAATAGGGTAGCTTTCTGGATCAGAATCACCTAAGATTATTAAATCAGTTACTTGGATTTCTACTTTCTGACCTTGTCCTTGACTTTCTACTAATTCGCCTTTTACATGAATAGCAGCGCCGGTTGTAACACGTTTTAAAAGCGCTTCATCAAACCTTTCAAAATCAACTACACATTGTATGTTATTTATGGTTGAACCATCATTTAACGCTATAAAACGGTTAGCTCTAAACGTTCTAACCCAACCTTTAATTTCTACTTCTGGTATAACAATATCTTGTGACAATAATTCTGAAATGGTTCTAGATTTCATATAAGTTAATTTTTAATGTAAAGATAAAAAAAGCATACTTGCTATCAAGTACAGCTTGACTAAATTATTTGTCTTCGTCTTCTTCAGGAATAATATTAATAGTAGGTTCTCTAAGCACTTCTTTATTAGCAATACTGCGCTCTAAAGAAAGTAATAAAGAAGGTAATAACAATAAGTTAGATAGCATTGCAAATAATAAAGTTGCTGATACTAGAGCGCCCAAAGCCACTGTCCCTCCAAAACTAGAAATAGTAAATACTGAAAAACCAAAAAACAATACTATGGAAGTATAAAACATACTAACTCCAGTTTCTCTTAATGCACCATAAACAGAGGTTTTAATTTTCCAATGGTTCGCTTGTAATTCTTGCCTGTATTTTGCTAAAAAGTGAATGGTGTCATCCACCGAAATACCAAAAGCTATACTAAACACCAAAATAGTTGAGGGCTTTATAGGAACGCCCAAATAACCCATTAACCCTGCAGTTACAAGCAATGGTAATAAATTTGGAATAAGGGATACGATAATCATACGTCCAGACCTAAACATATAAGCCATAAATAGTGCAATTAATAATATGGCTAGTGATAAAGAAATTGCTAAGTTTTTAACTAGGTATTTTGTCCCTTTTTGGAAAACTAAAGCTTTACCTGTCATAGTTACGTTGTATTGTTCTTTTGGAAATACTTTATCAATTTTAGTTAGAATATTTTCTTCGATTCGTTCCATTTTATCGGTTCCAATATCCTTCATAAAGGTTGTAATTCTCGCATATTGCCCAGTGCTATCTACAAAGTTTTTAAGTAAATCGACATTAGATGAAGAGTTTTTTGCGTAAGATAATATGAAGTTGTTTTCTTGAGAAGTAGGTAACTGATAAAATTTAGGGTTACCATTGTAATAAGCTTGTTTTGAGTATTTTACTAATCCTACTACAGAAACAGGTTTTGATAATTCTGGTATTTCAACTATCATATTTTCAAGCTCTTCCATGCGTTTAAGGGTATAAAGCTTCATCACACCTTTTTTACGCTTGGTATCAATCATAAATTCTAGAGGCATGATTCCGTTAAATTCCTCTTCAAAAAAACGAATATCGTTTACAAAATCTGAATCTTGAGGCATATCTTCAATTAAACTGCCAGAAATTTTTATTTGATATATACCTATAATGCTAACTACTAATAATATCACAGAAGTTATATAAATAGTAATTCGTTTTTGCCTTACCATGTGTTCCATCCAATCAACAAAACCTCCAATCCATCGTTTATTAAGGTGCTCTAAATGCCTGTCTTTTGGATAAGGTAAAAAGGTGTAAATGATAGGGATTATAAGTAAGCATAAAATAAATATAGCTAAAATACTTAAGGATGCTACAATTCCAAATTCTTTTAATAAGGTGCTTTCTGTAAGAATAAATGTAGCAAAGCCTGATGCGGTTGTAACATTTGTCATCAAAGTTGCGTTACCAATTTTAGTAATAACACGTTGTAACGATTTTACTTTATTACCGTGTAATTTTACTTCGTGTTGATATTTATTAATTAAAAAGATACAGTTTGGTATCCCAATTACTATAATTAATGGAGGTATTAGGGCTGTTAAAACCGTAATTTCATAATTTAATAAACCTATAATACCTAAGGTCCACATTACGCCAATACAAACTACAATGAGTGATATAAAAGTGGCTCTAAAAGATCTAAAAAAGAAAAAGAAAATAATTGAGGTTACCAATAAGGCCGCAATGATAAATTTACCTATTTCATCAACAATATTCTGAGAATTAAGAGTTCGTATATAAGGCATTCCAGATATTCTAACATCTAAATTGTTTTTGGTTTCAAAACTATTTATTGTTGGTAATAAAGTATTTATTACAAAGTCTTTTCTTTCAGAAGTATTGACAATATCCTTTTTTATATAAATTGCTGTTCTTATAGTTTTTGTTTCTTTATTGAACAAGAAATTATCGTAAAACGGATATTGTTCAAAAAGTTCGTTTTGAAGGGTTTCAATTTGTTTAATTGATATAATAGAATCTTTTATAAAAGGTTCTAATTTAAACCTTTCTTTTTTATTGTCTTTAATTAGTTTTTGAAGATCTTTTATTGAAACAACTGTTTCAACAGCACCATTTTTTTTAAAACCGTCTGAAAGTTTATTCCAAGCATTTAATTTTTCAACGGTAAACAAGGTACTGTCTTTAACACCTAAAACTATTAAGTTACCTTCTTCTCCAAAGGTTTTTAAAAAGTTATTGTAAGTTATATTTATTTCGTTATCATCTGGTAATAAATTAGCTTCAGTGTAGGTAAATCGCATGTTTTCCCATTTCTGGCTAAATAGGAAGGTTGCTATAATAACACCAACAAGAATAATAATTTTATTGCGTAAAATGAGTCTAGCAATAACATCCCAAAAGTTGTTTGTAAAAAGTTTAGACATGCTTTGATTAAAAGTTGGGCAAAGGTAGAAAAAACAAGTTTATTAACTTATAATGAGAGGTTAAATGTAAACTTAAAAGCCACATTGTCGCTAAAGTTTGGTAAGTGGTAGGCGCCATACCTGTATGTAAAACTTAAACCAAACCCAAATAGTAATTTATTTATTTCAAAACCAGATTCTGTATACCCTTCTTTTAGAGAGCTAAATGTGATATTGTCATGCCTTTCAGGGTTTTTCATATCACCAATAGCATAACGTGTAATAAGAACAAGTTGAGGTTTATAACGCTCAGAAACATTAAATGGTTTTAAAAAATGTTTAAATTGAAAAGTAGTAAACTTATCTGAAAAAAATTCGTTAAAAAACATGGTTTCAAAACTATTTAATCCAGCTACAGAAAACCTTTGTAGAATCTTTTCTTTAGTAATATTATTTGGATAAGCGTGATACAAATGAGTTAATGGAGTATTACCATTTGCAATCCCAGAGACTATTATAATTTCTGAAAAAGCATTTTTTTCATCTCCAATTTTGTAAATACTTCTAAAATCAATTTTTGAATAATCAAAATCGCCATTCAAAACATCTTTAAAACTTTTTGTGTATTGAATTGTAAATTTTGGGTATCCATCATCTTTCGAATTGTTTTCAGTAGTATTTAAAACATCAAAAGGACTCCATTGAAAAGCTATTTTTGCAGTAGTTACATCAAAATTTTCATAGATATTTCCGTTAAGGTTAAAACGATAAGCATAAGTTGGATCTATTTTACTAACTGAAAGTTCAGTTTCAGTTAATAAATTTGAAGAAAATTCATGTTGTAAATTAATTGATTTAGTAATGTGTTTATGAAACAAATCAATGTTTAATAAACGGGGCTCAAAAAATTGAAAAAAGCGTTTATCAGTTAAAAATTTAGTACTTCCAGTTTCTTGTAAATCATCAGTGTAAGATAAATTCAACCAGGTATTGGTTCTTTCATTTATCCTAAAACCACCTCCAATACTGTATTTAAAACGGTGGTCTCTAAAACCATAAACACCATAACTATTTATGCGATATTTTTTTGAAAAAGCATCATTAGTTTCAAGTCCTACTCCTGTTCTGACTCCTTCATATTGATTAAATTTTAATAAATAACGTAAATCAAAATTGAAGTATTTGGTTGGGAAAAAACCATTTCCAAGTTGTTTTAAAATTTCACTTTTTTTTATAGTATCTTGTTGTTCCTCATGAGGATTCTCTGATAAAGATTGTCCATGGGTATATATTGAACTTATAAATAAAAGAAATGAGGCAACATGTTTTAGTTTCAAATTAACCAAATTTAATATTAAAAAAAAGCGACAAAACTGTCGCTTTAAAGTTATACGGTCATGATTTCTTTTTCTTTACTTTCAAAAAGCTCATCAACTTTTTTAACGTATTTATCTGTTATTTGTTGTACATCAATTTCTGCATTCTTTTTTAAATCTTCCGATACGTCATCGTTTTTCTTAATATCGTTATTTGCATCTTTTCGAGCAGCTCTAATGCTTATTTTAGCCTCTTCAGCTTCCGCCTTAGCTTGTTTTGCCAAATCCCTTCTGCGCTCTTCAGTTAAAGGAGGCACATTAATGATAATAACCTCTCCATTATTCATAGGATTAAAACCGAGATTCGCATAAGCGATACCTCTTTCAATTTCTTGAAGCATATTTTTTTCCCAAGGTTGTACAGTAATTGTCCTACCATCTGGTGTGTTAACATTAGCAACTTGCCCAATCGGTGTTTGAGAGCCATAATAGTCTACCATAACACTCCCTAGCATAGCTGGACTTGCTTTTCCAGCTCTAATATTTACAAACTGTTTTTCTAAATGCTTAATTGCATTATCCATTGCCTCTTTAGTAGAGTCTAATATAAATTGTATGTCTTCGTTCATTATTTAAGCTTTTTAATTGAATCAAAGTTTTCAAAAATTACGCCAAAATTTAAATATTAACTTCTGTTCCTACCTTTTCACCTGAAACAACTTTAAGTAAATTTCCTTTTTTGTTCATGTCAAAAACAATTATTGGTAGTTCGTTTTCTTGACTTAAAGTAAAAGCTGTGGTGTCCATTACTTTTAACCCTTTACTTAAAACTTCATCAAAAGAAATAAAATTAAACTTAATGGCTTTATCATCTTTTTCTGGATCTGTATTATAAATACCATCAACACGTGTACCTTTCAAAATAACATCTGCTTCAATCTCAATTGCTCTTAAAACTGCTGCAGAATCTGTAGTAAAATAAGGATTTCCAGTACCGCCTCCAAAAATCACAACGCGACCTTTTTCTAAATGTCTCATGGCTCTTCTTCTTATAAAAGGCTCTGCAACTTCATTAATTTTTATTGCAGATTGTAATCTGGTTGGTATTCCAGCATCTTCAAGAGCTCCCTGAAGCGCTAACCCATTTATAACAGTAGCTAACATACCCATATGATCTCCTTGTACTCTGTCCATACCTTTACTAGCACCAGCTACTCCTCTAAATATATTGCCGCCACCAATAACGATGGCTACTTCAACGCCTTTATCAGTAATTGATTTTACATCTTTGGCATATTCTGCTAAACGCTCAGGGTCAATACCGTATTGACGTTCGCCCATTAGAGCCTCGCCAGATAGTTTAAGGAGTATTCTTTTGTATTTCATGGTTAAATTTGAAAGTTTAGCAAATATAAACAATATCTTAATTTGCCTACGCTGATTTCTCACATAAAAAAACCACTATTTCTATTTTTAGAAGTAGTGGTTTTATGATTTTAATTTTCCTAAAGAAGGAACTAGTTATTTGTTATCCAACAGAAACACGTTTAAAACCTGTAATTCGAACATCTCCATAAGATGAAACGTATTTAGCAACGTTAATTTTATCATCTTTAATGAAGTTTTGGTCTAATAAACATTTTTCTTGGTCTAATGTAGTGTTATCAGAAATAAAACGCTCCATTTTTCCGGGTAAAATTCTATCCCAGATTTGCTCTGGTTTACCTTCTGCTTTTAATTCCGCTTTTGCGGCTTCCTCGGCTTTAGCAATTATTTCTGGAGTTAATTGAGCCATTGAAATGTAAGTTGGTACATTTTTTAGAGTTTTACCTAAACGCCCTAATTCTTCGTTATCTTTTTCAATTACAGCAATTCTTGCTTCAGTTTCTGATGCAATAAAAGCTGGATCAAAATCTTTGTATGATAATGTAGACGCTCCCATTGAAGCTACTTGCATAGCTACATCTTTAACTAGAGTTTCAGCATTATTAACTTTAGAAGATAAACCAACTAAAGCAGCAATTTTATTGATGTGTACGTAAGTTCCAACATAAGGTGCTTGTAGTTTTTCAAAACCAGTTATATCAAGCTTCTCACCAATTACACCAGTTTGCTCAACTAATTTATCCGTAACAGTCATACCTCCAAAATCAGCAGCTAAGAATTCTTCTTTACTGTTGTAGTTTAAGGCTAATTCTGCTAAATCGTTTGCTAAAGCAACAAAATTTTCGTTTTTACCAACAAAATCAGTTTCACAACCTAAAACGATAGCTACACCCTCAGTTTGATCTGCATTAATTTTAGAAATTGCTGCGCCTTCTGAAGATTCTCTATCAGCTCTTTTTTCTGCTACTTTTTGTCCTTTTTTTCTAAGAACATCAATTGCTTTATCAAAATCGCCTTCAGCTTCTACTAAAGCTTTTTTGCAGTCCATCATTCCTGCGCCAGTAGCTTGTCTTAATTTATTTACTTCAGCTGCTGTAATATTTACTGTAGTACTCATAATTGTTATAATTTAAAAAAAGTCGTTTAATTTATTTTCAATTGAGAAAAGAACTAAACGACTTTTAATGTTTTGTTAATGTTTTTTATTCTTCTTCTTCAGATGAAACAACTTTTTTAGCTGCTTTTTTAGCTTTTGGAGCTTCATTTTCTTCTGATAGTTCTTTTTCATTCTTACGTTCAGATAAACCTTCAGAGATAGCTGCAGTTACGTGAGATAAAATTTTATCAATAGATTTAGAAGCGTCATCATTTGCTGGTATAACATAATCAACTTGACGTGGGTCTGAGTTGGTATCAACCATAGCAAAAATTGGAATGTTTAATTTTTGAGCTTCTTTAATCGCGATATGCTCACGTTTAATATCAACAACAAATAATGCACCAGGCAAACGTGTCATGTCACTAATTGAACCCAAGTTTTTTTCTAACTTAGCTCTTAAACGATCAACTTGTAAACGTTCTTTTTTAGAAAGTGTCATGAAAGTACCATCTTTCTTCATTCTATCGATAGAAGCCATTTTTTTAACCGCTTTTCTAATAGTAACAAAGTTAGTTAACATACCACCTGGCCAACGCTCAGTAATGTAAGGCATGTTGATAGCACCGGCTTTCTCAGCCACAATATCTTTTGCTTGTTTTTTTGTTGCAACAAATAAAATTTTTCTACCAGATGCTGCAATTTTGGCAAGTGCCGCTCCAGCTTCTTCAATTTTGACTGCTGTTTTGTATAGGTTTATAATATGAATGCCATTACGCTCCATATATACGTAAGGAGCCATGTTTGGGTCCCACTTACGTGTAAGGTGTCCAAAATGTACACCTGCTTCAAGTAATTCTTTTACTTCTACTGCCATTTTTGTAATAGTTTACGTTCTGTTGAATTAGCAATGATTAAGTGGTCGTTAAAAAAATTCGCCTTAACCATTTAGATGCTAAACTAAATCCTGTCTTTTGGACTAGGACAACAATAACTAGTTTATTTTTTAATTTGGTATTAACGTTTAGAGAACTGGAATTTCTTACGCGCTTTCTTCTGTCCGAATTTCTTACGCTCTACCATTCTTGGATCTCTTGTTAATAAACCTTCTGGTTTTAGTGTTAATCTGTTTTCAGCATCTACTTCGCACATTGCACGAGATAAGGCTAAACGAACAGCTTCTGCTTGACCAGTAATACCACCTCCATATACATTAACTGTAATATCAAAGTTGCCGTCATTGTTAGTCATAACCAAAGGTTGTTTTACTTTGTACTGTAAAGTAGCTGTAGTAAAATAATTAGCTATGTCTTTTTTATTAATTGTAATGTTTCCTTTTCCTGGAGAAACATAAGCACGAGCAACAGCCGTCTTTCTACGGCCGATTTTGTGAATTACATCCATTATTTGAATTCGTTTAAGTTAATTGCTTTTGGTTTTTGTGCAGCATGTGCATGCTCTGAACCAACAACAACTGTTAGGTTACGGAATAAATCTGCACCTAATTTGTTTTTAGGTAACATTCCTTTTACTGATTTTTCAACTACTCTTGATGGGTCTTTCCCAAACAATTCTGTAGCAGTTAAACTTCTTTGACCACCTGGATAACCTGTGTGACGAATGTATGTTTTGTCATTCCACTTGTTTCCAGTTAAGTTGATTTTTTCTGAATTGATAACAATTACGTTATCGCCGCAATCAACATGTGGTGTGAAGCTAGGCTTGTGTTTTCCTCTTAAAAGTTTTGCAACTTTAGAAGCTAAACGACCCAATGATTGACCATCAGCATCAACTAAAACCCACTGCTTATCTACAGTAGCTTTATTTGCTGAAATGGTTTTGTAGCTTAATGTGTCCACGTTATTATTTTTTCTAATTAAACATTCCTCTCTCAAAAAGAGTTTGCAAATTTACGATAAACTATCGGATTACCAAATCTAGAATAAGTTTTTTTATTGTTGAAAATCAGCTCGCTAGAAGTAAAAAAAACTAGTTGCTAAAAGTAGCACGTTTTAAACGATCGTTTATTGATTTTCCTAAGCCATAATCGGGTAACTTTTCAGCTATAATAATATCTAAATTTTGGTCATCTAATTCATGTAAAGCATTATATAAATTTGAAGCGGCTTCACTTAAATCGCTGTTTTTAGATAAGGCGATTATGTGTTTTATAGAGTCATTTTCTATGGAAGTATTAAATAAAATAAGTCCAATTTTTTTTCCTGAATACGTTTTAATGGCTTTATTAATGTTTTCAGTTAAGATGGTTTTGGTACTTGGAGCGTAATGTCGCGCTAACATTCCTGGAGCATCTGGTTGAATTTCTTTTTTGTTTTTTATTGAAATTTTTCCAACGACAGCTTCAATAGCTTCAATAGAAATAGATCCCAAGCGATATACAATTGGAGTTTCGTTTTCAAAGCCAATAATTGTAGATTCAATACCGTTTTTACATGAGCCACCTTCCAAAATCATTTTAATGTTATCTTTAAAATAGCCTTCTACATGTTTAGCGGTAGTAGGGCTAATACTTCCAAATGGATTGGCGCTAGGAGCAGCTAGAGGAAAATTTAAAGATTCTAATAACTTGAGAGTTACAGTATGATTAGGCACTCTAACGGCCACAGTGTCTTTTCCAGAAGTAATTGAATCAGGAATATTAGGTTGTTTTTTTAAAACTAAAGTTAAAGACCCAGGCCAAAAGGCAGTGGCTAGTTGTTTCGCTTTTTCTGGAATATCAATAACAATATTTTCTAAATAATTTACGGATGATATATGTACTATTAATGGATTAAAAAATGGTCTCTTTTTGGTTTCAAAAATCGCATTTATAGCTTTTTCACTAAATATATTTCCTGCTAATCCATAAACAGTTTCAGTTGGTATAGCAACCAATTCTTCATTATTTAAAATGTTAACGGCTTTAGATATATCTGATGAAATAATACTCATAATTTTAAAATGAATGCAAAATTAATTAATTAATATATATTTAAAGGTTACAATGGTTTATAATTCAAAGACGTCTTTAATTTTGCCAATTTTAAAACCTTTATCTATTACAACTTGGCTTTCTTTGCTTTCAATATTTATTACAGGATTAGTATGGTTAAAATGGATAAAGATAATTTTACTTTTTTCTTGATTATTTAAACCTTTAAACTTCTCAAAACTTTCAATAATAAAAGGGTGTGGAATTTGGCTAATATCTCTATTATTTATTTCCTGGCTACTATAAAAAGTAGCATCTAAAAAAGCATAATCAACTTTTTTTATTTCATCAATTATATTGTTGGCCCACTTATCCCATTTGTCTATATCAGGTATAAAAAGGGCGCTTTTGTTTGGTCCTGTAATTTTGTAGCCTACAGTTTCAGAATATTCGTCTCTGTGTGGAACTAAAATGGGTGTTACTTTAATGTTTTGAGATAATTGAACAGGTTTTTCTTGTTCAATTTCAAAAAGATTCACATTTTTTCTTTCTATTAATTGGTTCCAAGGACCATTATTACATAAGAAATTTTTCATATTAGGCATTACGTAAACCGGAGTGTTTTTAGCATCCATGGCTTCTTTGCCTAAATACATCAAACCAGTGTAATGTCCAATATGTGCATGGGTTAAAAATATGCCATCAACGATTTCTTTTGTATGTTGATTATTATATTTAGTAAGCATTTTTATTTGAGATGTAATATCTGGAGTAGCCTCAAACAAATACGTTTTATTTTCTTGTGCATCAATAAGGCCTAATGATGTAATTTTTCTGGTGTTATCTGGGTTTTCAAATAGATGCTTACAGCAGTCTTTGCTACAAGTAATTTGAGGAGAACCAGCATCTTGTATAGTTCCTAAAATTATAATAGAAGTGTTTTTTATTTTGATTTCGGGAGGAGAGTTTACCGTATTATTATTTTCAGAAGATTTTTTTTGAGAACAGGAAATGATAAAAAAGAATTGAAAAAAAACAATTATGTATATTGGTAGTTTTGTTGTTACTAAAGATTCTGTTGTTTTCACTTTCTTATTTTATTTTGTAAACATTGTAAGTTCTTGTCCATTCTGTTGATTGATTTCGTTTGAGAAATATATTGAAAAACAGTTCAGGGCTTATAACATGTTTCCAACCCCAAAGATTAATTTTATTTGTTTTAAAATCACCTATTTCACTGATGCCTATGTTGTTTTGAATATTTAGTAATTCCCATTTTGAATCTACATTTTCATTGCCAGAAAGGTTACTAAAAAAGAATGGATCATTTGGTGAATCATTAAAGCTAAACTCATTTTTGCAGATATTAACTTTTTGTTCAGTGTTGACAGTTTCATTAAAAAGCTTAGTTTTTAAATCAAATGGAAATTTTAAAATATAATTTGTTCCAATCATATCATTATTTAATGCTATAAAATTGTGAGTATATTCATCAGTTATAATATCTTTTTGACCTGTATTTTTAAGGAAATATTTAATTGAAAAACTGTTCTCATGTATTTCGATTTCCTTTTTCAAAAAATAAGAATAACCATTTACAGATTCAGAGTTGCAAAGCATTATTGTTTTGTTTGAGTCGTTAGTAATTTCGAATTTAGCTGGTTTAATATCATATTTTTTTGAAAATTGATATTCATTATCATCTTTTCTTAACAATCCAACACCAATTTTATGAAACCATCCACCTACGTCTGTATCTTCAAAGCCTAATGCAGTATCAATCCCAAATTCATTATAAAACCCTTTCCCATAAATATGTTCATTTTCACAATTGGTAGTTTCAAAAGTTGAAACAGGTAAATCTTGAAATTTTACTTTTGTAATTTTCCCAGTCCAGTCAAATCTTGAAAAATTATAGTTTTCATTAGGATAATCAATTTCAATTTCGAGATTATTATTTTTTAGAATATATGGCATATTTACTTTTGGATTCTGATATTTTATTAATCTCTCAATATTTTATTCATTTTTCTTCCTTTAGCTAATTCATCTATTAGTTTGTCTAAATATCTTGCTTACTTGGTTAAAGGCGTTTCAATATCTTCAATTCTATAACCACAAATTAACCCTTGTATTAGACTAGCTTTTGGGTTAAGTTTGGCTTTTTCAAAAAAGGTTTTAAAGGTTACTTTTTCATCAATCAACTTTTGTAGCATGATTTCGTTAAATCCAGTTAACCATTCTATTACTTGGTGTAATTCCTCTTTTGTTCTTCCTTTTTTTCAACTTTTGAAACATAATGAGGATATACAGAGGAGAATTTCATTTCAGCAATTCGAGAATCATGTTTAGGTGTTGTTGCCATTTATAATCAATCTAAAACATAAAAATTATTAATGTGCTTCTAGCCAATTATTACCAACACCTAAATCTACATCCAATGGAACCGATAGTTTATAAGCGTTTTCCATTTCGGTTTTCACTAAAGTTTTAATAGTTTCCAGCTCAGGTTTATAAACATCAAACACCAATTCGTCATGTACTTGTAACAGCATTTTTGTTTTGTATTGGTTGTTTTCTAACTTTTTATGAATGTTAATCATAGCAATTTTTATAATATCAGCAGCACTACCTTGTATAGGTGCATTTACAGCGTTACGTTCTGCGGCACCTCTAACAACTGCATTTCGAGAATTGATATCTTTTAAATAACGACGACGGCCCAAAACAGTTTGGACATAACCATGATCTCTAGCAAAATCTACCTGAGTGCTAATATAATTTTTAAGTTTTGGATAGGTTTCATAATAAGTATCTATCAATTCTTTAGCTTCGCTTCTTGATAAATCTGTTTGATTGCTTAATCCGAAAGCGGAAACCCCGTAAATAATACCAAAGTTTACCGTTTTGGCATTACTACGTTGCTCTCTTGAAACTTCATTTAAAGATACATTAAACACTTTTGAAGCGGTTGAAGCATGGATATCTTCACCATTTTTAAAAGCTTCAATCATTGTTTCTTCTTCGCTTAAAGCTGCAATAATACGAAGTTCTATTTGAGAGTAATCCGCTGCTAATAAGGTGTAGTTTTTATCTCTAGGAATAAAAGCTTTACGAACTTGTTTTCCACGTTCTGTTCTAATAGGGATATTTTGAAGATTTGGGTTATTACTACTTAAACGACCTGTTGCTGCAACCGTTTGCATATAATCTGTATGCACTCTACCTGTAGAAGGTTCAACTTGGAGTGGTAAAGCATCTACATAAGTGCTTTTAAGTTTTGCAAGTGTTCTATACTCTAAAATATTTTTGATTATGTTGTGATCTTTCGCCAAATAACTTAGGATGTCTTCAGAAGTGGCATACTGTCCTGTTTTGGTTTTTTTTGGTTTATCAACTAGTTTTAATTTGTCAAATAAAATATCTCCAAGTTGTTTTGGAGATGCGATATTAAATTCCTCGCCAGCAGCTTCAAAAATTGATTCTTCAAGTGAAGAGATATCGTTGTTTAATTGCTCAGAAAGTGACATTAAAAAATCCTCATTTAAATTAATCCCTTCCAATTCCATATCTGCTAATACACGTAGTAAAGGAATTTCGATTTCATCAAATAATTTTTGAGTGTTTGCCTCTCCTAATTCTTTTTCAAAATGTTCTTTAAGTTGTAATGTAATATCAGCATCTTCAACAGCGTATTCGGTTTGTTTTTCAATTGGAACATCGCGCATTGAAAGTTGGTTTTTTCCTTTTTTCCCGATTAATTCTGTTATTGAAATAGGTGTGTAGTTTAAATAAGTTTCAGCTAAAATATCCATATTATGACGCATATCTGGATTGATTAGATAATGTGCCAACATGGTATCGAACAATTCACCTTTAACCTTAACATTATATTTTCTAAGTACTTTAATATCGTATTTTAAATTCTGTCCAACTTTTTGAATATTTTCGGCTTCAAAAAATGGGTGTAATTGCTGAATCAATTCTTGAGCTTCTTCTCTGTTTTCAGGAAACGGTAAGTAAAACCCTTTGCCAGCTTCCCATGAAAATGATATACCAACTAATTCCGCGGTTAAAGGGTCAAGGCCAGTTGTTTCCGTATCAAAACACACACTAGTTTGCTTCATTAAGTTTTGAATAAACAATTTTGTAGCCATACCAGGTGTGATACTTTGGTAAAAATGCGAAGTGGTTTCTGCTGTATTTCTAGTAAATTCTGAAATAGTTTCCGTCTCTTTTGAAGAAGAAATATCGCTACCAAACAACGAAAATTGACCTGCACCTGCGGAAGTTGTTTCTTTAGCTGTTGCTTTTAATTTAGTTGTATTTGATGCTGAATTATTTTCAGATGATGCTACTTTAACTTCAAATGTTTTTTCAAAGTTTGCGAGTAATTGTCGGAATTCTAATTCTTGAAAAATTTCTGTAACTTTAGGTAAATCGGGTTGGTCTAATTCAAAATCTTTAGCAAGAAAAGTTACAGGAACATCCAACATGATAGTTGCTAGTTTTTTTGAAAGCAAACCCAATTCTTTTGCGCCTTCAATGTTCTCTTTCATTTTACCTTTTAGTTCATGCGTATTTGCTAACAAATTTTCCATGCTACCGTATTGTGCTAAAAATTTTTTGGCTGTTTTTTCTCCAACACCGGGTAGTCCGGGAATATTGTCGCTGGAATCTCCCATCATTCCTAAAAAGTCAATCACTTGCAGTGGATTGGTAACTTCAAATTTTTTCTGAACTTCAGGAATTCCCCAAGTTTCGTAACCACCACCAAAAACAGGACGGTACATAAAAATATTTTCAGAAACTAGTTGTGCAAAATCTTTATCAGGTGTAACCATAAAGGTTTTGTAGCCTTCTTTTTCCGCTTGTTTAGAGAGTGTTCCAATAACATCATCAGCCTCAAAACCCTCTTTTACCATAATAGGAATGTGCATGGCTTTCAAGATGTCTTGAATATAAGGAATAGCAATTTTTATAGCTTCAGGTGTAGCGTCTCTATTGGCTTTGTAAGCTTCAAACATTTCTACTCTGTCGGCACTACCGCCTTTGTCAAAACAAACTGCAAGATGGTCCGGGCGTTCACGCTTAATAACATCTAACAGTGAATTCATAAATCCCATAATTGCTGAGGTATCTAATCCTTTTGAGTTTATTCTTGGATTTTTAATAAAGGCATAATAGCCACGAAAAATAAGGGCATAAGCATCAACTAAAAAAAGGCGTTTTTGATCAGACATGTTGTTAGTTTTGATAGAAAACCAAAACTACGAAA
>JANQTJ010000016.1:4502-20716 GCA_030731745.1 Flaviramulus sp. | reverse complement strand
AAACCATGTTTGATACGTTTGAAGGAAATGCAGACGGGTGTTATTTGTACTCGCGCCACTCTTCACCTTCTAATTTGTATTTAGGTGAAGCATTAGCAGCTATGGAAGGTACAGAAACTGCCAATGTTTCAGCATCCGGAATGGGTGCCATAACTCCTGTTCTGTTGCAATTATGTGGTTCCGGAGATCATATTGTATCAAGCAGAACTATTTATGGTGGCACTTATGCCTTTTTAAAAAATTTTACACCTAGATTAAATATTGAAACTTCATTTATAGATATTACAGATTTAGAAAAAGTTGAAGCTGCAATAACTAAAAACACTAAAGTTTTATACTGTGAATCTGTTAGTAATCCATTACTCGAAGTTGCAGATATTAAGGGACTAGCCAACATAGCGAAAAAGCACAATCTAAAATTAGTGGTGGATAATACATTTTCACCATTATCTATTTCACCAGCCGTTTTAGGTGCCGATGTCGTGATACATAGTTTAACAAAATTCGTAAACGGTTCTAGTGACACTTTAGGTGGTGTCATTTGTGGCACTCAAGATTTTATTAATGAGTTAAGAAATGTAAACGATGGCGCTTCCATGCTATTAGGTTCTACAATGGATAGCTTAAGAGCTGCTTCTATTTTAAAAAACTTAAGAACGCTGCATATAAGAATGCAACAACACAGTAAAAACGGATTATTTTTAGCTAAAAAATTTGAATCTGATGGCTTGAAAACGGTATATCCTGGTCTGAAATCACATCCTTCTCATGAGTTGTTTAAAAGCATGATGAATGAAGCTTATGGTTTTGGTGGCATGTTAACGATTGATGTTGGATCGATTGATAAAGCAAATGAATTAATGGAGTTGATGCAAAACAGAAATTTAGGATATTTAGCTGTTAGCTTAGGTTTTTATAAAACATTATTTAGTGCTCCAGGGAGTTCTACCTCCTCAGAAATACCTTTGGAAGAACAGAAAAAAATGGGCTTAAGTGATGGTTTGATTCGTTTTTCTATTGGTTTGGACGCAGATATTGAGCGTACCTATCAAATGATGCGAACATGTATGGTAGAATTAAAAGTACTAAGCTAATATTAAATTCCTTTGATTCGCAACCATAAAGAATACATCATATCGCCTAAACTTTCAAATTTAGGCTGAAAAGATTTCATATTTAATCGGTTTTCGTCTTTAAAAAGAAGAAAACTAAAAACAGAAGAATTGGGGTTATTTGTATCTAAAAGAGGGTATCGTAAATCGTTGTATTGATATTCATTTTCATTAATTTGATAGACACTGTAATAGTTATTACTAAACCAAGCTAAATTTTTAATATCATCAAATTGAATAGCCTTTAAATCTCGTTTTTTTGGTATTTTTCTGAAATTTAAAAATCTATTTTTTGTGTCGAATAAAGAGTGGTCTGCAACAAAATAATCAGACTCTGTTTCTGCAATACCATACCAAAGTATATTATTAAAAATAGCTGGCTGGCTACTAAAACGACTGAAACTAATACTATTTTCTTTTAAGGACTTTTTAAAAATTAAATCGATGTAAAGTTTATTTCCAAGAGTAAATAACATATAAACTGAGCTAATTCCAATACCTAACTTTAATAAAAATTGCCGTTGCTTTGAAGCTCTATTAAAAAACATCAAAGCTATCATACAAACTAAAAATGGAAATGTATAAGCAGGATCCACAACTGCTATGTTATTAAAAGCTACTCTATAACTATAAAAAGGCGCAAACAACTGAGTGCCGTATGGCGTAAAACAATCTAGAATGGGATGTGTAAACAAGGCTAAAAACCATAAACAAATCCAATTTTTTTGATTTGTAGTATTTAGATATTTACCAGAATTATAAATTTTAAAACTTAGCCACCCTAAAAAAAGTGAAGCGAAAACTGAGAATAAAATAGAATGCATAAACCCTCTATGAAATAACATAGCATCAATTTCATTATTATAAATTAAATTACCTATAAACACATCTAAATCTGGAATTGTCCCACCAATAGCACCAAAAAATAACGCCTTATTGCCTATTTTTTTTCCTAAAACTGCTTCTCCACAAGCAGCACCTAAAACAATTTGAGTTAGTGAATCCATAAAAATCTATAAAATGAATTACAAATGTAAGTAACTCTTAGCATTTGCATAACTTCGATGAAAATCGTAACATTACATGAACAAAATTTATAACATGCAAGACAACAAAAACATCTCTAAAATAGAAATTGATAACCAAAATATTATTGAAAATAAAGAACTAAGTATTTGGGAAGCCATGATTCCTGTTATCGTTTTGATGTGTTTATTGGCTTATAATATCTTTTTTGCCAATGGAGAAATATTTGGTGGATATTCAAACCAAATTATTCTTTTAATAGGTGGTTTTGTAGCTGCAATTGTTGGTTTCTTCAATAAAGTATCCTTTCAAAGAATGCTCAAAGAAATTTTAGAAAATTTAAAAAGTATTTTAATTCCAGTTATGATTTTACTTTTAGTTGGTGCTTTAGCTGGAACATGGTTAGTTAGTGGCGTGATTCCCGCAATGGTTTATTATGGGTTACAAGTATTAAGTCCGAGTATATTTTTGCCAGCTTGTGTTATTATTTGCGCTATCATATCAATAGCAACAGGAAGCTCATGGACCACTTCTGCTACAGTTGGTATAGCTTTAATTGGAATTGGGAGTGCTTTAGGGATTAGCACCGGTATGATTGCAGGTGCTGTAATTTCTGGAGCTTATTTTGGTGATAAAATGTCGCCTTTAAGTGATACCACAAACCTTGCACCTGCAATTGCTGGAACAGATTTGTTTACCCATATAAGATACATGACTATTACTACAGTACCAACTATAATTATTACACTTTTAGCATTTGGAATTTTAAGTATGACTTCTGAAACTTCAGGAATTGCAGATATAAGTGATTTGCTAAAATCAATAAATTCAACATTCAATATCACGCCGTGGCTTTTTATAGTACCTCTTGCAGTTATTGTATTAATACTATTAAAAACTAAGCCATTAGTTGCATTAGGAGCAGGCGTTATTGGAGCTGCAATTTTTGCATTTGTTTTTCAACCAGATATTTTAACTGGATTAGGGAATTCTAAAATTAATGCTATCGTTACTTCTATTTTAACAGATACTCAAATAGCTACAGATAATGAAAAATTAAATGAGTTATTCTCTTCAGGAGGTATGAATGGTATGATATGGACTATTTTATTGATTACTTGTGCCATGATTTTTGGCGGAATTATGGATGGCATTGGTGCCTTGGCTAGAATAACTAGAGTATTACTTTCTATAGCTTCATCTATTTTTGGATTATTTGCTACAACAGTTATTAGTTGTTTGGGATTAAACGCTATAGCTTCAGACCAATATTTAGCCATAGTAATTCCTGGTAAAATGTTTAAAAAAGCATTTGAAGACAAAGGTTTAGCTCCAGAGAATTTAAGTAGGACACTTGAGGATTCAGGCACTGTTACTTCGGTTTTAATCCCTTGGAATACCTGTGGTGCTTACCAATCTAGTGTTTTAGGTGTTAGTGTTGGTGAGTATTTTATTTATGCAATTTTTAATTGGTTGAGTCCATTCACAACGTTACTTTTTGCTGCTTTAAGAATCAAGATAAAAATGATAAAAGAAAATTAAAATTTGATATTTTAACTCTTATTGAAGCAAATCAATTATAGAAGTAAAGCCTTTTTCTGTAGCGTAATCGAATGCGGTTTTTCCCGAGTTATCTGTTATAGATATATCTGCTTTATTTTGAAGTAAAAGTTCAACACTTTCTTTCTTATTGTAAATAGCGGAAAAAATTAAAGCGGATGCACCATTATTATTTATTGCATTAATGTTGGCTCCTTTATCGATTAAATAATTAGCTAAATTCGTGTTGCCTTTGAAACAAACACCTATTAAGGCTGTATTACCTGAAGAATCTTTAGCATCAACTGAAGAATTGTTTTCAATTAGAATTTTCACTACTTCTTCTTTATCAAAATAAGAAGCAAATATTAGAGGCGTAAAACCTCTTGAATCTTTTATATTCACTAAATCTGGATTTCTTTTTAGTTGTAATTTAATATTTGTAACGTTACCAGATTGTATAGTATTAAAAAATAATTCGTTCTCGTTCATCATAAATTTTTTGAATTAAAAGGGATGTGTTTAAACACATCCCTTTTAAAATTGCTATTAATTAATCAAATTTATTTAATTTAAATCAAAACGATCTAAGTTCATAACTTTAACCCAAGCTGCAATAAAATCCTTTACAAAACGCTCTTCACCATCGTTAGCACCGTACACTTCTGCAACTGCTCTTAGCTCTGTATTAGAACCAAAAATTAAATCTGCTCGAGTTCCAGTAAATTTAACTTCACCTGTTCTACGGTCACGACCTTCAAAGTATCTATCATCTTTAGAAGTAGCACTCCAAGTGTATGTAAAATCAAGAATATTTGTAAAGAAATCGTTAGTTAAAACACCTATTTTCTCTGTAAAAACTCCATAATTTGAACCATCATAATTAGCACCTAATACACGTAAACCTCCAACTAAAGCGGTCATTTCAGGAATAGAAAGTGTTAATAAATTAGCACGGTCAACTAATAAATCTTCAGCGGCTACTTGTAAATCAGATTTTATATAATTTCTAAATCCATCTGCTAAAGGCTCTAAATATCCAAAAGACTCTAAATCTGTTTGTTCTTGAGAGGCATCACCTCTACCTTGTGTAAAAGACACTTTCATATTATAACCAGCATTTCTTGATGCTTCTTCAACACCAGCTGTTCCAGCTAATACAATTAAATCAGCCATAGAAACAGTACCAACAAAATCTTTTTTAATACCTTCTAAAACTTTAAGTACTTTATCTAATTCAGCTGGGTTGTTAACTTCCCAGCTTCTTTGTGGCTCTAATCTTAAACGTCCTCCGTTTGCACCACCACGTTTATCAGATCCTCTAAAAGTTGAAGCTGATGCCCAAGCAGTAGTTATCATTTGTGAAACCGTTAAACCAGAAGCTAAAATCATATTTTTTAACTTTTCAATATCTGAATCTGTTAAAGTATAATTTACAGTTGGAATTGGATCTTGCCATAATAATTGTTCTTTTGGCACTTCAGGACCTAAGTATCTTTGTATTGGTCCCATATCACGATGTGTTAATTTATACCAAGCACGAGCAAATGCATCTTCAAAAGCTTTATGGTCTTTATGGAATCGTTTTGAAATTTCTAAATACGCAGGATCCATTTTAAGTGCCATATCAGCGGTTGACATCATTAAGGCTTGAGTACCATTAGCATCACCAGCTTTAGGAGCCATTCTTGCTTGAGACGCTGCTGTTGGTGTCCATTGATGTGCACCGGCAGGACTCTTAGTCAATTCCCAATCATAATTTAATAAAACATCAAAATAATCAGCATCCCATTGCGTTGGGTTTGGTGTCCATGCTCCTTCTAATCCACTAGTAATAGTATCATCTAGAACACCTGTTCCAAAAGAATTTTTCCATCCAGTACTCATTTCTTCAATAGAAGCACCATGAGGTTCTGCTCCAACATATTTTTCTGGATCTGCGGCTCCATGTGCTTTTCCAAATGTGTGCCCTCCAGCAACTAGCGCTACAGTTTCCTCATCATTCATAGCCATTCTACCAAAAGTAATTTTTATATCATGAGCTGATTTTAAAGGATCTGGAACACCATTTGGTCCTTCTGGATTCACGTAAATCAATCCCATATGAACGGCGCCTAAATGCCCCTCTAAATCACCATCACTCGTATCATAACGATCATCATTATCTAACCAACCAGTTTCAGAACCCCAATAAATATCTTGTTCTGGCTCCCAAACATCTTCTCTACCTCCTGCAAAACCAAATGTTTTAAAACCCATAGATTCTAAAGCACAGTTTCCTGCAAGAATCATTAAATCTGCCCAAGAAATTTTGTTGCCATATTTCTTTTTTACAGGCCATAATAATAAACGAGCTTTATCTAAATTACCATTATCTGGCCAACTATTTAAAGGTGCAAAACGCTGTGTTCCTGAACCAGCTCCTCCTCTACCATCACCGACACGATAAGTACCTGCGCTATGCCAAGCCATACGAATCATAAAAGGTCCATAATGTCCGTAATCTGCTGGCCACCAATCTTGAGAATCTGTCATTAAATCAATAACATCTTGCTTTAGTTCTGCAAAGTTTACACTTTTAAAAGCTTCAGTATAATTAAAATCTTCACCTAAAGGATTTGATTTATGACCATTTTGACGTAGAATATTCAATTTTAATTCATTTGGCCACCAATCACGGTTGTTAGTTCCACCTCCAGCAGTTTTCTTTTGAGTGCCGCTTAAAAAAGGACATTGACTTGCATCTGAATCGTTGAGATTATAAATTTTGTTATCCATTATAAATGATATTTTTTTATTTAAATAATTTCCATAAAATTAATGAATACTTAATACATAAATGATGTTTTAACATTCTAATAAATTATATTATGATTGATAAAACTTATTGGAAAAATAAATTTAATAAACTCAAGTGATAGTTAAAATTTTCAAAAAGCTATAGTTTGCTTAATTTCATTTATACTATTTTTATAAAAAATTTAAAAACAATAAAAATGGCAAAAATAACTTTGGGAGGAAATCCTGTTGAAACTTCTGGAAACTTACCGCAAATAGGTTCAAAAGCACCTAACTTCAAATTAACAGCTACTGATTTATCATCAAAAACTTTAGAAGATTTTAAAGGAAGTAAATTAGTTTTAAATGTTTTCCCGAGTATAGACACTGGAACTTGCGCTAAATCTGTAAGACAATTTAACAAAGAAGCTAGCGAATTAGAAAACACTAAAGTATTATGCATTTCTCATGATTTACCATTTGCTCAAGCACGTTTTTGTGGTGCAGAAGGTTTAGAAAATGTAGTTAATTTATCTGATTTCAAAAACGGAAGTTTTGGAAAAGATTACGGGTTAAACTTTGTTACAGGTCCTTTAGAAACTTTACATTCTAGATGTGTTATTGTTTTGGATGAAAACGGCAACATTTTATATACTGAACAAGTAGCGGAAATAGCTGATGAACCAAATTATAAAGCTGCATTAGAATCTCTTCATTCATAATAATCAATGACTGGAAAAGAGCCTTTTTTAATCAATAGACTAAAAAGTGTTGGATACGCTTTCAAAGGCGCTTTTTTACTATTAAAAACTGAAGCTAGTATAAAGATTCAGTTTTTAATAGCCTTATTGGTTACGATTGCAGGATTCATTTTTAATATTTCATCAACAGAATGGATTATCCAACTTTTGGCTATTGGATTAGTTATGAGTATTGAAGGCATTAATACAGCTATAGAAGAAATGGCAAATTTTATTCACCCAGAGCATCATAATAAAATTGGTTTGATTAAAGATATTGCTGCTGGTGCAGTTTTTATCGCATCTATTTTTGCTTCAATTATTGGGTTATTAATTTATCTTCCAAAGATTTTTTAAAATACTAATCCCTCTAGGAATAACGTTAGTAATTTGTATTTTTGTGGAAACTAAAAAGCATTGATGGCTAAAAGTAAAACTAAAAATCAACCTAAAAAAAAAATTGAAATGCCAAATTTTAAGCTTTCTAACCAACAAAAATTGGTTTTAGGTAGCTTTTTGGTAATTGTAGGAATCGTATTTTTTGTTTCATTTATTTCTTTCTTTTTTACTGGAGAAGTCGATCAAAGTAGTTTATCTAACTTTACTTCTAGAGATATCAAAACAAAAAACTGGTTAAGTAAATCTGGAGCTTGGTTAAGTGATTTTTTTATTCAACGCGGTTTTGGAGTTTCTTCTTTTATTTTTTCAGGATTAATTTTTCTTTCTGGGATTTATGTTTTGATGAATCTTAATCGAACTAAACTAAAAAAACATTGGTTTTGGGGTTTATTAATTATCTTATGGTTATCTATATTTTTTGGTTTTTTCAAAGATGAAAATGATATTTTAGGTGGTACCGTAGGATTTGAAGTTAATTTATTTCTACAAGACTACATAGGTAAAATTGGAACTTCACTTTTATTAATATTTGGTTTAATAACCTATTTAGCCATACGATTTAAAGTTACTTTTGAAAGTATTGTTAGCATTTTTAAATCGGCTAAAAGTAATATAAAGAATGATTTTTCAGAATTAAATGAAGAAAATATTGTTTCTTTTGATAATAACTTATCAGTTGAAGCAGAGGCAATTAAATCTGCTTTTGATCTTTCAAATGATGAAAAAAAGAATCATGAAGATTTAGCCTCTAAACCAATTTCTGAAAACAGACCTCTAGAAGTAAAAGTTACACCCCATAAAGTGGAGGAAGAAGAGGAAGATTTTGATATTGAAATGGAAATTAAAGAAGTAGCTGAAGAAATTTCAGAAACTGATAATCTTGCTAATAAATTAGTTGAAGATTTTGGACAATTTGATCCTACTCTTGAACTTGCAAAATATCAATTCCCTCCTCTAGAATTATTAAAAAAATACGATACAGAAGGGATCAAGATCAATCAAGAAGAATTAGAAGAAAACAAAAATAAGATTGTTGAAACATTAAAAAACTATAGTATTGGTATTGCTAGTATTAAAGCTACCATTGGACCTACAGTAACTTTATATGAAATTGTACCTGATGCAGGAATTAGAATTTCAAAAATCAAAAATTTAGAGGATGACATAGCTCTTTCACTAGCTGCATTGGGTATTCGAATAATAGCACCAATTCCTGGTAAAGGAACTATAGGAATTGAAGTTCCAAACAAAAACGCTACCATCGTATCAATGCGATCGGTTATTGCTTCAAAGAAATTTCAAAGTTCAGATATGCAACTTCCCATAGCACTAGGGAAAACTATCAGTAATGAAACCTTTGTTGTTGATTTAGCAAAAATGCCTCACTTACTAATGGCAGGAGCCACCGGACAAGGAAAATCAGTTGGACTAAATGCTGTATTAACCTCATTACTTTACAAAAAACATCCTGCAGAAGTTAAGTTTATTTTAGTTGATCCAAAAAAAGTAGAACTTACTCTTTTTAATAAAATTGAACGTCATTATTTGGCAAAATTACCCGATAGCGAAGAAGCTATTATTACAGATAATACAAAGGTAATTAATACCTTAAACTCACTTTGTATTGAGATGGATAATCGTTATGAGCTTCTAAAAAATGCTATGTGTCGAAACATTGCCGAGTACAATGTGAAATTTAAAGCAAGAAAACTAAACCCAAATGAAGGACACCAATTTTTACCCTATATAGTTTTAGTTGTTGATGAGTTTGCTGATTTAATAATGACTGCTGGTAAAGAAGTTGAAACTCCTATTGCCAGATTAGCACAATTAGCTCGTGCTATTGGTATTCATTTAATTATTGCTACTCAGCGTCCATCAGTAAATGTAATTACAGGTATTATTAAAGCAAATTTTCCAGCTCGAATAGCTTTTAGAGTGACATCAAAAATAGACTCTCGTACTATTTTAGATAGTTCAGGAGCTGATCAGTTAATAGGTAGAGGTGATATGTTATTTACCCAAGGTAATGATGTGATTCGAGTACAGTGTGCCTTTGTGGATACACCAGAAGTTGAAAAAATAACTGAGTATATAGGATCACAAAAAGCATATCCTGAAGCCTATATGTTACCTGAATATGTTGGAGAAGAAAGTGGCACAAGTCTTGATATAGACATATCAGATCGAGACAAATTGTTTAAAGATGCAGCCATTGTAATAGTTACAGCACAACAGGGTTCCGCATCCTTATTGCAAAGAAAACTAAAACTAGGCTATAACAGGGCTGGTAGATTAATAGATCAATTAGAAGCTGCTGGTATAGTAGGCCCTTTTGAAGGTAGTAAAGCAAGACAAGTATTGGTAACCGACTTAACGGCCTTAGATAAACTTTTAGAAGATGAAATATAATTTTAAAAATAAAATGAAAACATATATAAGTATTACATTAATAGTTATTTCATTAAATGCATTTTCTCAAAACAAAGGAAGAGCCATATTAAATGAAGTTTCTCAAAAAGTTAAGAGTTATGAAAATATTTCACTAGATTTTAAGTATACTTTAGAGAATCTTTCAGAAAATATTAAACAAGAAACTAAAGGTGATGTGGTAATGCAAGGTGACAAATACCGTCTGAATATTTTAGGTGTTACACGCCTTTTTGATGGTAAAAAACTATACAGTATTAGTACTGAAGATGAAGAAGTTACTATTTCATCAGAAAATGATGATGACAATGACGTAATTACGCCTAGTAAAATGTTATCATTTTATGAAGATGGTTACACCTATACTTTAGATATTGAACAAAATATCAATGGTAGGAAAATTCAATATGTAAAACTTACACCTATTGATTCTAATTCTGAGATTAAAAACATTTTATTAGGAATTGATTCACAAACAAAACATATTTATAATTTAATTCAAGCTGGAAAAAACGGAACAAAAACAACTTTAACCGTTAATTCTTTTAAAACAAACACACAATTATCAAAAACCTTATTTACATTTGATGCAAATAAATACAATGATTATTACATCAACAAATTAGATTAGGTCCTTTGAAAATACTAGACCGTTACATACTAATATCGTACCTCAAAACTTTCATCAGCGTGTTTGTAATACTCATGCTGATATTTATTTTACAAACTATATGGCTTTATATAAAAGAGCTGGCAGGTAAAGATTTAGATTTAATAGTTATTATTAAGTTTTTGGTTTATTTTATGCCAAAACTTATACCACTTGTTTTACCGTTAACCATCCTATTAGCCTCTATTATGGTATTTGGCAGTTTTGCAGAGAACTACGAGTTTGCTGCTATGAAATCTACCGGTATATCTTTACAACGTGCCATGTCTGGACTAAGTGTTTTTATAGTAATTTTAGCTGTAATAACCTTTTTCTTCTCAAATAACGTTATCCCTTGGGCCGAACTTAACTCTTATAATCTAAGAAAAAACATAGCGAAATTAAAACCAGCTATGGTTATTGCAGAGGGTCAGTTTAACGAAATTGGTAATTACAACATTAAAGCTGAAAAGAAAATTGGAGATCGTTATTTAGAAAATGTTACCATACACCTTAAAAGTAGCAATGGTGTAACTAACCAAACTGTAATAAAATCAAAAACTGGAGAATTTGTTAGTAATGAAAACTCTAACGTCTTAAAACTTATTTTATTAGACGGCAATTATTATAGTGATATTACATCTAATAATCCAAAAACCAGAAATAAAAAACCCTTTGCTAAAAGTGCATTTGAGAAAAAGATTATTAATATTGATTTATCTCAGTTAAACAATGTTGATTTTGACGAAAAATCTCAAACAGATAAATACAACATGTTAGATGTTATAGGATTAAATAAAACTATAGACTCGCTTGTTGAAAAAAGTGAAGAAGAATATGAGATTTTTTCTGATAACTTATATCAAAGATCTAATGTTACAAATAACAATCCCATGAATATTGCTATCAAAGATTCTATAAAATATTCTGGAGAACTTTTAGATATATTTAATACAAAAAAGAAAGTTGAATTAGTTGATGTAAAATTAATAACAATATATGGGTGTAAACAAATAAAAATAAAAAAAAAAACGACTTTAAAAATATCTAATGAGCAACTTAACAGACACCTTATATCTTTACATGAAAAATTTGCTTTAGGTTTTGCATGTATCATTTTATTTTTTGTTGGTGCACCATTAGGAGCACTCATAAGAAAAGGTGGTATTGGTTTACCTATGGTAATAGCCATATTACTTTTTTTAACCTACCATTTTATTGGTATTTTTGCTACAAATAGCGCTAAAAAAGGGGGCTTCAATCCTATTTTGGCAAGTTGGTTTTCCACACTTATTATGCTTCCACTTGGTGTCTTTTTAACAAGAAGAGCTACTACAGATAAAGGTTTATTTGATTTTGATAGTATTTTAGACCCCTTAAAAAAAGCATTAAAAATTAAAATAAAAGATAGTATTGATTATAGGTTTTTATCATCTTTTAAAAATGAGGAATTGATTGATGTAATTAAAAATTACGAATCACTTGGTCATGATAAAGCATGTCGATATGAAGCCTTAAAAATTTTAAATTCAAGAGGAAACGATATTCAACAATTGCGATTAATGGGTTTAACTATTAATGAAAATTTTGATATTTCAGATAAGATTATAAAATCAGATTACAAACCACATTCAAAGTTTGCTTTTATTTTATATGTAATTGGGATTATTCTTCTGGTACTTCATTTTGTTTTTAAAAACAATAAATTACCTTCATTAGTGTCTCCATCTATTCAACTTAGTATCGTATCATTAATTTTATTTGTATTTTATTATTTAAAATCTTTATTAAATACTTTCAGGTTTTACAATCATATTGATAAAAAAAATAAAAAACCTAAACTGTTTCTATTAATCATAGGTTTTCCTTTTTACTTTATTACTTATATCTTTTTAAATGAAAAAATAAAGGAAGACTTAAAACTAAATTATTTAGAATCCTTAAAATAAGCAATATCTTTACAAAATGATTGTAGAAAATATGACACATAAAAATGATTCTAAGTTTAAATTGAATTCTATACAAGAAGCTATTGAAGACATAAGAAAAGGTAAAGTTATTATTGTTGTTGATGATGAAAATAGAGAAAATGAGGGTGATTTTCTAGCTGCGGCTGAAACAATAACACCAGAAATCATCAATTTTATGGCTAAACATGGTAGAGGTCTTATTTGTGCTCCTTTAACCGAGAACAGATGTAAAGAACTTGAACTTAACATGATGGTTAGAAATAATACAGACCCCATGGAAACAGCATTTACAGTATCTGTAGATTTAAGAGGTCATGGTGTTACTACAGGTATTTCTGCAAGTGATAGAGCTAAAACTATAAAAGCTTTAATAGACAATAACACGAAACCTTTTGAATTAGCAAGACCTGGACATGTTTTTCCTTTAGTGGCTAAAGAAGGTGGTGTTTTAAGACGTACTGGGCATACCGAAGCAGCAATTGATTTTGCTAGATTAGCTGGTTTAAAACCTGCTGGTGTTATTGTAGAGATTATGAATGAAGATGGTACAATGGCTCGTTTACCAGAACTTATTGAGGTAGCAAAGAAATTCGATTTAAAGCTAGTATCTATTGAAGATTTAGTTGCGTATAGAATGCAACATGACTCTTTAATTGAAAAGAAAGAGGATTTTCAAATTGAAACTAGATTTGGAAGTTTTAGATTAAGAGCTTACAAACAAACTACTAATAATCAAATACATATAGCTTTAACAAAAGGAGTTTGGAAAGAAAATGAAGAAGTTCTTACAAGAATTAATTCCACACTTATCAATAACGATATTTTAGGAACGTTAACAAATAATGTAGATAAGCAATTACACAATATGTTTCAGGTTATTAATGATGAAGGTAAAGGTGCTATCATTTTTATTAATCAAGAAGTACAATCTATGAACTTATTGAATAGATTAACTATTGTAAAAGAAAATCAATCACCAAATAAAATATCAAAAGCTCCTAGAATAGATATGGATAATAGAGATTTTGGCATTGGCGCTCAAATACTTCACGATTTAAATATTCATAAACTACGCTTAATTTCTAATACTGAACAAACAAAACGAGTAGGCTTGATTGGTTATGGTTTGGAGATTGTAGATTATGTAAAGTATTAAAAGGGCATAAATAAACTTATTCACACCCCTTTTCTGTTAATAATAGCCTATTTTTTACTCAATCACTATTTTCTTGGTTACTGTTCCTTTTTCAGCATAAGCTTTTAATATAAAAATACCTATGGGTAAATGAGTAATTTTTATTTGATTGGTTTCGGTTGAATTTAAAACCTTTTTTCCTAATAAATCAAATATTTCAACCTTGTTTATAATACTATTTGATGAGATATTGATATCCTCTGAGGTAGGATTTGGATATATTGAAAAATCAAGTAATGCTTCAACTCCATAATCAGATAATGTGGCGCCTCCACTATCAAAAGTATCATTGAATAATTGCGTACCAGGATCAGTACCACAATTAGCGCTTTCAAAAGGGCCACCTGCTGTTGGACCACAAGCCGTATAAAACTGATCGAGATAAATGGCACCTTCTTCAAACAACACCATTGGGTCTAGATTCACATCTACGTATTGCAGTTTTAAATGGCACAGTTTTGTGGCTGTAGGTGTTACATTATCAGCTGCAAAAGTTGACGAACTAAAAGCTTGTGAAAAAGCCCAAGATACCCTAGCTGTTGTGTTGTCGTTAATAGTAAATGTGCCATAAATACTTGCAGCAGCAGCATCAACATATTGCCCACAAATGTAACCGCCTGCATTGGGTTGGGTAACTTCAATTTTAGAATTTGCAAAAATATTTTCGCCAAAAGCCAAGGTGTTATATGTAAAATATAACTGACCTGAACCTAATTTAAAACTGCCAGTAGCATTTATGGTTTGTATCATCACATCGGTTTCAAAAAAATCATTCATACCGTCGTTTGTATTTTGCGTATTTGCGAAAGTAAAATGAATATCTTGCGAATAACTTACTGTAACTACGAATAAAATGATAGCTGCTAGTAATCTGTTAAGTAATTTAAAAGTATTTTTTTTCATGGTTTTTGAATTTATTAATTATTTTTTTTAAGTTTTGCATATAGTTTTAACCCTTTACTGGTAAATTGTTCGCCTTTGCCAATATTGGGGCTTAGTTTATTTTGAATATCGGTGTTTTGTACTTCACTGTTCATATCTAAATCGGCATTGGAAAAACCACTTGTACCTCTTAAAATTTCTACAGCCACTTTATCACTGTTTTGTACTTGTCCGTTGCCATCAAAATCTCCAGAAAATAGCGCAAAATTACCATCGCCCATATTGGCAATAGCATTGTTACCGCCTTCTATGAGCGCAATGTTTCCAGTAAGGTCAATACTCTGTGTGCCACCAACTAAACTTACGGTATTTGCTGTACGAACACCCAAATGGTTACGATGACCTACCATGAAGTAATAATTACCTTCGGGAACGTTAATTATAAGAGGAGAAATACCGTCATTTGCTACCACATCGCCATCGGCTTGTAATAGTGCAGACATAGAAGCGATTACAGTGGTTCCATCAGCACTATCCCGAATTTCCATCCATACCCAATCTATAATAGCATTGGCTCCAGTAACAGTAAATACCGAAGCATTGCATGTAATAGCATCTGCATAAGGGCTTGTGGTAGGTATATTTCCCGTAGTACGTAAACCATCAAGCATCAAACCTGCATTGTAAGGGCCTTGTAAAAACAGTTTGGAATCTATTTTTATGAGTAATTGCTGCGGATTTATAAAGCCTTCGGAAACTTGAATGTTTCCAGCACTTAATTCCTGTACATTCACCTCGCCAATGGTATATAAAATTTGGATTCCACCTTCTGAAGCTGATGCTCCACCAGAGTCGATGCTGAATTTTTCTATGGATTGGGCTTGCACAGCAATACTAAAAGCCATGCTTAAAATTGTAACTATCGTCTTCATAATTTTGGTCTTTTTATGTTGTCTTATTTGATTAAAAAAATCCTTTTATTCTAATTACCACTAAATTATCATTCTCTTCATTTACAGTATATTACTATTGTAACAAATGGTGCAACATATGTAACATTGCCTATATTTATTGATTAATAGTCTTATTACAGCTAAACTTTAATAGTAATAGGTTGAATATGGTTAATATTAATACAGCTGATAAAAGTAAATTAGTGTTGTCATAATATGAGTGTTTTTAATGATATTTAAATTGTGATGATATCACTTAGTATAGTTTTACACAATAAGTAAACATATCGTACATTATCTCTTATTCTGATGTAGATAAAATTACAAACTATCTCATTTACAGTATATTACTATTGCAACAAATGCTGCAACGTATGTAAAATCTAATTGGATCGCATATTTTCTATGGATGCTACACGATTTACCAATGCTTCTAACTGTTCATTTTGTGTTTTATTGATTTGTTGCTCTGTTTTAAGTTGTGTTTTTTGCGTTTCAATAATAGCCTGTTGTTCTTGCAGTGCTTTTATAAGTATTGGGA
>JANQTJ010000016.1:0-4402 GCA_030731745.1 Flaviramulus sp. | reverse complement strand
TTTTGCGTTTCAATAATAGCCTGTTGTTCTTGCAGTGCTTTTATAAGTATTGGGATGAGTTCTGTATAAGATAAAGTCAATAAATCTGACTCTTCTACGTAATGTGTTAGGCTTGGAAAAATTTCCTGTACTTCTTGTGAGATTAAACCCAAATTACGGTTAGTATCGGTTTGGTCTTTCATGAGGTAACTTACAGGGTTAAGTTGCATCACTTTATTAAGGGTACCACTCTCTAAAGGTGTGATGTCTTTTTTCAAGCGACGGTCTGAAGTTTGAACATAAGCACCACTTGTGCCATTAAAAGAGCCTCTAAAATTGCCATTACTGTAGAGATATAAGAAATTACCACTAGAGGCGTACATTTGCCAAGACGGACCAAGTACGTTTCTTATACTAAATGCATTCGTGCGGTTTGCAGAAGTTGGTGGTCCATCTTGATGGTATACTTCAAAAAGACTTGATGGATTTAACCTTCCAATTCCAATATTATTGGTAACTAAATTGCCGCCAGCAATTAAATAATTTCCATTAGGAGCATAACTCGCATCTGCATATTCTTTGGTGATCAAGGCTTTGTTATTCGTAATTTCAAAAATATCAAAACTTGGTGCTGTGATGGTGCCGTTTTTAAGTACTGTAAGGGCATTAGTTTTATTATTGATATCTGAACTATTACCTATTTCAAAAAGTGGGTCTGTAATTATCCAACTATCTGGGTTTCCACCACCTACATTATAAGATCCAACTGCGGTAGATCCATAGGCAGTAGTTGTTGTATGATGTCCTAGTGCCATTGAACCAATGCCTATTGAATTATTAGACCAACCAATGGCTGTTGACACCTCACCTTCAGCATGTGAAAGAAAACCAATTCCAGTTGTGTAATCTCCAGTTGCTCCACCTAAATATCCAGTTGCTTGCGTAGTTAAGTCAATAGAACTATTACCAATATCACCATGCAATTGTGTAGCTTGAAACTTAAGTTTCCAACCAAAACCGTTTCCTTCATCTAAGCGCTCCAGTGCTGATCCGTTAGAAAGTTTATCAAAGTAATATTCACGCGTAATCAGTGCTTTATCGTCAGTAATTTCAGATATATCAAAACTTGGTGCTGTTATTGTTCCGTTTTTTAGAACGACTAAAGCGTTACTAGGGTTAGTAGTACCATTACCTATTGAAAATAATCGGTCTGACCCTACCCAAGAGTTTACACTTACAGGTGTGTAAGGTATATTGTAATTACCAATTGCAGTTTCTACTATTGATGGTGCTGTTGTTCTACTCCCTAATGCGAAAGAACGAGGTCCAGTAGCACCTTCTGTCGTTGATGGGGAAAAATTGTTTACACTCAAATCAACAGCACTATCGCCTATTGGCCCATAATTATTTGGATTTTGACCATTTAATCTCCAACCAGTATTACCATCTTCAGTAATTTGCTCTAAGCCAGAACCCCCAAGATTTGTATCTGCATACTCCTTTGTTATAAGAGCTTTATCATCTGTAATTTCAGAAAGGTCTAAACTTGGTGCAGTAATAGTGCCGTTTTTTAAGACAATCAAGGCATCCGATCTAGGATCGCTACCAAAAGGTAAGCCATTACCTATAACAAATAAACGATCTGCAAGATGCCATTCTGATGTACTATTAGGCGTATATATTGTATTACGTTGACCGATAACTGTTTCAACGTAAGAATTCGCTTCTGTACCGTTACCAGCTGTTAGTGAACCAGTACCTAATGCTCTTGTATATAATCCCATTGAAGTTGAAGCAAAACTTGATGCAGTACTTTGCCATCCTATAGCTGTAGAACCAACACCCGAAGCTGTTGTATTATATCCCAATGCGGTGGATTCACGACCAGAGGCATTTGCTAAATACCCCATTGCTGTTGATTGATCACCTGAAGCACTCGTTTCAAATCCTGTTGCGAAGGCACTAATCCCAGTTGCACCGCGAGTTGTTGATGGGAATTCATTATAACTTAAATCTATTGCATTCAAGCCAATATTCCCATAATTATCAATCTCTCTACCTTTCAACCTCCACCCAATTCCATTAGTTTCATCTAGAGCTTCTAGACCAGTCACATTAGCTGCGGATAAAGCATAAGGCACAGCCAAAAACTGCGTGGTATTCATAAACTCAAAAGTACCATCTTGCTCTGTGTCTATTTCTGTTTTAAGCGAATGCGCATCACTGCCCCAAGTAATATCTGTAAAGATATCTGTTGTAGTACCTTCACCTATATTAAGCACAATAATACCATTGACATCCGTAACAACTCCCGTATGGGTTTCGGTATATACATCTGTCGGTCCTGTATCTGCTATAATTGTAAACTTTACATTAATAGTTTCGCTTACAAGTACATTACCTAAATCGTCTTTAATAACAGCTTTGTAGTTAATGCCTCTACCTTGAGCAAAACTTGAGATCGAAATTAAAAGAGCTGTGAGAAGTGTTACTGTTTTTTTCATGATTGGTTATTTTTTTAATATAGTTTTTGTTGATTATTCATTAAATAGGTACCTTTATTAAGGTTTGTAAACTACAAACGAAAAAGTGCAATCTTGATTTACAGCATTATAGTTGCTTGTGAAAATTCGAAATAAACCTCCATTGAAAGCTGTTGGAGTTTGTGCTAAAATAAAGCCTTGAGTATTGGTGATTCTGGTTAAAATTGTTATGTAATCTGTTGAATTCCATACTTCGTTGTTTATAGTTATAATGTACACACCAGGTCCACTTGAATCTTTTGCCAAATTAAAGTTGCCACTACCACTTGAAATAGTGCCATTACTTTCAATAGTACCATAGGCAATTGGTACCATATTAGCATTTCCTGTTGATGTGGTGTTTAATTCTCCATCTAAAACTATATTCCCATTTTTAAGAACCGTAAATGCATTATTTCTAGTTTCTGTATTTATTGTTGCAGTTCCATTACCAATTTCAAAAAGAGGATCTGTACCAACCCAAGCTGTAGGATTGCCACCACCTACATTATAAGCTCCAATAGCCACTGAGGACTGGGATTGTGCAAGCGTTCTATTTCCTGAAGCAAGACTATAAGTGCCCGACGCAATGGTATTGAGTCCAAATGCTGCTGAGCGATTACCAATATTCTCATCATCCCATTCATTATCTAAAGCTCTACCAGCTCTAAATGATGATTTGTCTTTATTAAAAAACATACGAGAAATGCCAGATGAATTACCTGTATCATCCAATTGCGTACTTCCAAAAACAAAATCATCAGTTGAGTTTTCATTAGCAGTTATACCACCTTCACTTTTAAAAGCTTGGTTTTTCACTTTTTGAGCTTGAAATGCATAAGGCACAGCTTTAAACTCAGTTGTTCCCATATCTACAAAATTAGTACCTCCACTAATATCTATTTCTACTCTTAAAAAATGTGAGTGACTTCCCCAATCTATATCTTCAAAGAAACCATAACTTAAAGATTGTGCGCCTTCACCAATATTTACGATTGCGATTCCGTTGGCGTCCGTCAATACATCATAATGGTAATCCTGAGATTCAATAGTGCCACCTGTAAGCGCATCTAATATGGAAAATCTTAAAGTGATCTCTTGGTTGGCAACTACATTGCCTAAATTGTCTTTTATAATGGCTTTGTAGCCAATACCTTGTTGAGCAAAACTTGAGATCGAAATTAAAAGAACTGTGAGAAGTGTTACTATATGTTTCATTATGCTTAGTTTTTTTAAATGATTTTAGGTATTACTTACAAATTCTTAAACTACTAGAAGCCATGGTTACACTGGTTGGCTTTGATACTTTGTTTTCATTTAATAATGGCTTTATAGCATCATTAAATAAACGTTGTGTTTCGCCATTTCCAAATAATGCAATCATTTCTAGTTTTACAGCTTTTTCTATGTCTTTTGTTAAGCTAAGAAAAATATCTCCCAAGCCTTTGGCATTAAATTTTCCGAGCATAGTCATATCTGATACTTCGAATGAAACCGAATTTTGATAGATAATTGGCTTTAAAAAAATTCGTAAAATATTAGGCGATTCCCAGTCAATATCTGGTGCTCTACTATCACGTGATGCTTTTATGCAACCAGGACAAGTACCTTTTATTTCTGGTCCATCGTTTTCAAATTTTATATCTAATACAACAGCATTCTTTTTAGAGTCATAAAAGAAATTGCTATCCATACGTCTTACATTTTCAAAATTATAATCCCAATCTCTAGCTAAAGGGCTAACGGTAACTTTTGGAACAGAAAAATTTTGCCGTTTGCCTTTAATAGCCAAAAAGCCATCAGTTTTATCAAGTTTCATATCTAAACTTGGTTTTATTTCTTTATTTAAATAGTTCACAATACTTTTTGTGTCAATATCGATGCATTGTGCAGACATGGTT
>JANQTJ010000015.1:161818-258292 GCA_030731745.1 Flaviramulus sp. | reverse complement strand
TTTTTTGCTTATTAGTGAAATATTAAGGTTTTTGATAAGTTAAGCTTTTTTGAATGACCGATAAAAATGATTTCCTTGATTTTAGGCTTGTTAAGCATTGCTAAGAATAACAATAAGCCTCAGCTTCTTTCTCTATCTAATAATTATATTAATATAAAAATTATATATTAGATATTGTAGTTTTATTTTTTCTAAAAAACTCGCCATTACAAACTTCAAAATTACTATATTCCAATTCTTTTTTTAATATCTTTTAATGACTCTAAATAGTGAATTGGAATTAGCTTGGGAGTTTGTAAACAATACAAACCGATGTATTTTTTTAACAGGAAAAGCAGGTACAGGTAAAACAACCTTTTTACATCGATTGAAAACACATAGTTTAAAGCGTTTGGTTGTTGTTGCCCCTACGGGTGTAGCTGCTATTAATGCTAAAGGTGTTACGATTCATTCTTTTTTTCAAATGCCTTTTGGTCCTTTTTTACCTGAAACCAATTTAAATAATTCTAGTGTATATAACCGAAAGTTTAGTAAGACTAAAATCAATATCATAAAATCAATGGATTTATTAGTTATTGATGAGATAAGTATGGTGCGTGCCGATTTACTAGATGGTATTGATAGAACGTTACGACGTTATAGAAAAAGAGAAAAGGTCTTTGGAGGAATACAAGTACTCATGATTGGAGATCTTCAGCAATTGTCGCCTGTTATTAAAGATAACGAATGGCAATTGTTAAAACATGTTTACAATAATGGCTTCTTTTTTAGTAGTAAAGCTTTTCAAGAATGTCAGTCGGTTACCATAGAATTAAAGCACATTTACAGGCAAGAAAATCCTAAGTTTATTCAGATTTTAAATGAAATAAGGAATAATAAATTGACGGAACCTTCAGCTTTAGAATTAAATAAACGCTTTATTCCAGATTTTACACCAGAGGCCGATTCAGGTTATATATCATTAACAACCCACAACAACAAGGCTGAGGAAACAAACAGGATTGAGCTAGATAAAATCAAAACAAAACCTATAAGTTATAATGCGAAAGTTGAAGGTAAGTTTCCAGAGTTTTCTTTTCCCAATGATGTAGTACTTACATTAAAAGTTGGTGCTCAAGTCATGTTTATAAAGAATGATAGTAGCCAAGACAAACGCTATTTTAATGGGAAAATTGGAAAAGTAATTCATTTAGATAATGAAGAAGTGGTAGTACATTGTCCAGACGACGATTTTAATATTGTAACAACTTCCGAAGTTTGGGAAAATATAAATTATACGCTCGATTCTGAAACAAAAGCTATTACCGAAGATAAAATTGGTGCTTTTACTCAGATTCCATTAAGATTAGCTTGGTCGATAACTATACATAAAAGTCAGGGTTTAACCTTTGAAAAAGCTATTATTGATGCTCAGGGAGCTTTTGCTCATGGACAAACTTATGTTGCACTTAGCAGATGTATATCTTTAGAAGGTTTAGTTTTAAGAAGCAAAATAAGTTCTAGCCAAATTATAAGCGACAGCAATGTTATCTCGTTTAATAAAAAGGCAGAGGCGAATGAACCTGATGTTCTTGTTTTGAAGCACTCTCAAAAAATGTTTCAGTTAGATTTGATTTCTGAGGTTTTTGGATTTTACGAATTTATGTATCCTGTAAATCGTTTATTAGATATTTTTTATAAGAATAGAAATAGTATAGAGGGAAAGGTTGAGCAGCCAATACTAACAATTAAAAAGACACTTACTAATTTTTTAAAAGTAAGCAATGGGTTTAATAAGCAACTTAAACAACTAGCAGAAAATGACACATTACCAGAGCTTAGTGAAATTATTCAAGAACGTTTTAAGAAAGCGATTACTTATTTTAAATATGAATTAGAAACGAATCTTGTTAAAGCTATAAAAGAATTTGGATTTACTACTGATAATAAAACAGTTGGTACCGAAATAAATAAAAATATTGATACGATTGAAGATATTTTAGAAGCAAAGCTTTTATTTTTTAATGGACTATCTGATGGTTTTACAACAAAAAAACTTCTTGAGTTACGGGCAAATTCAATTTTCCTTTCAAAGGATAAACCTAAAAAAACACGTAAAACCGTTATAGATGGTACAGCCAATCTAGAATTATTTGAATTGTTGCGTGTATTACGAAATATGATTGCGAATGAAAACGACCTAATACATTTTCAAGTTTTTACTCAAAAAGCTTTATATGAAATGTGTGAAACCTTACCATTAACTAAACAAGAATTGTTACTTGTAAACGGTATGGGTAAAAAGAGAGTTGAAAAGTATGGGAACGCTATTTTAGAAGTTATTAAAAATTTTTGTGATGAAAATGATATAGAAACACAGAATGATAATCCTTCTTTTGAGCAACAAAAAGTTAAAAATGAAAAAATTGACACAAAGAAAATGTCTTTATACTTATTTAAGTCTGGAAAATCTATAGAAAATATAGCTTATGAAAGAGAATTAAATGAAAACACAATTTTTGGTCATTTAGCAAGTTTCATCGATTCTGGCGAAATCAGAATAACGGATATTATATCTAAACTTCATTTTGAAGAATTAAAAGCTTTAATTCCTGAAAAAACTTTTGATGGATTATCAGACTTAAAACTTCAATTAGATGATAAATATAGTTTTGCAGAAATACGTTTAGTAATTAATTATTTAAAAAATTAGTTATTAATTGTAAGGATACTCTACAGATAAGACAAAGTATATTAATTTAAATTAATTATTTTAGTATCTATGAATATTATAATAGAATCTACACTTCAAACACTTTATAAGGCTCAAATACTATTACTTAATTTAACAGATGAACAGTTATGTAACAATACTGTGTCTCCTTATTATTCAAGTATAGGTTCACATATTAGGCATATCTTAGATTTTTATGAATGTCTATTGTGTTTTAATTTAGAAAATAAAATTGATTTAACAGTAAGGAGTAGGAATAAAGATGTTGAATCTAAATGTATTTCTGCAGAAAATTATTTAACTACAATAATAAGAAAATTAAATAATTATAACTTAGATGATAATAAAACTGTAGTTGTGGTTGATGATTTAGGTCTGGGAAAAATAGATATTCCCTATACTTTAAGTGCTTTATTTGCCCAAGCTAATAGCCATACTATTCATCATTTTGCTATTATAAATTATATTTTAGATAGCTTGGGTATTAATTTAAATCAATGCTCAGATTTTGGTTATAATCCTACGACACCTAGACAAACATCTATAAATTAGAATTAAATGTGAATTATTTCTTTTTAAACATACTATTCATAATTGTTTTAATTCCTTTAAATAAAAGAAAAATTGCAAATCCTGAGATTAAACAACCTACAATTAGTATTGGAATGTAAAGTGGTTTTTCTGGATTATTAAACGCAATGCTTAATAGTATTGGTCCCATAAATAAGCTTAATAAAGCAAAAACTAATGTTTTTATTCCTTTTATTAATGTTGTTTTATCTGTTTTATTTGTTTCCATTGTTATAATTTTGAATTGCTAATCGGACATTACCATTAGCCTCTATTAATATTTTTGCTTTATCTTCAGTAATGTTTAACTCACTCATAAGTATTTTAACACCCCTATCAACTAGTTTATTATTGCTTAGTTGCATGTCCACCATTTTGTTTCCTTTTACATGTCCTAATTGAATCATTGTGGTGGTGGTTATCATATTTAAAACCAATTTTTGAGCTGTTCCGGCTTTCATTCTTGAGCTACCGGTAACAAATTCTGGACCTACTAAAACTTCAATAGGATATTTAGCCGTTTGAGAAAGTGGACTATTTATATTACAAGTTATACAACCTGTAATGATATTGTTTTTATTGCATTTATCTAAAGCAGCGATTACATATGGAGTTGTTCCAGATGCAGCAATACCAATTACAACGTCTTTTTTGTTTATATTATAAGCTTGTAAATTCTCCCAACCCAGAGTTAATGAATCTTCGGCAAATTCAACTGCTTTTCTTATGGCCGTATCTCCACCAGCTATCAACCCAATGACTAAATCATGTGGCACACCAAATGTTGGTGGGCATTCTGAAGCATCAAGTATACCTAGTCGTCCACTAGTACCAGCGCCAATATAAAATAAACGCCCTCCTTTATTTAATTGATTAACAATTTTTTCAATTAATTCTTCAATTTTAGGAAGTGCTTTTTCTACAGCAATTGGAACTGATTTATCTTCATTATTTATATTAGAAAGTAATTCTGATACGCTCATCTTTTCCAGATGATTGTAATTAGAATCTTGTTCGGTAGTTTTTATGAAACTCATAATTCAAAAATATGAATTAATAGTGAGTTTTAATCATAAAGAACATCCTCAACTTCTAATTTTTTATCATTTATAAAATCATAAAGTGTTAACTGTCTTAATATATAGTAATCTCTCCAAAATTTCTCAAGTGAATTCAAGTAATCAAATACAGCTAAATCCCTTTCTTCTAAAGCAATATTTAAATCAGTTATAGTTACTTTATTTAAAATGTATCTTTTTTTAGAAATTTCATATCGTTTCATCGAAACTTCTTTTGCTTTTTCTGCAGTAACTAAAAAGTCTCTTTGGTTAGACCAATTTAATACGTGTAAATATATTTCTTGTTCAAATTCTTGCTTGTCCTGATTTATGTTATTATTTGTTAAATCTAAATTAGCTTCAGCCATTTTACGTCTAGATTTAGAGACACCCCAGTCAAATAAGGGTATTCCAACAGATACCGATACGTTTTGTTGTTTGTTAAAGTTGCTAAACAAGTTATTAAAATCATCACCATTTTGGGATATTCCAAAATTGGCTCTAACCCCTAATTGTAATCTATTATTACCTTTTTGGAATGCTACTTCTTTTTCGGCTTCTAAACGTTTTCTTCTAAACTCTATAACGGCTTTTCGATTAGATTCAGCTTCATTTAAGGCTTTATCTATTTCTACCTCAAAAAGAGGAAGTTGTTTTGGAATATCTAACTCTAAATCTTCAGTATCCAATTCTAAGTAGCGTGCTAAATTTTGTGAAGCTCTTTTTAATTCTACTTTATTAGTTGTAACCCTATTTTTAGAATTCAAGAATCTTAATTCCATTTGTAATAGCTCGTTTTCTGCAATTTTTCCAACACTAAACCTTCCTTTAGCTATTTGAAACAGTGTATCTTGGTTTTTTAAATTAGTTTCAGAAATTGCGAGTTGCATTTGAGCTTTAAGTAAATCAAAATAAAGGTTAGAAGTACTTACTGATATTTGTTCCATATTTTCAATAAAATCTCTTTTTGATTCTTCATAAATTAATGGTTCAATCTTTTTATCCCATTTAAATTCATTGAATAGTACTGAATTTTGAAGATAGTTAATGGAAAAGGGAATAACAGAATAACCTACATTATCGTCTATTCCAAATAATTCTACGCGTTCTAAATTTGTGTTTACTGATAAAGTACCACCTGTATAGGGTATGCTTTGAGAAATTGATAAACCACCTTCTACAAGTAACTGATTTTGTGTTACAAAGATGTCTTGTCCTGTATCGTTTGTTATTCTACGTACTGCATTTCGGTATTCTGGAAGCGTCGCATTTAGTCTGAGTTCGGGTAAAAAACTTGCTTTATAACGTCTGAAGCGCCAATAGTTAGATTGATTTCTAGTTAAATTGATTTTATAATCTGGTGATTTTTTTCGTGCAATTTCAATAGCTTCAACTAACGTTAGCTTTTTTGATTGCGCATTATTTATTAAAGGAAAAATAATGATAATAATGATGAGTATTTTTTTCATGTTTACTTATTCAGACCTTAAAGCTTGTATTGGTTTTTTATTTGCTGCGGCTTTTGCTGGAAATATTCCAAAAATTAATCCGATTGCTACGGCTATTAAAAATGAAATCAGAATGGAGTTTACAGATAGAATAGTTTCTATTCCTGAAAAAATTTCAATGATGTAAGCTCCAATTATTCCAAGAATAATTCCAATAAATCCACCACCAACACTTATAAGGACAGATTCAGATAAAAATTGTAAAATCACGTCTTCTTCTGTTGCACCAATAGCTCTAATTATACCTATCTCTTTGGTTCTTTCTAATACGGAGGCCAGCATAATATTCATGATACCAATACCTCCAATTAATAAAGAAATTCCAGCTATTATGATTAAAACTATATTAAATATTTGTTTTGTTTTTTGCTGCTGTTTTAGTAATTGTATTGGGATTTCTATTTCAAAATCTAAAACATCATTATGTCTTCTTTTTAGCATTTTACTTAAAACTTCAGCAGTAGCTTTTAATTCATTTGAATTTGATACTTGGATTGTTAATTTGTCAATTTGATGATAATTACCTCTTGGAATTCTTTTTTTCGGCCCATTTTGATTGAAGTTTTGAGCACCTACTTGATCAGTAATTATTTTACGATCTTTGTAACGCACCAAGAATGTGTTTATAGGTATATATATGTCTTCGTTTAAATCCCTTATTCCTAAATTTTCTTGTGCTTTTTCAGAAATCAACTTTTCTTCAATAACACCTATTACTTTTAGCCAAACATCTTTAACTTTTATCTGTTTTCCGATTGCGCTTTGACCGGTAAATAATTTTTTCTCTACTTTTTTACCTATTATGCATACTGGCAAAGCATTTTTAATTTGAAATTCTGAAAAACTTTTACCGTTTTCTAAATTTATATTTGAAGCTTCTAAAAAGCTAGGGGAAATACCAATAAGTTTTACTGAATTTTGTCTTCCATTATTAATAACATAAGTATTCAAAATTATTTCTGGACTAACTAACTTTATATTAGGAATATTTTTTTGCAAACTTAGAGCATCTAATATGTCTAGGCCTTTAGAAAAACGCTTTGATTCATTTTCATTTGCATTTTCATCTATTTCAGCTTCCTCTTTATCCTCCTCATCAGGTATAGGTATAACAACAATATTATTTACACCAACTAATTCTAGTTGTGCTAAAATCTCTTTTTCGGCACCATTTCCAATTGCCAACATGGTAATTACTGATGCAACTCCAAAAATGATACCTAGTGCTGTTAAAAAAGTTCTAACCTTGTTCGTTTTTATAAACCAATAAGCCTCACCAAAATTAGATTTTAATTTTTCTAAAAGTATTTTGTCTATCATGCTTATTTTAATAGCGTTATACTTTTATCATCTGAGTCTTCAGGTTTATTTAAAAATATGACATCACCTTCTTTTAATCCTTTTTTTATAATTACGACTTCGTTATTTGAAGAACCTAATTCTACTTGTCTTTTCTCAATTGATAATCCAGATTTTACATAAGTATAACTTATAGAATCATTTGCAAATACGCCTTCTAAAGGTATCATCAAAACATCATCTTGTTTATCTATTAAAATTTTGTTAGATGTAGTCATTCCGGGTCTAATATTTTTATTTGTCTCGTTTAACTTAATTAAAACCTGAAAAAGTTTAATATCCGAGCCAGCTTTAGTTTCGCCTACATTAGCTACATCAGTAACAATGCCGTCTAGTTCTATATCTGGAAATGCATCAAATCCTATTTTGACAGTTAAATCTTTCTTTATTTTTCTAATATCTACCTCATTACTATAAGTTTTTGACTCCATTTTTGTTAAATCTGGTAAACTAGCAATTGCTGGTTCCCAAGGAGATATAGTAGAGCCAACTTTCTTTTTGGTGCCATTCCATTCTTTTACATAGGTTACCATACCATCATCATCAGAATAAATTGTAAATTCTTTTTGTAATTGTAATAATTCTTCAATTTGTTTAGAAATCTTAGAAACCTCCGTACCAACTTCAATCATTTTTGCATTGGCTTGTCTCTTTTTGATTGAATAATCAGCTCTTTTTTCTTTTAGATCTCTAGTCGTTTTTTCTAATTTAATTTCTAAGGATCTTATAGTTGAAGGAGGTTCGTATATAGAACGTTCTAATTCTAAACTATCTTCTTCAATGTTAAATAACAGGTCTTTAATTGAATTTCGCTCTTGTTTTAGAGTAAGTGTAGTATCTAGTTGTTGTTGAGTATATCTTGATTGAGCTTTTTCTAAATTTAACTGAGCTTCATTAATTTTCCCATTTACTTCAGAGGCATCTAGTTTGCCAATATATTCACCCTTTTTTACAATGGTACCTTCAGCGACTAAATCTTGTATTTTTATTTGATAAATATTAAATCTTCGTGCGTTACTTGGGCCGTTAATTTCTTTTGAACTTGTAGATTGAGCCTCTCCAGATATGAAAACTTCATTTAAAAAAGTACCTTTTAATGCTTTGGTTGTAATTGAGACGTCTTCATCATTTTTAGAATTAAAATACGAATAAGCAATTATTATAATAACGACAAAACCTATGATATAGGTAATTTTTTTCTTATTCATTTATTTTATATTAGATTGATTGTCAATAAAAATAAATAAAATACCTATCTATAAAATTTTATTATTGTTAATATCATCTTAAAAGCAATAATTTTTAATTGTTATAAATAAAAAATGAATTGAATTATTGTACGATATAAGTTAATTTGTCAGCTTCAGAGGCTCTAAAGTAACCAAAAGGAAAGTTTTTAGGATTTGTTTGGTTTATACAGTTTCCTCTAACTGTTGCAGGTTGTGTTTGAAAAGGGTCTCCAGATTGGTCGTCGGTTTGTTGTAAAAGTATATTCATAAACTCATAATATCTTTCAGAGATACCAGAATTTATAATTAATAGTTCTTCATCAGTTTTAAGATTTTCATTTGAATGAAATGCAAAAATTTGATTTCCATCAGTAAATTCATCATCATAAACCTCAATGTCTTTACTGTTTCTAGATGCTACAATAAATTCGAATAAATAAAAGTTATTAATATTCAATGGGTCTGAATAGAAAGCTTTAATCTCGATTTCATCTCCAGCAAAACCACCATCATTTTTTTGTTCAATAAACTCAATTGGTACAACAGGTATTAAAGTTTCAGTTGCTGTATATATTTCATTATTATAGTTAATAATTAAATTATAGGTTTCATTAATAGCAGGTATGAAAGTATAATTATTGTAAACTCCTGTTGATCCTTCTTCAATAAAATTAAAAGTATTATTGTTTGAATCTGTTACAGTAACTGCAGCACCAGTTGCTGGAGGGACAGTTTCATCAAAAAATGGAGCTGTCAGTGACAGCTTTATCGACTGATTTCTTCCGTCAGTTCCCTTTACCCAATTTAGAGAGGCATCGATAACTAATCTTGGTTCTACGGTATTTAAATTAATTTCTATAATGTCTTCACAGGATACTAATAATAAACTAAGGAGTATAATTAATACTTTTTTCATAGTCTTAAAGTTTAAAATTATATGATATAGATGGAACAATTCCGAAAATTGCTAATCGAGTAGCCTCGTTTAATCCAGTTTCAATATTTTGACCAAAATTTATGGTTGCAGCATTTCTACGATTGTAAATATTGTAAATGCCAAATACCCAATAGCTCTGTATACCCTTCTTTTTGTTAGGTTTTGGTGTGTAATTAAAAGCGACATCTAAACGATTATAAGCCGGGAGTCTATCAGAATTTCTTCCATTAAAACTGGGTATATTGATACCATTGTATTGGTATTGTGCATTAGGAAATGTACCAGGTTGACCAGTTTGAAATAAAAAATTAGCATTTATTTTCCATTTTTCATTCCAATTATAGCTTCCTGTAAATGATATGTCGTGTGTTTTATCAAATGGAGTATTATACCAGTTACCATTATTTATTCCAATTTCTGAAGGTGTTCTACCTTTTGTTTGTTGTTCAGATTTTGAGAGTGTGTATGCTAACCAACCTTTAAATTTACCTTCATTTTTTCTTAAAAGAACTTCTAATCCATAAGCTCTGGCTTCACCATTTAAAATAACTTGTTCGATGGCGTTGTTAGCTATTAAATTTGCACCATCTATATAATCAATTCTGTTTTTTATAGTTTTATAAAAACTTTCTAATTCTAAAGAGTATGAGTTGTTATTGAAGTTTTTAAAATATCCTAAAGCAAATTGATCTAGTATTTGTGGCTTAATATATTTACCACTTGGCGCCCAAACATCGAGTGGAGTAGGGGAATTTGTGTTTGATAATAAATGTAAGTATTGACTCATTCGATTATAACTCATTTTAATTGAGCTACTTTCTTTAAGTTGGTATGCTATTGATGCTCTCGGTTCTAGATTATAAAAGCTTTCAATAATATCATTTCGTTTAAAATTTTGGATATCTATAGGATTTGCTTTTTCATAAATTTGAAAATCTTCATTGAATACAACTGCTTGATTGTTTTCGTATATATTTAGTTCATCTTGACCTAAACGATGAAAAGCACTGAAGCGTAAACCATAAGAAAGTGCAAGCTTATCAGATATTTTGTGTTCTGAATCGACGTAAATAGCATTTTCAAAAGCATATTTATCAGTTAGTTTAAAAGGATTGATTCCAGAAGTTTCAATAGTTGGTTTTATATCACCTGGATTAAATTTGTAATAAATACTATTTAAACCATATTGTAATTTTATTGTATTGTTTATGTAGTGTTTTAAATCGTATTTTAAGTTGAAGTTTTGAATGCCCGAAACCCAATCAAACTCTACGAAATTTAGTTTTAAATCGTAATAATAATCCGAATAAATCACTGATAAATTTGAAAATAATTTATCAGAAAATAAATGATTCCATCTAAAGTTTAAAACAGAATTACCATAAGTATTTTCAAAAGTATCTTCAATTCTAAATACATCTCTTCCAAAATAACCAGAAAGGTAGATATTATTTCTATCGTTTAATTTGTAACTTAATTTTGTGTTTAAATCATAGAAGTAGGCAATATTATTAATATCAAATAGGGGTAGAAATAAATGCGCATAACTTGATCTGCCACCTAAAAGAAAAGACCCTTTTTCTTTTTTAATAGGACCTTCTGCTAGTAATCTACTAGAAACAATACCAATACCTCCATTTAAATGAAAATCTTTATTATTCCCTTCTTTTTGATAAATGTCTAAAACCGAGGAGACGCGTCCGCCGTATCGCGCAGGAATTCCACCTTTATAAAGTTTCAAATCCTTAATGGCATCTGGATTAAATACTGAAAAGAATCCAAACAAGTGGGATGAATTAAATATCGTAGCCTCATCTAAAAGTATTAGATTTTGATCAACTGCACCACCTCGAACATTAAAACCCGAAGCACCTTCACCTGCATTTGTAACTCCGGGTAAAAGTGTTATCGCTTTTATTATATCGGACTCACCAAGGACCACAGGAATATTTTTTATTGTACTTGAGGTTAACTTATTAACGCTCATTTGTGGTGTTTTTATATTTAGTTTTTCAATATTTTCTGTAATGACTATTTCATCTAAATTTTCAGCAGATTCATATAAGCTAAAATTCTTAATAATATCTTTTGTAAGAGTGATGGTTTCAGATATCGAATTGAATCCTAAGTAACTTACTAAAATTTGATAAGTTCCTTCAGGAATAGTTATTGAATAAAATCCGTATTCGTTTGTCGTTGTTCCAGTTTTTAAGTCTGGAAAAATAATGTTAACTCCAATAAGTGTTTCATTACTTTTTTCTTCAGAGATAATACCACTTATTGTAAATTTTTCTTGAGCATCAAGCGAAAAGTTATTAACGCAAAAAACAACAAGAAACCAGAGAAGGTTTTTCATTGGCAATAATTTTTTCCAAAAATACGAAAAAAGCTCCTTTATGGAGCTTTTTTGAATTTATGTTTTGAATTTGTCTAGAATACTAAAATACTATTAAAAGTATTACTTGGTCGCATCACTTGGTTAATGAGTGTTTCGTTTGGCTCATAGTAACCACCTATTGTGGTTGGTTTACCTTGAATATCATTTAGTTCTTTTAAAATTATATATTCATTATCTTGTAGTTCTTGGGCTATGGGTGTAAACTCAGCTTTTAAAGCTTCATCTTTATTTTGATTTGCTAATTCTTGTGCCCAATACATCGCTAAGTAAAAGTGACTTCCTCTATTATCTAATTCTCCTACATTTCGAGATGGTCCTTTTTTGTTTTCTAATAGCTTTTCGGTAGCAATATCTAAAGTTTCACTTAAAATTTTAGCCTTCTGATTTTTGTTAACTTCTCCAAAGTGTTCTAAAGATACTGCTATTGCTAAAAATTCTCCTAAAGAGTCCCAACGTAAATGATTTTCTTCTAATAATTGTTCAACATGTTTGGGAGCAGATCCGCCTGCACCAGTTTCAAATAAACCACCACCATTCATTAATGGGACAATAGATAACATTTTTGCACTGGTACCAACTTCTAAAATCGGAAATAAGTCTGTTAAATAATCTCGTAAAACATTACCAGAAACAGAAATAGTGTCTTCTCCTTTAATTAGTCTTTCGCAAGTAAAAATGGTTGCATCAATTGGAGATAAAATTCTTAAATCTAGTCCTGAAGCATCATAGTCTTTTAAGTAAGTATTTACTTTTTTAATTAACTCTGCATCATGAGCTCGTTGTTCATCTAGCCAAAATACCGCAGGAGTTTGAGAAGCCTTAGCTCGTGTTACAGCTAATTTAACCCAATCTTGAATTGGTGAATCTTTTGTTTGGCACATACGCCAAATATCACCAGTTTCAACCTCATGTTGCATTAAAATAGTACCAGAGGCATCAATAACTTGCACTATTCCATCCGAATGGATTTCAAAAGTTTTATCATGAGAACCATATTCTTCAGCCTTTTGAGCCATCAAACCAACATTAGGAACTGTTCCCATAGTTGAAGGGTTAAAAGCACCATTCTTTTTACAGAAATTTATGGTTGCAGAATAAATTCCCGCATAGCTACTATCAGGAATTACAGCTTTTGTATCTTGAAGTTTACCATTAGCATTCCACATTTTTCCTGAGGTTCTAATCATTGCTGGCATAGAGGCATCTATAATAACATCACTTGGAACGTGTAAATTGGTAATACCTTTTTCACTGTTAACCATAGCTATTGCAGGTCCATTTTTAAAAGCCGCATCGATATCCGCTTGAATTTCATTTCGTTTTGCTTCGGGTAATTCTTGGATTTTTTCAACTAAATTGCCAAAACCATTATTAACATCAACTCCAAGTTGTTCTAAAACAGCGGTATGTTTAGTAAAAACATCTTTAAAAAATATTTTTACTGCATGACCAAAAATAATTGGGTCGCTCACTTTCATCATGGTAGCTTTCATGTGTAATGAAAGCAAAACATCTTTAGTTTTTGCATCAGCTACTTGTTCTTCAAAAAAAGTAATTAAAGCTTTTTTGCTCATTATCGTAGCATCAATAATTTCATTTTCTTGTAATGCAAAAGGGTTTTTTAAAATAGTCACATTACTGTTTTTATCTGTATGTTGAATTGTTATAGTAGTTGCTTTTGGAATAGTTACAGATTTTTCATTATGAGCAAAATCACCACTACTCATAGTTGCTACATGTGTTTTAGAATCAGAAGTCCAAGCACCCATTGAATGTGGGTTTTTCTTAGCGTAATTTTTAACGGCTTTTGGTGCGCGCCTATCACTATTTCCTTCTCTTAATACAGGGTTTACAGCACTTCCTTTAATTTTATCATAACGAGATTTAATATCTTTTTCTGAATCATTTTTTGGTTCATCAGGATAATTTGGAATACTAAATCCTTGAGATTGTAATTCTTTAATAGCACTTTTTAATTGTGGTATTGAAGCACTAATGTTTGGTAATTTTATAATATTTGCTTCAGGATTTTTTGCTAATTCACCAAGCGTTAATAAATCATCAGGAACACGTTGGTTTTCAATTAAAAAATCTGGGAATACAGCTAAAATTCTTGCAGCTAAAGAAATATCTCTTGTTTCAATATTAATACCAGAAGATTTTATGAAAGCTTTTACGATTGGTAATAATGAACGAGTTGCTAAAGCTGGTGCTTCGTCAGTTTTTGTGTAAATTATTTTGGACATTGGTGATGATTTTTTGAATAATATTTGTTGGGAAAGCGTATGCATTAACGCTGTTATTTTTTAGCGCTGCAAATATACAAAAAACGACCATGAATAAAACCTAAAACACTAATGAAATTAATACAGAAGAGTAGATTTATTAGAAAATCAAAAAGTATTTAAACCAGTATGAAATAATTAAAAAATATTTAATAAAGGTGATAAAAATACAAAAGCCATATCATAGAAGAATTAACTCTATCATTGATATGGCTTTTTTTGAAATAACATCATGTAACTTTTTGTAGTTATTAAACTAAAGTGGTTTAAAATTTTCTTCCAAGCCTTCTAAGTAATATGCTATTATTTCAAAGAAACATTTAAGAGATTCTCAAAATGTATTGATGTATCACTCAATGTTTCAAATAATTGTTTTTTTGATGTTATAACTAGCTTTTTGTTTACAAGCTAATTTCGTTAATAATATTGCTTGTATAATAACATCAACTTTCGTCTTTGTTACTTTTTAAGCTTTCAATTAAAGGTAATTTTATCATGCTTACACATATTAAATTTTTTTGTAATATCATGGTTAGTTCTTAATCACGCACAAACCTGATTGAAAAAAACATCAAAAAACAATTTAATAAAGAACGTTGCTTTAATAGAATATAATAAAAATTCGTTTTTTGGCGAAACCAATCACAGTTATTATTATTTCTACAACTAAAATATAAATTGAATTTTAAAGCCAAAGAAATTAATATATTAGATATCAGCTATTTACAAACCATACTTATTAACAAAAGTTAATAAAAAAAGCCCTGATTAAGTCAGAGCTTTTAAAAACTGAAAAATCAGTTGTATAATTATTAACGTCTAGCCTCTTTAATTCTAGCTTTCTTACCAGTAAGACCTCTAAAGTAGTAAATTCTAGCTCTACGTACTTTACCACGTTTATTAACTTCAATTTTTTGTAATGCTGGTAAATTAATTGGGAAAATACGCTCAACACCAACAGTACCAGACATTTTTCTTATTGTAAATGTTTCAGAAGTTCCTGTTCCTTTTCTTTGTATTACTACACCTCTAAAAAACTGTGTTCTTACTTTTTCACCCTCTCTAATTTCATAGTAAACAGTGATTGTGTCTCCAGCTCCAAACTCTGGAAAATCTTTTTTCGTTACAAATTCGTCTTGTATAAACTTTACTAAAGATTCCATATCTTTAAATTTAATTATGTTAAATCAGAATAACATTCACGATTCTCGCCAGAGGTTAACCCGAAATTGGCTGCAAAAATAACTATTAATTAATAATCTGCAACCTTTTATTTGTATTTTTTTGATGTTTCCTTTTGCACAACAAAAGGTTCGGCTTTACGCTATATCTTTAGCGAAATCAAAAGGATGTCGATGCTATCTTTAACACAACAATCGAGTTTAATTATGCTTTTTGTTTCTAAAGTTTTGTAAATTTACTTTCATGGGAATGATGTTTCTTCTTTATAATCCAAAACTTCAGGAATGGCTTGTGCTTTTTGGTGGTATTTTTGTTATTTTTCTAATAGCCTTTTTAGTTACTAAATTTACTAAGTATGGTGGAGGTAGTAATTATGGAATGAAAGGAAAATTTGATGATGATTATCATAATAACTTCGATGATTTTGACTAATCTTCTAATAAATCTGGTCTACGCTCTTTGGTTCTCTGATAAGCTTGCTCTTCGCGCCATTTTTCAATTTTAGGTAAATTACCGCTAAATAATAATTCTGGTACTTTCATACCTTTATATTCACGAGGTTTGGTGTAAATAGGAGGCGCTAGTAAATTATCTTGAAACGAATCTGTTAGAGCAGAGGTTTCATTACCTAAAACACCTGGTATAAGTCTTATAATAGCATCGCAAAGTACCGCAGCACCTAACTCGCCACCAGATAACACATAATCACCAATTGATATCTCTCTTGTTATAAAACGATCTCTTACACGTTGATCTACGCCTTTGTAATGACCACATAATATGATTAAATTTTCTTTTAACGATAATTGGTTAGCGATACCTTGTTTGAGTGTTTCTCCATCTGGAGTCATGTATATAATGTCATTGTAATATCTTTCAGACTTTAAAGTAGAAATACATTTATCTATCGGTTCAATCATCATTACCATACCCGCGCCACCACCATATTGTGTATCATCGATAGATTTGTAATTATCTGAAGTGTAATCTCGTAAATTATGAAAGTGTACTTCAACTAAATTAGCTTCAATAGCACGTTTTAAAATTGAAGCTCCAAAAGGGCTTTTTAGTAATTCTGGTAAAACCGTAATAATATCAATGCGCATGTTTCATCTTTAATTAAAGCAAAGATAATCGAATTGTTTATAATAATTTTAGTAGTCGCGAGTACTTATTAAATTACAAATTTTAAATTTTTAGTAATATTTAATTCTATTCTATCAACGTTTGATTATAGGATGCAACCCGAGCTGTAAAATACAACCATGTTGTAGCACCAATAAATTTGAAACCTTCTTCAAAAACTTGTGAATAGCTATATTTTATAGGGATATGAGATTGAATTAAATCAGTGAAAATCGATAATGCCAACAATAAACCTGCAAATAAAAAGGCAAAACCTTCAATTTTAAGTATTAGTTTGTAATGTCTTATTAAAATACTTCCTGCAAAAATGGCATAAACAATAAAACAGATTTCTTGTTTGATGTAACGATCATGAATTAAAAAAAAATCATCAATAGCTAACAAAATTGATAATACTCCAGTTAAAAATAAAAGTTCTTTTAGGTTTTTATTGAATTTAAAATCATTTGTTAAAACTGAGAAAAAACTAATAGCTGATGCACTAACCCATAACCAAATTCCTATATTGGAAAGAAAACCGATAAAACTAGATTCTCCGCTTTGTTGTGCTGGGTCTCTGAGAATTTCCATAACTTCAAATCCAGTATATTTCAACCAAAAAAGCGACATGCTATAAAATAATATTGCTGGAATAATAGCTATATAAATGCATTTGTATAATTTTTTTAGGTCGAAAATGTTTTTTAAAAAATTTAGTAGATACATGTCTTTTTGTTTTCAAAATTAAACTAATTTTATTATCATTTTTCTTGTTAATTAAAGCAACTAATGACAACTTTATTCGCTTTTGATTTAAATATAAAGTAATCCGAGTCTTCTGATACATCAATAAGAGATTCATTTACACTGAAATTTTTATATGGGGTTTTAGAGAGTTTAATTTCTAATAACCAATTGGGGTTAATTTGTGTCATTATAAGTACTAATTTTTGATTTGTTTTATTGTATTGAACAGAAATTGAGTTGTCTCCAATTTCAACATTTTCAAGTTTGGCTTCATGCCATGTGGTAGGCATTTGCGGCTGTATGGTAATTCTTTTTTCTGAAGCCATAGGATTGATTCCAAAAAACTGTTGAATAATAGGTATAGCATAGCCATATATATTCCAAGCTTGTGTAATCATACCATAATCTGGCGATACTTCATATATACTACCCGGAAAAGCATAACTAAAGCTTTTAGTCATGCGTTTCATATAATCAAGCGCTTTATCTGGATTTCCGTAGTTGTTTTCAGAGACTATCAAAACACTCGTTGGTAATGTCATGACGGCACCTGTATAAGAAAATTGCTTACTGCCTTTAAAAGAGCCATCATCTGTTTCTGAGCTTTCGTCTCTATCAATTCCAGTAACAAATACACCAAATGGATTTGTAAATTTTTCAGCAGTTTTAAGTGCTTTTTCAGCTTTTTGTGTATCAGCAATTTTCATTTCCATTGGTGTGTTTACAACCCAATTATGATGTAATACAAATGGTTTTAATCCTGAATTTTGATGATTTAAAATATTGTTTTTTGTTTGTTGTAATTCGTTAACAGCCCAAGGTTTGTTTAATGTGTCTGCTCTAATTATAGCATCATCTATTAATTTTAATGCTTGTGCATCTCTTCCAATAAAATCCGCATAAGATTTAAATTGTTCGCTCCAAAACTCATTGTTTATTTTATCCTTAATCGAATAAGCTAATTCATAATATATACTTGCATTTAGGGTGTCATTTAATACTATTGCAATTTTTGAAGCATCATCAAAAGCACGCTGTGTATAAGATGCTACATCTATCATTTCAGAATCCATACCGTGTATCTCCATCATTCCAAAACCATCAGGGAATAAATTTTTATTTTCATCATTGGCATTCATCAACCAATCCAATCCTTTTTTTACGCTTGGGTAATAGGCTTTTAAAAATGCCTTATCGCCATTCCATTTGTAAATTTCCCAAATAAGAGATGTAAATTGTGGTGTTTCATTAATATTTCCATTATTAAAAACGGAACCATTGCTAGACATCTCATGAATAATTTTACCATTTCCATTTATTGCATTAGAGACACTATCCAGTAATTTTATAGTACTGTAGACAGCTTCTTTTTGGCCAATTGCCATGTATCCTTTTAAAGCATATTCACTATCTACACCAAACCACCATGGGTAATCAGGTATTCCGGCTGTAATACCAGTTCCAATTTCTGGTACTGTTCTTATTAACCAATCGCTATTGTATTTTAGCCACTCAAAAGCTTGCTCAATATTTTTGTCTGGAATTGTTAATTTAGATTTTTCCGAGATTGATCGATAACGTTCTTGTTTTGAAACAAAATCATCAAATATATTTTCCTTTATACTTTGGTAAGTATTTACAGCATCTTTTTCAGAATTATATGAACCAGCTATAATGTAATTTATAACTTTTTTTTCTCCAGAAAACAAGAAAACTACATCTTCAATACTACTAGAAATCGTGTTATTTGAAGTTTTATTTTCTTTTATTTCAGACTTGCTTTCAAAGTCTAATTGAGAACCAAAAATAGTATACCAAGGATTTAAACTGTCTTTAATTTTCCAGAAATTATTTTCCTCATCAAAATCAGCTAAATCTTTGCTGTCAAACATATTAGTTCGTTCTCCTAACCATGTTGGGCGTAAATCAGAGTTACCTGTAAATTTCACCTTCATTTTTTTTTCAGCACCAAGATTTTTGATTATTAGTTGTATAACAATACCTTGTTTATTGTCAGGGACGAATTGCCATCGTTCTATTTGAAGTTCTTTTTCTTTCCAATTATATGAATGTTTATTTGAAAAAGGATAGTTGGTGAAAGTCTCTGCTTTATTTAGTTTAAGGGTGTCTATTGTATCAAAAATTTCGATATCAAAACCATCCATTAATTTTATAGGATGATTCCAAATACCACCCATTTCACCTTTAATATGCCAGCCTAAATCCGGAAAACTTCCGTCCTGATGGCCAACCATATAAACTCTATTGCCTGCGGTAACATATGGTGAGTTTAAATATGCTGTTTTGCCAATAATATTTGGTGAATTTTTAGTTAATTGAGCGAAATTTTTTTGTTCCTTTTTTGAGCAATTAAAACAAATTGTTAATAATAAAATAAATAACAGATGTAATACTTTCATTTTTTAATCAATTTAGTTTAGTTGTTGGCTCTAAAATAGGGTATTTAGTCACTAAATTCAAATCTAATAATATACTGTTAAAAACTACTATTTAAATAACTAAAACAATTCGGTAATAACTATTTTAATTTTGTAAATTTGCCTGCGTTTATAAGCGCAACATGACAACGAAAGCAAAATACATATTTGTAACCGGTGGAGTTACATCATCTCTAGGAAAAGGCATTATAGCCGCATCTTTAGCTAAACTTCTTCAAGCTCAGGGTTATAGGGTTACTATTCAGAAATTAGACCCTTATATTAATGTAGATCCTGGCACATTAAATCCTTACGAACATGGTGAATGTTATGTTACTGAGGATGGTGCAGAAACTGATTTAGATTTAGGTCATTATGAGCGTTTTTTAAATGTGCCTACCAGTCAAGCTAATAATGTTACTACAGGGCGTATTTACCAGAGCGTAATAGAAAAAGAACGTCGAGGAGAGTTTCTTGGAAAAACTGTTCAAGTAGTACCTCACATAACTGATGAAATTAAAGAACGTGTTCAGATTTTAGGAAATTCAGGTGATTATGATATTATAATAACAGAAATTGGTGGAACTGTTGGTGATATTGAATCACTACCTTACATAGAAGCTGTTCGTCAATTAAGATGGGATTTAGGAGAACATAACGGAATTGTAATTCATTTAACCTTAGTGCCTTATCTTTCTGCCGCAGGCGAATTAAAAACAAAACCAACCCAACATAGCGTTAAAACACTCATGGAAAGTGGTGTACAAGCAGATATTTTAGTTTGTAGAACAGAGCATCATTTACCTAGTGATTTACGCAGAAAACTTGCTTTATTTTGTAATGTTACAGAGGAAGCCGTAATTCAATCTATTGATGCATCAACAATTTATGATGTACCCAATTTAATGCTTGAAGAAGGTTTAGATAAGGTAGTACTCAAAAAATTGAATCTAAAAAGCTCAAAACCAGATATTTATAAATGGAATCAGTTTTTAAAGCGTCATAAAAATCCAACTTCAGAAATTAATATTGGTTTAATTGGAAAATATGTAGAGTTACAAGATTCATACAAATCTATATTGGAAGCTTTTATTCATGCTGGTGCAGAAAATGAAGTGAAAGTTAATATAGAATCTGTTCATTCAGAATATTTAAATAGCGATAATATTAAATTAAAATTATCTCATTTAGACGGAATTTTAGTTGCACCAGGTTTTGGTGAGCGTGGTATTGAAGGTAAAATAGATGCTGTTAAATTTGTGCGAGAAAATAATGTCCCATTTTTTGGAATTTGTTTAGGAATGCAAATGGCAGTTATTGAATTTGCTAGAAATGTTTTAGGAATAAAAGACGCCGATTCTACAGAGATGAATCCAAAAACTCAAAATCCTGTCATTGATTTGATGGAAGATCAAAAAGAAATAACTAACAAAGGCGGAACTATGCGTTTAGGAGCTTGGGCATGTGATTTAAAAATGGGTAGTACAGTTAGAAATATTTACAAAGCTGAAAGCATTAAAGAACGTCACAGGCATCGTTATGAATTTAATGGAAAATATAAAGCTCAAATGGAAACTGCAGGTATGGTTGCCTCTGGTTTAAATCCAGATACTGGTTTAGTTGAAATTATTGAGTTACCAACTCATCCGTGGTTTATAGGTGTGCAATATCACCCCGAATATAAGAGTACAGTAGCAAACCCGCATCCACTTTTTGTGGCATTTGTTAAGGCAGCAGTTAATTATAAAAAAAAGAATAGAGGTGTCAGTATGACACAAAATAAATAGTGGATAGTTTTTTGATAAGCTATTACAATTCCTGCTTTTTGCAGGAATCTTTTTAATTTATATTTGAAGAATACATGGAAGAAAAAAAATTAGACATTAATTCGGTAATAGGATTTATACTTATTTTCGGAATATTAATGTATATGCTTTGGCAAAACCAGCCAACACCCGAAGAACTTGAAGCTCAAGAAAAAGTAAAACAAGAACAAATAGAAGCTGAGAGAAAGGCTGAAGAATTAGACCAAATAAAAATAACTAAATCTAACGATTTTTTAGTTGGAACAGGTTTAGACTCTTTACAAGAAATTGCTGTAAAAAATAAATTAGGTGCTTTTGCTTATGCCGCTTTAAACACATCTGATAAAGAGACAGTAGTTGAAAGCGAATTATTAGCTTTAAAGTTTAGTAATAAAGGAGGTTATCTTTCTGAAGTTAGACTTAAAAAGTTTGTTGATTATGATTCACTTCCTATTTACTTAATTAAGAATAACAATTCACTTTTCAATTTAAACTTTGGAACTACTGATAGTAGAATTTTAAATACTAAAGATTTACCTTTTAAACCTACAGTAACTAAAAATGGAGATATTACAGTTATTTCGATGAAATTGAAAGTTTCTGAGGCTAAATTTTTAGAGTACAGATACGAATTGAAAGACAACGATTATATGTTAGATTTTACAATTCGTTCTCAAGGATTAAATGATATTATTAATAGCTCTCAAGCTATCAATTTAGATTGGGATTTAAAAGGATATCGACATGCAAAAAGTATTTCTTATGAAAATAGATATACAGATACACACTACGAATATGAAGGAGGAAAAGATGACTATACAGGAGCAAGAGATGCTGATGAAGAAATAGAAGATGTAACCTGGATTGGTTACAAGCAACATTTTTTCACCTCTGTATTATTAACTGATAAGCCTTTTAAAACTGTTCATATCAAAACTGAAAACTTAGTAGAAGACGAAGAAATTGATACGGTTTTTACAAAACAATTTGCTTCTAAAATTCCTTTAGAGTTACAAGGAGGTGAGTTAAATCAAACCATGGATTGGTATTTTGGACCAAGTGATTTTAAAGTATTAGACCAATATGGTAGAAACTTAGACGAAATTGTACCATTTGGGTGGGGTATTTTTGGTTGGATAAACCGTTACATATTCATGCCTTTATTTGGCTTTCTAGGTGGTTTTATGCCTTATGGAATTGCTATTGTAGTGATGACTATTTTGGTAAAAATCTTATTATCGTTTGTGCAGTACAAACAATTCTTATCTCAAGCAAAACTAAAAATTTTAAAACCAGAGTTAGACGCCATTCGTGAGAAACATAAAGATAATAAAATGAAAGCGCAGCAGGAAACGATGGCATTGCAAACCAAAGCAGGAGCAAGTCCTATGGCTGGTTGTTTGCCTGCTTTAATACAGTTACCTGTTTTCTATGCGTTGTTTCAGTTTTTTCCTTCTGCTTTTGATTTAAGACAAAAAAGCTTTTTGTGGGCAAACGATTTATCATCTTATGATGTTGTGGCTAATTTACCTTTTCATATTCCATTTTATGGAAACCATGTAAGTTTATTTCCTCTGTTAGCATCTATCGCCATTTTCTTTTACATGCGATTAACTACGGGGCAAAATATGCAATCGGCACCACAGCAGGAAGGTATGCCAGATATGGCTAAAATGATGAAATATATGATGTATTTCTCTCCAATAATGATGTTGTTTTTCTTTAATAACTATGCATCTGGTTTAAGTTTATACTATTTCATTTCGAATGTTATTAGTATAGGAATCATCTTGGTAATTAAGAATTATATTCTTGATGAAGATAAAATTCATGCTCAAATTCAAGAAAATAAAAAGAAACCTAAAAAACAAAATCGTTTCCAGCAAAAGATGGCAGAAATGATGGAGCAAGCTGAAAAACAAAAACAAGCGCAACAAAAACGTAAATAAATAATTTTATAATGAAATAGAAAAGCTGTCGGATATATTTTGACAGCTTTTTTGTTATAAGAAATTAAAATTTAAAGCGTTAATTAAGTGTAAAATGACAAATTAAAAGCATATGATTAAGATAAAACCAATTTATAATTTTTTGTTTTTTTTTATTACAGCAAGTGTATTTCCTCAAGAAGTTAATCAATTTGATACAGATGGAAAACGCCATGGAATTTGGAAAAAAAACTTTGAGGATTCAAAAGTTTTAAGGTATGAGGGTGCGTTTTTTCATGGAAAAGAAATTGGTCTTTTTAAATTTTATAAAAACATAAAAAATAATCCTGTTTTAACTGCTACAAAAGAATTTAATGAACATGATAATATAGCTTATGTGAAGTTTTTAGCATCTAATGGAAAAGTGATTAGTGAAGGTGAAATGGATGGTAAAATATATATTGGCACTTGGAAATATTACCAAAAAAACTCTGATGAACTTTTAACATTAGAAAACTATACTAACAAAGGACAGCTTATTGGAGAGCGTTTTGTTTATTATCCTAACGGGCAAATTGCTGAAAAGCAAAATTACAATGATGGAAAGTTAAATGGTTCTTCTATTTGGTATTCTGAAAGAGCTGTTATATTAAAAGAATATAATTATGTTAACGGAGAATTGGATGGTTTATCAAAGTTTTATAGTCCTGGAGGAGAGTTAATAACTGAAGGATTTTATAAAAAAGGGAAAAAACATGGCATTTGGAAGTTTTATGAGGATGGTAAACTAACCGAAGAAAAAGACTTTACCTACAAGCCTAAATACACAAAAAAAACTCCTTAATTACTTAAGGAGCCTTCTTTTTCATAGACATTTTTTTGTTTATGGTAACAAGTCATAAACTGCCTACAAAATCAACAAACCAAACTATATTTTTAGTTGCTAGCAGGTAATATAACTTTATCGATTACATGCACAACACCGTTAGTTGCTTGAATATCTACTAAAGAAGTAACAATGTTACTTACTCTGCCATTACCATCAGTTAAAGTAAAAGCTGTAGCATCTGCAGTTATATCTCCACCTAATGTAGGCACTGCACCACTTGTTAATTGAGTAGATTGTACATTAGCATTAACTATATGATTTAATAAAACTGCGTTAATTGTTGAAGTTGCGATATCGGTTAAAGCAGTTACCTCTAATTCAACTAATAAAGAAGCAAAAGCATCATTAGTAGGTGCAAATACAGTAAGAGGACCAGCTTCTCCATCAGATACAGTAGCAATGTAAGGAACCGTAGGCTCTCCTGTATCGGCATAAGCTAAAGCATCAACTAAAATTGATAAAGCAGAATTAGTGGTAGCAAATGTAGCTATTGTAGGTAAATCAATTACTTCATCTATAACATGTACAATACCATTTGTAGTTGCTACATCTGGAATTATTACAGAAGCTGCCCCGTTAAAACTAACACCAGAAGTACCATCATAATAAATACTTAACTTAGTTGTACCCGGACCATCAGCTAACGTATTAGCATATCCAGTGTTTCCAACTAGTGCAGAAGATTGAATATTTGCTCCATCAATTACATGATTTAATAAAATTTGAGTCAAGACATCGTTTGGTACTTGAGATAGGGAAGAGAATCCTTTATCTGCTAAAAAGGCTGTGAAAGCAGCATTAGTTGGTGCTAAAACTGTTTTATCACCAGAAGCAGATAATGCATCTACTAAGCCAGCTTGTACAACTGCATCAACAAGAATACTTAAATCAGCAACAGATTGAGCTGTTTCCACGATGTTTAATGGTCCTTGTAATACTGGAGCATCATCGTCGTCACATGAGTTAAAAGCTATTGTAATAGCAAATAAAAGGATAAACTTTTTGAAGAGATTAATTTTTTTCATTTTGCAAGGTTTTTAATTTGTTTAACAAAAGTAATGTATAAATCAACAAAAATCCAAATATTGTTTAATAAATTTAACAAAACTTTAAACATTTTAATTCACAATAACTTTTAACCTTTTCAATAATTAATTCAAACTATTTTATTAATATGTATCTTTGTAGAGTAAATTTATTCTTAATGAAAAGGGTTATTATAGGACTTTCCGGAGGTGTAGATTCTAGTATTGCTGCATATTTACTCAAACAGCAAGGTTATGAGGTTATTGGATTGTTTATGAAAAACTGGCATGATGACTCTGTAACGATATCTAACGAATGTCCTTGGTTAGATGACAGTAATGATGCTATGCTAGTAGCTGAAAAACTGGAGATACCTTTTCAAACTGTAGATTTAAGTGAGCAATATAAAGAGCGTATTGTTGATTATATGTTTCATGAATACGAAAAGGGAAGAACTCCTAACCCTGATATTTTATGCAACAGAGAAATTAAATTTGATGTTTTTATGAAAATCGCTCTCGAACTTGGTGCTGATTATGTAGCTACAGGTCATTATTGCAGAAAGGGTATCATAGAAAAAAATGGTAAACAAATTTATCAATTACAAGCAGGTATTGATAATAATAAGGATCAATCTTATTTTTTATGTCAATTATCTCAAGAACAATTAGCCAAATCTTTATTTCCAATTGGTGAGTTAACAAAACCGCAAGTCAGAGAAATTGCAATGGAGTTAGACTTAGTTACGGCAGAAAAAAAGGATTCTCAAGGGCTTTGTTTCATTGGAAAAGTTAAATTGCCTGATTTTCTTCAGCAACAGCTAAAACCAAAAGAAGGTAACATTATTGAAATTCTAAATAATGACCCCATATTTCATAAAGTTGAACCAAATTTTGATTCGGAAGAAGATAAATTAAAATATTTGTCACGTAAAATTCAATACAAAATTGAATTTGGAAAAAAAGTTGGTAAACATCAAGGTGCACATTATTTTACAAAAGGCCAAAGGAAAGGCTTAGCTGTTGGAGGTACGCAAGAACCACTTTTCGTTATTGCTACGGATGTTGAAGAGAATGTTATTTATGCAGGCCAAGGAAAAGATCATCCAGGTTTATTAAAAAAAGCATTATTTGTTACCAATGATGAGTTGCATTGGATTCGTGAAGACTTAGCCTTAAATGTTAATGAATCAATGTATGTAAAAGCTAGAATTCGGTATAGACAACCATTAGAAAATGCCAAATTATTAAGAGTTAAAGATGGTTTGTATGTAGCGTTTGAAAATTTTCAATCTGCAATTACAGAAGGTCAGTTTGTTGCTTGGTATTTAGATGATGAGTTAATAGGTTCAGGAGTCATTTCATAATCCTAATTAAAAATGTCAAACAGAATTAAAAAGTTATTCAATATTAAATATCCAATAATACAAGCAGGTATGATTTGGAATAGTGGTTGGCGTTTAGCTTCGGCAGCTAGTAATTCTGGTATTCTAGGTTTAATTGGTGCGGGTTCTATGTATCCAAGTGTACTAAGAGAGCATATTCAAAAATGTAAAAAAGCAACTAATAAGCCCTTTGGAGTAAATATTCCGATGTTATATCCTAATATTCAAGAAATCATGGATATTATTATTGAAGAGGATGTGAAAATTGTGTTTACCTCCGCAGGAAATCCCAATACTTGGACATCTTGGTTAAAAGAAAACGGTGTTACTGTTGTACACGTAGTAAGCAGTTTAAAGTTTGCTTTAAAAGCCCAAGAAGCAGGTGTAGATGCTATTGTAGCAGAAGGATTTGAAGCTGGTGGGCATAATGGAAGAGATGAAACAACAACGTTAACTTTGTTGCCAATAGTTAAAGAGCAAATACATATTCCGTTAATAGCCGCTGGTGGTATTGCTACTGGTAAAGCGATGTTAGCAACAATGATTTTAGGGGCAGATGGTGTACAAATAGGGAGTAGATTTGTAGCTAGCGTAGAAAGTTCTGCACATCAGGCATTCAAACAGATGGTTTTAGATTCAAAAGAAGGCGATACTAAATTAACACTAAAAGAATTGGCACCAGTAAGGCTAATTAAAAATAAATTTTATTACGACTTGGAAATACTTTATAAATCTTCACCATCTACAGAAAAACTTAAAGAACTTTTAGGAAGAGCACGGGCAAAAAAAGGTATGTTTGAAGGTGATTTGGAAGAAGGTGAATTAGAAATAGGCCAAGTTTCTGCTATCATAAAAGATATTAAACCTGTTGCTCAAATAGTGGAAGAATTAATTAGTGATTATGAACAAGCTAAACTAAAAGTTCAAAATTTGTAATAAAAAAAGAGGTTTAAACCTCTTTTTTTGTTTTAGAAACCTTTAACTAACTAATTAATTATATCCTTTCAAAATATTATAGTACTAAATGTTTCTTTTTAAATATGTTATATTATTTATGAGAGAAAAATATATAACAATAGGCTAATATAAAAAAATAAATTAACAAATGTTAATATCGGTTAAGTTAAATTAACATATGTTAATTATTGTAATAATTAAATAGCTATTTAAAATTGGTTTTAATAAAAGCTAAAGCTACTTTTGCCGAATGCAATTAAGGGATTATACAAAAGAGTTTAAATACAATTGGCAACTGGCTGCTCCTGTAATTTTGGGAATGCTAGGGCATACCTTAGTGAGTTTTGTTGATAATATTATGGTTGGGCAAATAGGTACTGCTGAGTTAGCTGCTGTATCTTTAGGAAACAGCTTTATGTTTATTGCAATGTCTGTAGGTATTGGTTTTTCTACAGCTATAACTCCATTAATTGCGGAGGCAGATTCGGCGAAAGATTTTATTAAAGGTAAATCTTCATTTAAACATGGCTTATTTTTATGTACGGTTTTGGGTTTATTATTATTTTTATTAGTTTTTTTTGCAAAGCCTTTAATGTATTTAATGAAACAACCTGTTGAGGTTGTTGAACTAGCAATTCCTTATTTAGATCTTGTTGCAGTTTCATTAATCCCACTAATAATATTTCAGGGTTTTAAACAATTTAGTGATGGATTATCAATGACACGATACCCTATGTATGCTACAATTGTTGCCAATATTGTAAATGTTGTTTTAAATTATTTATTAATTTTCGGAAAATTTGGTTTTCCAGAATTGGGTATTGTAGGAGCCGCTTACGGAACTTTGATTTCTAGAATTATAATGGTTTTACATTTGTGGTATTTACTAAAAGGAAAAGATAAATCTAAAGCTTATGTAACCCAGATAAAATTATTGGTTTTAGACAAATTGATGCTTAAAAAACTACTTAACTTGGGTGCTCCAAGTGCTATGCAAATGTTTTTTGAAGTTGCTATTTTCACATCAGCTATTTGGTTAAGCGGACTATTGGGTAAAAATCCACAAGCAGCAAATCAAATAGCTTTAAATTTATCTTCCATGACCTTTATGGTAGCTATGGGTTTAAGTGTTGCTTCTATGATTAGAGTTGGAAATCAAAAAGGGTTAAAAGCTTATTTTGAGTTACGCAGGATAGCATTTTCATTATTTTTAATGGGTTTACTATTTGCTACTTTTTTTGCTATTATTTTCTTTTTATTTCATAAAGAATTACCAATGATATATGTTGATTTTAATGATACTAAAAATTTAGTAGATAATACTGAGGTTGTAACTATCGCTTCAAAATTATTAATAGCTGCTGCTATTTTTCAAATAAGTGATAGTATTCAAGTCTTAGTTTTAGGTGCACTTAGAGGCTTACAAGATGTTAAAATACCAACCTTAATTACATTTATCTCTTATTGGCTTATAGGTTTTCCTCTAAGTTGGTTTTTAGGAAAAGAAGATGCTTATGGGAGTTTTGGTATTTGGTTAGGTCTTTTAGCAGGTTTAACAACAGCGGCTATTTTATTGTATATTAGATTTAATTATTTAACTAAAAAGTTAATTTTGTCAAACACAAATAATTTATAATGAGTCTTCCAAAATTTATATTAGGTGATAATACTGAGTATCCAAATGCTATTTTTGTTATACATACCGAATTTCCCAGATTTATAATTAATCTTGAAAATGATGAAGTTGAGTGGTTTGAAGATTTTGATGAAGAAGATCAGAACGAGCTAGAAACAGAAACAGAAAATGCCATAAAGCTAGCTACAGAGTTTTATGATGCAGAAATTGTAAAGTATGAAGATTAGATAATTAGTAGATGATTGATAAACTTCTAAAATACGATACCGAACTATTTTTATTTTTAAACAATTTGGGTTCTGAAACTTGGGATGGTTTATGGTTAATAATAACCAACAAAATTTATTTTGGGGGTCTTTTAGGAATCATTTTATTTACATTATTATATAAAAAATTTGGATTAAAAGCATTACTCATTTTAATTGTAGTTACTGCTTTGATGATTGCGTTTACAGATCAAATGACCAATGTTTTTAAACGTGGTTTTGAGAGACCAAGGCCATGTGGGGAGACAGATTTATTTGATAAAATGCGTTTTATTGCTATAAGATGTGGTAAGTTTGGTTTCTTTTCTGGCCATGCCTCAAATTCTATGGCAGTAGCCATTTTTGGAGGATTGTTACTAAGACCCTATTTTAAAAATCTTATTTATTTGTTAGTTTCAATAAGTCTTATTGTAGCTTATAGCAGAATTTATTTAGGTGTCCATTATCCTTTAGATATATTTTGTGGATTAATTTTTGGTTCAATATCTGGTTTTGTCTTTCACAAATTAGCATTTTATTTGCTAAGTAAGTTTAATTAATGCTCAATAAATAATCAGCAGCTGCAAAAGGTGTTGTTTGATTATCCTCAATTAGTTGTAATTGTTTTGATAATTCTTTTTTGATTTTTGGAGAATTAAAGAAATCAGACTTTAGTTGGTTTTCAATAGTTTGGATAAGCCAATATTTGTTTTGTTCATTTCTTTTTTTATTGAAATGATTATTTTCTGAAGTTAGGTTGAAATGGTCCAATATAAGATTCCAAATCGTATCAATACCTTCATTATTTAAAGCACTGCAAAGCGTAACTTTTGGGTGCCAATTTGATGATTTTTCTGGATATAAATGTAACGCTCTTTTAAACTCTACTTGCGCAAGTTTTGCACGTTTTAAATTATCACCATCAGCTTTGTTTATTGCAATTATATCGGCCATTTCCATAATCCCACGTTTAATTCCTTGAAGTTCATCTCCAGCCCCTGCTAATTTCAATAATAAAAAGAAATCTACCATGCTATGAACGGTTGTTTCACTTTGGCCAACTCCAACGGTTTCAATAATTATAACATCAAAACCTGCAGCTTCACATAAAATAATAGTTTCTCGTGTTTTTCTAGCTACACCCCCTAAAGATGAACCAGAAGCAGATGGTCTTATAAAAGCATTTTCATCTTTCACTAAGCTTTCCATTCGGGTTTTATCACCTAAAATACTACCTTTGGTAATGCTACTACTTGGATCAATAGCTAGGACTGCAACACGCTTTCCTAAAGACGTGATGTAGGTGCCAAAAGTTTCAATAAACGTACTTTTTCCAACACCAGGAACGCCAGTAATACCTATACGAATAGATTTATTTGCAAAAGTCAAGCAACCTTTAATAATGGTATTTGCTTGCTCTAAATGTTTTGGATTAGTACTTTCGACTAATGTGATGGCTCTACTTAATGCTGAGATGTCTCTCTTTAAAATAGATGTGATAAGAGTATTGGTGTCTAATTTAGCTTTGCGTTTATTTTGAATAGATTTTATAGAATTTATATTAGTAATTTCTGAGACTGAAATTCTTTTTTTTTCTTCTAAAGCTGATTTATTTTTTTTTGACACAATTACACCGATATGGTACTAATTTACAATTTTATTTTATCAGAAAGAAAACAAACAAATTATTGTAGATTTTTTACTTTAAAGGCACTGAAATTTTAGTATAATCCCAAGCCATGGTTAAAAACAAATTATCTGTAGAGTTATCAAAAGCAATTGTGAATTGTTCAACAGTATTATTTAGTTTTTCTATGGGTACTTCTACGTTTATCACGTCGTAGTTAGGATCCCACATAGGTTTCATTTCAGCATTTACACCCCATGAATATTCTTTCGAGTTAAATATTACAGTCCAAACAGAGTCTTTAGGTACTGTCCAAAGTGTATATTTACCAGCAGGTAAAGTCATACCATTTATATCTAGATTTTTATTGTTTTCAAAAGTAGTAGCTTCATTCGCTCCAGTTCTCCAAACTTGGTCGTAAGGTACTAAAGCTCCAAATATTTCACGATTCTTTTTAGAGGGTCTATTATAAAAAACTTTCAACTTTAAATCATTCAATTCAAATTTCACGGTGTCTTTAGGGCTTAAACGTTTTGCGAAAATATTCTCAACAAAAACAGAATAAAGTAATAACCCTAGAGTTATGATGGTTAAAATTAGAAAGGTACGTTTCAGAAAGGTATTCATATAGAGCAATTTATTAAGACGTAAATATACTTTAAAAAGTAATAATTAGAGAATTACAAACGCAGTTTTCTGTAGCTTTGTTATAACTGAGAAAAAATATTTTTAATTTTTTGCAACACTCTCTTTTTTTAATCGTCTTTTAAACGAACTAACTTAAACAAAAAGTAGAATTAGTATGTTTCAAGTTGACATTATTGAACAATGTAAACAAAACAATCGTAAAGCACAACTGCAGTTATACAACCAGTACTGCGACGGGATGTATATTGTTGCCAAGCGATTTTTGAAAGATGCAAACGATGCTGAAGATGTGGTACAAGAAGCCTTTATAAAAGCGTTTTCAAAACTGCATCAATATAAAGCGGAGGTTACTTTTGGAGCCTGGTTAAAACGTATTGTTGTTAATAAAAGTATCGACTTTTTGAAATCTAAAAAACAAGCGCTTGTTGATTTAGAAGAGAAACACTTAAAAGTAGTTGATACCCAAAATGACGACAAATGGTTGGTAGAGGATACAATTACATTAAACGATGTAAAAGATGCAATCAATAACTTACCAGATAAATATCAGTATGTAGTAATGCTTTATTTAATTGAAGGTTACGATCATCAAGAGATTTCTGAAATTTTAAATATTTCTGAAATAGCTTCACGAACACAATTATCAAGAGGTAAAACTAAATTGCAAGAACTGTTAACACTAAAAAAAAATGGCACAAGATCTTAGAGAGTTATTTAAAAATGATAAAATAGCAAATGATAAGATGTCTAATAATCATCAAGAGCGATTTCTTGAAAAGTTAGATATGGCTTTACCTAAAACAGTTTTAAAATTAAAGTACAGTTTTATACAAATTGCTGCAACTATTGTATTGCTTTTTGGTTTAAGTTTTGGAGCATTTAAATACTTTCAGTTTCAATCAAAAGCCGATGGATCTACTCAAGTATCTGTTAGTCAAACTATAGAAACAAAAACGTTGGGCGATGTTTCACCTGGGTTAAAAAAGGTAGAGGATTATTATTTAGCAAGTATTAATTTGGAATTATCTAAAATATCATACTCGCCAGAAACTAAAGATTTATTTGACGGTTATTTAGAGCAATTAAATGAGCTTGATAAAGAGTACAAACGCCTTTCTTTAGATTTAACAGAATCTGGACCTAGCGAGTTAACAGTGAATGCTTTAATTGATAATTTAAAACTTCGTTTAAATCTATTGTATAGATTACGATCACAATTAAAAGAATTAAATACTTCTGAAGATGAAGTAAAACAATCAATCTAAAAAATCAAAAAATGAACAAAATTTTTATAAAAATCAATTTATTAGCATTAAGCTTTCTCTTTTCTGGAAGTGCTTTAGCTCAACAAAAATTAACTAAAGTATCGCAATCTATAAATGTAGATAAAAATGTTGTGATAGACTTAAATACAAGTCATACCAATTTAATAATTGATAATTGGAATAAAAATACTATTGAAATTGAAGCCTATATTGAAGGTGAAAAATTAAGTAAAGTTGAACTAGAGGAAGCTTTAAAATCTTGGAAATTAGATATTGATGCCACAAGTAAAAATGTTTCTATAAAAACACTTGGATCAGACAGTAGTTCGTGGCTTTCAAGAGCAAATATTAATATAAATGTAGACGAAGAAGCCATTTCCGACATTTTAAAAGAGCTAAAATTTGAATTGGCTGACATGCCAGATCTGAATTTCCAGATGATGGAAATCTCAGAAATAAATTTTGAAATGCCAGAATTACCTGAAATACCAGAAGGTATAAGTGCTATTATGTTTGATTTTGATGCTTACAAAAAAGATGGAGATAAATATTTGGAATCTTATTCTCAAAAATTTGAAAAATTATTTGGAAAAGATTATGCTAAAAAAATGGAAGCTTGGGGTGAGAAATTTGGTAAAGAATGGGGAGAAAAATATGGCAAACAAATGGAAGCATGGGCTAAAAATTTTGAAAATAAAATAAAAGATTCTGGTTTTGAAGAAAAAATGGAAGCTTGGGGAGAACAGTTTGGTGAAGCGTTTGGGAAAAATATGGAGGCTTGGGGAGAGCAATTTGCTAAACAAATGGAATCTCAATCTAAACAAATAGAAGCACAAGCTGAACGTTTAGCTATCCAACTTGAGAGAGCAAAAGCTAGTAAAGTTAGAAATGAAGAAACAAAAGCACGAATTAAAGAAAAATCTAATCTTGTAAAAGAGCGTCAAAAAAACATTGAAAAGTTGTTGGGTGAAAAATCATCTTCTAATGTTAAAAAAACAATTAAAATAAAAATGCCAAAAGGTGCAAAGTTAAAAGTTAATGTTAGGCATGGTGAAATTGAATTTGCAGCAAATATTGACAATTTAAAAGCAGATTTGTCTCATAGTAAATTTACAGCAAATAGCGTTAATGGGAGTTCAACTTCCATTAATGCTTCCTATTCGCCAGTATATATAACAAACTGGAATTTAGGAGAATTAAATTTAAATTATGTTGAAGCTGCTGAATTAAAAAATGTAAAGCATTTGGTTTTAAATACCATATCATCCAATATTGATATTGTAAATTTATCAGGTAGCGCTATTGTTGATGGAAATATTGGGGATTTGAATATTTTTAATATTGAAGATACTTTTGATAATATAAACATGATTTTACAAAATAATGATGTTGTAATAAAACTACCTAAAGTAGATTGTAATGTTCAGTTTAAAGGCAATTTATCTAAGTTTAAACACCCTAAGAAGTCTTCAAAAAATAATAGTGCTAATTTTACACTAGGTGAATCTACAAATGGAAAAAGTATTGTTATAAATGCTAAGTACAGTAATGTAGTGATGCAATAAATTAACTTTTTCTAGAAAACAGAATCTGTTTTTTTACTTTGTTATTGGCTAATTTTTCAGAATTCTAGTTATCTTATAATAATAAATCCTAGATTTTTATATAACTCAACGGGTCCTAAATTGGTAACATCTACATGTAAAAAATATGTTTTGTTTTTATCAAAAATGCTGTTAGCTGTATGCGTTACAAGTTGTTTGGCGAAACCTTTACCTGTATAATTAGAGTGGGTAATTACAGCACTAATTTCAATAAAGTTATTAGTTTGAAAACTTTCGCCAGTTACTGCAACTAATTTATTGTCTTTAAAAATACCGAAGTAGTTTTCCAAAGTATTTGTTTTTTCTTTAAAATATTCAGGCTACAACAGTTTAATTAATTCTATTAATTTTTGGTAGTGTGTTTCGTTTAGTTTTGTAATAGTTTCAGTGGCTGGATGATCTATTTTTTTATGAATAATCATTTGATACCCTATATATTTTTTTAGTTTGAAATGTAATGGCACTTTTGGTTTTTTACCTACAATATAAAAAGCTTTAATTAATTTTGAATGCTTTTCAATAGCCATATTAGTGTCTACATCATTAATAAATGCTCCAAAGGATGTGAAATTTGGTTTATAAAATTTACATTTCCATAATCTATAGCTTGATTAAAATGAATATCAGTCAGGGATTTCCAAACAGGGTTGTATAATTCATCTTCATTTACTTTCATTCAACTTTTTAATTTTTTGTTCTAAAGGATTACTTATGTTTTCAAAAGATATAGTAAAATCAAACCACAAAATATCCTGATTTTTTTTAAACCAAGTAAGTTGTCGTTTTGCAAAACGGCGCGTATTTTTTTTAATTTCAGAAATTGCAAAATCTAATTCCCAGTCGCCATATAAATAGTTAAATAATTCTTTATAGCCTACCGTATTTAGTGCGTTTAAATTTTTATAAGGTAACAAACTTTTAACTTCATTTAATAAACCAATCTGCATCATCATATCTACGCGTTGGTTAATGCGTTTGTAAATAATATCTCTTTCGGCTTTAAGCCCTATAGTTATGGTTTTAAAAGGGCGGTTATTTTTTTCTTTATTTAAAAATGAGGAATAAGGTTTGTTGGTACCCATACAAATTTCTAAAGCTCTAATAACCCGATGCGGATTATCAATAGCTATATTGTTGTATGAAATTGTATCAAGTTTTTTTAATTGATTTTGAAGATATTCCAGACCTTCATCTTCTAATGTATAGTTTAATTCTTTTCGGATGGATTTATCAACCTCAGGGAAATCATCTAAACCACGAGTTACTGCATCAATATATAAACCAGAACCACCTACCATAATAATAATGTCTTTTTTATTGAATAACTCTTCTAAACATTGAAGTGCATCTTTTTCAAAAGCGCCAACATTGTAATCATCTTTAATAGATTTATGGTGAATAAAATGATGTTTAACAGTCGATAATTCTTCATTGGAAGGTGCTGCAGTTCCAATTTGCATTTCTTTAAAAAATTGACGAGAATCTGCAGATAATATTTCAGTATTAAAATATTGAGCTAGTTGAATACTTAAAGCCGTTTTTCCAATAGCTGTAGGACCAACGATAGAAATTAAAATCTTACTCATTGTTTAATTTATGGCCACAATTATAGCAAAATTTTGCTTTGTCTTTATGATTTTCTGCGGAACAATTTGGGCAAGACTGTGTGTTTAGATTTAAATCCTCATCTTTTTTTGGTTCCCTATTTTTATGTTGGTTGGAGTACTCAGCAGAAACGATTCCAGTTGGTACTGCTATAATACCATATCCTAAAATCATGATAACCGTAGCTATTAATTGCCCTAATGGAGTTACAGGAGCAATATCGCCAAAACCAACCGTAGTAAGTGTAACTATACACCAATAAACACTTATTGGGATACTTGTAAAACCGCTTTCTTCGCCCTCAATTAAATACATTAAGGTTCCAAAAATTATGGATAAAATGAGAACTGCAAATAGAAATACAGATATTTTTGCTCTACTTGCTTTTAAAGCAGTTACTAGAACATTTGAAGCACCTAAATATCTGGCTAGTTTTAAAATTCTAAAAACGCGAAGTAAACGTAAAGCTCTTAAAGCAGCCAAGGCGTGTAAGCCACCAAACAATAAAGAAATGTATTTTGGGATGGTAGAAAGTAAATCTATTATGCCATAAAAACTAAAAATATAATTTAGTGGTTTTTTAATGGTTACTATTCTTGCAATATATTCAATACTAAATAAAATAGTGATTACCCACTCGGCTGTGTCAAGAAAAGCATGATATTTTAAATCAAAACTTTTAATGCTTTCAAGCATTACCAGTAAAATGCTAGCTATAATTGTTATGAGCAAAACAACATCAAATAACTTTCCTGCAGGCGAATCAGCTTCATAAATGATTTCATGAAGTTTTGTTTTCCAGTTTTTTGTTGATGTGTTCATGACTTAATTAAATACTACAATTTTTAGTCTTTTATTTCTCCTAATATAACTTTGAATAATATGTTGGGTATCTCGGTTATTTTGCATGGGCGTTATAATGGATTCTAAAACCTCGATATTATTTATTTGATAATTTAAATGGAAGAAACCAATTCCCTTAAAAACACCATCTTCAATTAATATGGCACTGCGTTCATCTATATCTCTGCCTTTATCAATTATTACCATGTTTTTTTTGGAATAGCTGTTTTTGTTTATCAAATTTTCTACACGTATGTTATAAGTTTCAGGATCTTCTTTTTTAATGCAAGCACCCGTACAAGCCTTTATATCATAATTAAAACAACTCGTTTTAGTTTTGTATAAGCCAGCTAATTTTTGGCATAAATTATATTCCTCAACGGCATTAGTTATAAAACTTTTTCCACTTTGGCGGTTACTAAATGTTGTTATAGGTTTTTTACGACCGTCTGCTATATCAATTTTTAGGTTTATATAATTATTTTCATCTTTAAAACTATAAAGTGCATGTGTGAAAATCGAGCGCCTTAGGGCTCTATTAAAAATGGGTTTATTTAGCTTAATTTCCTCACTTTCTTTTAAAAGTGCCACTAATTCACTACCTGTAGATTCGTATGTTACTGCATGTACTTGTGTTTGTATTTTTTTAGACTTTCTATCTGTACCTGTAAAATGTTGATTGATACGTTTTTTTATATTGTTACTTTTACCAATATAAATGATGTCTCCATCACTATTATGAATATAATAAACCCCTGTAATTGAGGGTAATTCTGCAACAATATCTAGATGCCTTGGTTCTAATTGAAGTTTAGGATTTAAACGTACAGATTCTTTAATAATGGTTTTATCAGAGTCTTTATCCAATAACATTTTAAAGAGTTTAACCGTGGCTAAGGCATCACCAGAAGCTCGATGTCTATCAGTTACGGGAATACCTAATGAACGAACTAATTTACCTAAGCTATATGAAGGTTGATCAGGAATTAGATGTTTTGAAAGTTCAACAGTACAAAGGGATTTGCGTTCAAACTCAAACCCTAAACGCCTAAATTCTGTACATAAAATTCTGTAGTCAAATTGGGCATTATGCGCTACGAGTATGCAATCCTCTGTAATTTCTACAATGCGTTTTGCAACCTCGTAAAATTTAGGTGCATTTCGTAACATGCTATTATTTATACCTGTAAGATTGACTACAAAGGGTTGTATATCGCGCTCTGGATTTAATAAACTTATAAATTGGTCTACTACTTTATGACCGTCATATTTGTAGATTGCAATTTCGGTTATACCTTCTTCATTATATTTTCCGCCGGTGGTTTCTATGTCTAATATTGCGTACAAAAATGTGTATAAGTTTATTTGTTTTTATTTAATTTTAGTTTCTACTTCCAAAAATACTGCTACCAACACGAATCATAGTACTTCCACATGCAATCGCTATGTCATAATCACCGCTCATTCCCATGCTGATGGTTTCAAATTTACAGTTATCCAATTCAAATGGTTTTAACTTATCAAAAGAACTTTTTAAAAAATCAAATTCTTTTTTGATTTGTTTTTGAGCATCCGTAAAAGTTGCCATACCCATAACACCAACAATTTTTATATTTTTTAATTCTGAAAATTCTACAGATTGAATAATTGCTGAAGCTTCAGCAATTAACATTCCAAATTTTGAATCTTCTTCAGCAATTTTTATTTGAAATAAACAATCAATAATTCTATCATGCTTCTTAGCTTGTTTATTAATTTGTTGAAGTAATTTAAGGTTGTCAACCCCATGTATTAAACTCACAAAACTCGCCATATATTTTACTTTGTTACTTTGTACATGACCTATCATATGCCATTTTATATCCTTTGGCATTGCTTCATGTTTTTTAGCCATTTCTTGAATTTTATTCTCCCCAAAAACACGCTGGCCTGCATGGTAAGCTGCCATCAGATCGCTTACTGGTTTTGTTTTTGAAACAGCTACCAACGTAATATGCTTTGGCAATGCCTGCTTTATATTATTTAAATTTTGTTCTATGCTCATTATAGTTTTTAGATTGTTTGTTTAATAGTTGATTAGTTTAAATAACTTAACAAAAAAAACAAGTAGCTTTATTTTAAAAACTGTTTTGCTACTTTTTCAGCTTTTTTGTTTTCAGAATAATCATAAAAACCCTCACCAGATTTTACACCTAATTTACCAGCATTTACCATATTTACTAGTAAAGGACATGGTGCGTATTTAGGATTCTTAAAACCATTATACATCACATTTAATATCGATAAGCAAATATCTAATCCAATAAAATCAGCTAACTGTAAAGGCCCCATGGGATGTGCCATACCTAATTTCATAACAGTATCGATTTCTTTTACACCTGCAACCCCATTGTATAGTGTTTCAATAGATTCGTTAAGCATTGGCATTAAAATTCGATTAGCAACAAAACCTGGATAATCATTTACTTGAACAGGTGTTTTTCCTAGGGTTTTTGAGAGTTCCATGATTGTTTTAGTAACGCTTTTACTTGTGTTGTAACCTCTAATAATTTCAACTAATTTCATTAATGGTACAGGATTCATAAAATGCATACCTATAACCATGTCTGGTCTGGTGGTAACCGATGCAATTTGTGTGATTGATATAGATGAGGTGTTAGTAGCTAATATGGTGTCTTCTGGACAATGTTCATTTAATTGTTTGAAAATATTAAGTTTTAAATCTAAGTTTTCAGAAGCAGCTTCAATCACTAAACTAGCATATTCAACACCTTCTTTAATGCCTGTAAAGGTTGAAATATTAGATAATGTCTCCGTTTTTTTATCATTAGAAATGGTTTCTTTTGCTACCATTCTGTCTAAATTTTTACTAATGGTTTCTAAACCACGTTTTAACGAGGCTTCACTTATGTCTATAAGTTGAACTTTAAATCCATTTTGAGCAAAAGTATGGGCTATTCCATTTCCCATAGTTCCTGCTCCTATAACAGCAACATTTTTCATTTAAAAACAATTAATTATTTGAGTTGCTACTCTTAAAGCTTCTGTACCATCTTGAAGCGTAACAACTGGTGTTGTATTAGTGTTTATGGCATCAGCAAAGGTCTCTAATTCATCTAAAATAGAATTGTTATCAGCTACTTTTGGATTGTCAAAATATATTTGTTTTTTTATACCTTCTGCATTTTGTAAAATCATGTCGAAATCACCTGGATTTTCTGGTGCATCCTTCATTTTAACTACCTCGCATTGTTTTGTTAAAAAATCAACTGAGATATAAGCATCCTTTTGAAAAAACCTCGCTTTACGCATCTTTTTAAGTGAAATTCTACTAGCCGTTAAATTTGCAACACAACCGTTTTCAAACTCCAAACGCGCATTTGCAATATCTGGGGTGTCGCTAATAACTGCAACACCACTAGCTGAAACGTTTTTCACTCTAGACTTCACAACACTAAGAATGATATCAATATCATGAATCATTAAATCTAAAACCACTGGAACATCTGTGCCACGTGGATTAAACTCTGCAAGGCGATGGGTTTCGATAAACATAGGCGATTTTATATCGTCTTTAACTGCTAAATATGCAGGATTAAAGCGTTCAACATGGCCTACTTGTCCTCGTAAATTATGTTTGGCTAAAAGTTCTCTAATATGTTCGGCTTCCTCAACAGTATTTGTTATGGGTTTTTCAATAAAAATATGTTTTCTTTTTGATATGGCTTGTATTGCACAGTCATAATGAGATAGAGTAGGTGTCACAATATCAACTACATCAACAGCATCAATCAAAGCATCTAGAGAATTAAAGAATTTATATCCAAACTCGGCCTCTACTTTTTTTCCGTTTTCCTCATTGGCATCATAAAAACCAATCAATTGATATTTCTCAGATTGATTAAGGAGTCTTAAATGAATTTTTCCAAGGTGGCCAGCACCTAGTACACCAGCTTTTAGCATAATTTTTACGTTTTGAACAAAAATAAGATAATTAGAACGTCAATTTAAGGATTTACTTCTAATTTTTAGCTTTAAATTTATGATTAATAAATTCTCAAAAAATTGTTTCTAGCTTTAAAATGTTTAACTAATTTTATCGGTGTAAAGACTACCAAAATTGAAAGACACTTTTAAGCACAAAGGATTAAGGCAGCAGTTAGTTAACGTTATTAAAAACAAGGGTATAACCGATGAAAAAGTTTTAGATGCCTTAGGCAAGATTCCACGGCATTTATTTATGGATTCTGGTTTTTTAGATCATGCCTATCAGGACAAAGCGTTTCCTATTGGAGCAGATCAAACTATTTCGCAGCCTTACACCGTAGCATTTCAAACCGAGTTATTGCAAGTTAAAGTTGAAGACAAAATATTAGAAATTGGCACAGGAAGCGGTTATCAAACAGCAGTTTTGTGTGAGTTAGGAGCAAAGGTCTATAGTATTGAACGCCAACAAGAATTGTTTAAAAAAACGAGTAGCTTTTTACCCAAATTAGGCTATCGTGCCAAAAAACTTATTTTTGGTGATGGCTATAAAGGATTAAAGGAAGAGGCTCCTTTTGATAGTGTAATAGTAACAGCTGGAGCTCCGTTTGTTCCTAAACCACTACTAAGCCAATTGAAAATTGGAGGCAGACTTGTGATCCCAGTTGGTGATGCTGTACAAATTATGACACTTTTTATTAGAAAAGGCCCTAAAGAATTTGAGCAACATGAATTTGGTCAGTTTAAATTTGTGCCTTTACTTGAAGATAAGAATTAGGTTTGTTGGTTTTATGAAATATTTGTTTAAAACCATCAATACTTTTAGTTTTTTTTTCTACCCAATAGGATTTTATTTTTTCTTTTCCTTGCTTTTTTGACCACGAATTTAATCGTCCGCGTTCTTCTTTAAAATCCATAAAAGAAATTGAATAGCCACAAGAAGTTTGTACAGATTCGACGTCTATTTCAATAATTTGCCTAGAACCTGTGTTTTCTTTAAATAATTCATTATGTTTTTGATATTCTAAATCGCGTTCGTGATAAGCTTTAGCACGTCCATAAATTCTTAAAATCATGGGTTTGCCTTCAAAAGCACAAAGTATTATGGTTATTCTATCGTTTATTAAAAGATGAGCAGCAGTTTTGTTACCACTGCCAGTTAGGTTTTGCCAAACCAATTTCTTTGGATTTATAACTCGTATCGTATCATGTCCTTTTGGAGACAAATTAATACGACCTTCTTGACCAGCAGTAACTATAAAAAATATTTTTATAATTTTATGAAGTCTTTTAAATCTGCTGGTATTTCTGATAAAAATTGGCTCATTAAAATAATTTTTAAAACCCTAAAACTCCACCAACAACAGGTAATGTCAAACTCGTTTCGTCTAAATCCACAGTTAATTCTGTGCCTGGTTTTGGATGTAAAGTATACTCTTTATCACTCGAAAAAATCATTAAGCCTATTTGTTGTCCTGCTTTAATAATTTGGTCATCTGGTTGTAAATCAAAACTAACTTCATAAAACTTACCAGGTTCTAATGGTTCGCTTTCGGTAAGTGATTTGTAATTTTGAGGATCTGCCCAACCTCGTGTTATAATATTATCTGTAATTTTTGTTCTTCTACCTCCGTTCCACGGAAGTGATACCAACCAAACAGATAAATTAGCAGCTGGTTTATTGCTAGCAAGTTTTATTGTGATTTGTGGTACACCAGATATATGAATATCTTTTTTCAGTTTAGGGGTAACATACAATAAACGATGATTAGTAATTTCTGCACTAGCTAACGCTTCCCCATTAAACGAGTAATTATCAACTAAAGTTTCTTTCCCTTGTTTAGTATTTTTTAATGTTGTTAAACTACCTGCTTTTGGTGCACCAGAAGTTAAATAAAGGGTTACTGGTTTAGCATCTGGATTTGGATAATCTTTGTAAGGTGTTGGTTCTCCCATTTTATCATCTTCACGTACTATCCAAGCTTTATTAGGTTCGTTTTCAATGCCATTATCAACATCAAATAAGTAATGTGTAAACCATTTATTCATCAAACTTAAAGGAGGAGGGCCTCCATGACCAAATTGATGGTAGTAAATTACTGTTTCTAACCCCATTTCTTTAGCTTTGTTGTATATACGGTAGCTATGTTCTGGCATAACATTCCAATCGTTAAATCCATGCGACATTAATAAAGCAGCTTTCATAGGTGCCATATCGTTTAAATAATCTCTACCTGCCCAAAAATCGTTATAGTCACCACTAATTCTATCCATGCCGTTTTTCATTTCGGTATCTCTAATTTTTGCATTGTTTGAAGTACGTTTAGATTCATCACCACTATGGATATAATCATAAAGGACATCAATATCTTCACCTAAATAACCTCCAGGTGAACGCACTAAACCGTTTGAGCGGTAGTAATTGTAGTAGGAAGTGTTTGGCGCCACAGGAATGATAACTTCTAAGCCGTCTACTCCAGTTGTAGCAGCAGCTAATGGAATGGTACCATTGTATGAGGTTCCTGTCATACCTACTTTTCCTGTAGTCCAAGTTGCTTTAACTTCTGATCCGCCATAGGGTTCTGAATAGCCTTTTGAACGACCATTTAACCAATCGATAACGGCTTTTGGAGCTAATGATTCGTTATCGCCACCAACTGTTGGAGCGCCTTGAGATAAACCTGTTCCTGGTGATGATGAATGCACAACAATATAACCACGAGGCACCCATGTTTCTATTTGAGAATTTGATATGATTGGACGCTCACCAAGTCTCGTAACTTCTGGGTGTATACGTGGTTCTCCAATTTCTCCTAATTCGTGATGAACGTTCCAGAAAACACCTTCAACATCTGGAGCTACGCCCGCATAATAGGGGCTTGATTCATATATAACAGGTAATTTTAAACCTTCCGTTTCTGTTTGGTAAGGTCTAGTTACATCTACATGAACCCTGTCTATTTTGCCATCGCCATCTGAATCAAAAGTAGTCTCTACAAATAAATCATGACGTATCCATTTTTCTGGCGTATTGAAAGCTTCTACAATTTGAGCTTCACCATCTTTAAAAACTGGTAATGCTTTTTCTTGTGAAAAACTTAAAGAGGTTGTTAATATTGAAATTGAAAAAATAACGATCGTTTTTAATAACTTTATCATAAAAGATTGAATGATTTTGAATTGGTTAAATCTATTTTGGTTTGATTTTTTTTAGTCTAAATACTCATTAGGAATTGGATTTTGTTTATTTTCTTGAGCCCAATAAACATTGATAATCCACCAACGTTTACCATCATTTAAAAGTTGTATACTGTTAATGCCTCGCATAAATGGTTTAATATCTGCTTTACTGTAAAATGATTCATATGAACTAAATACTTGAGCTATATTACTAAAAGTATCTACTTTTCGATGAATTTCTTTTTCAAAAAACCCATTTTCGACAAGCCATTTACCAGAGTTTCTAATGTAATCTTCAGGTTTCATAAATCTAACCATAAAATTACCTTCTATGGTTTTTCCAGTAGCTATAAGTTTAGCTTCTGGATAAAAAAGAAATTTGAATTGCTTCCAATTTCTCTCCACGCCTTTTTCACCAGATATGACATTGTACAAGCTTTTTATGGTACCATCTAATGTTAATACGCTAGTACTGTCTATTTTAAATGCAACAACTTCTTTTTTGATTTCTGAATCTGCCTTGTTTTGAGCATTTAAGCTCATGGAAATAATACTAAACAATAAACCGTAGAAGGATAGTTTCATAAATACTATTTTAAGATGTTAAAGTATGTGTTTTGTAATATTTAAAGCGTTAATAAACCCTTAAATTATTTGTATATTTTTTTTACTCTATCAAGATTTCGTTTGTTATCTCGATCTTTAATAGTCTCGCGTTTATCAAAAAGCTTTTTACCCTTTGCTAATGCAATTTCCATTTTTGCATAACCGTTTTCATTAATAAACAAACGTAATGGGATTATGGTTAGCCCAGTATTTTGAACTTCTTTATTAAGCTTTTTAAGTTCTTTTTTATTTAAAAGCAACTTGCGTTCTGCTTTCGGTTTATGGTTGTAGTATGTGCCGTAAAGATACTCTTCAATAGTCATATTAATCACAAAAAGTTCGCCACCCTCATTAAACTCACAAAAACTTTCAGCGATGGATGCTTTACTAGTTCGTATTGATTTAATTTCGGTTCCTGTTAACACAATGCCAGCAGTGTATTTGTCCAATATTTCATATTGAAAACGCGCCTTTTTATTTTGTATGTTAATATTTTTCTGCATGAAGCACAAAACTACATAATTTTATTGTTAGAGTTTTAAAAGAATCCTCCTAAAAGTTAAAGAAAGATTAAATGGGTTACTATTAAATCAATTACATTTATTTTAGCTTGCACATTGAAAGCGAATAGAAATTTATGAGGAAATTTATTTTACTTGGGTTGTTTGTTACACTTATAATGTCTTGTAATAGTGTTAAAAAGTATAACCAACAAATTTCAGCCCTACATCCTGTTGAAGCTTTACAAAACGATGTTGATAAACTTTACAAACAGTTACAGAAACACCATCCAAAACTATACCAATACACCTCAAAATCTGATCTAGATTTTAAGTTTGATAGTTTAAAAAAATCAATTAATCAACCACTTACTTCTCCAGAGTTTTATAAAAAAGTAGCGCCTGTAGTAACTAACGTTAGGCAAGGTCATGTAGCTGTTGGTTATACTGTAATAAAGTTTACAAAAAAAGAACGTAAAACATTAAAGAAAAAGAAATTAGAATTTTATGATTTGGATTTTGAGTATTTAGAAAGCAAACTTTGGGTAAAGGATAATTTTGGAAAAGATTCCGCATTGGTAGGGGCTGAGGTTGTAAGTATTGCTGACGAGCCCATAAGTAAATTAATAGAGATTTATAAAACACGTTTTGCTTCAGATGGTTACAATAAAACTTTACATGACAGATTTGTAAGTAAAGGTTTTTCTGTTTTTTATACGCGAGATAAAGGTTTTTTAGATAGCTTAAAGGTGACGTTTAGAAATAAAGACTCTCTTTTTATTAAAACATTTAGACGCTTGTTAAAAGAGGAGATAAAAAATGATAGTTTGATTTTAAACGAAGAAAAAATTATACCAGAAAAGCTATCAAAAGAAGAAAAGAAAACAAACCGCATCTCAAGAAGGAAAAAGAAGAAAGATGATATTAAATACGGCTTAATTAAAAAAAATGTATATGCCCGAAATTTTGATTTTATTGGCAAAGATAGTACCGTAGCTTGTATGAAAATTAGAACCTTTACAAATGGTAATTACAAAAAGTTTTATCAAGAAAGTTTTACAAAACTAGACTCTGCTAATACAAAACACTTAATAATTGATTTAAGAGATAATGGTGGCGGAAGAATTGCAGAAATCGATAAATTTTATTCCTATTTAACAAAAGATGATTATCAATTTATAACAGACAGTGAGGTAAATAGTAGGATCCCATTTTTAAAATCATTTATGAGTAATACTTCTCCTAATAGCCTTAAAGTTGTAGCCGGAATACTTTCTCCAATCATGATTATTCATAATTTGTTTAAAATCAGAAAAAAAGAAGGTAAATTATATTACAGGTTTAATAAAAATACTAAAATGAAAACTCCCAATCCTTTAAATTTTAAAGGTGATATATATGTATTGATAAATGGTAATTCCTTTTCGGCATCCTCACTAATCTCAACACACTTAAAAGCTAATAAAAGAGCTGTTTTTGTAGGAGAAGAAACTGGAGGAGCGTATAATGGCACTGTAGCTGGTATATACAAAGTATACCAATTACCAGTAAGTAAACTTGTGGTTAGGATGGGACTAATGCAAATTGAAGCACCACAAAAACAATTTCCTGATGGATTTGGTATTAAACCAGATATTGAAATGCTTCCAACAGTAAAAGATAGACGTAAAAATATAGATACTGAGTTGGAATGGGTTTTAAATGATATATACAAATCAGAATAATTTCATAAAAAACTATGTTTTAACCTAAAATGCGTTAATCTAAATTTGTATTTTTGCGATGCATTATTTTAAACACAAAATTCAAAAAAATATAATATGAATTCATACGATGTGGCCATAATAGGCTCTGGTCCTGGAGGATATGTTGCAGCTATCCGTTGCGCACAATTAGGCATGAAAACTGCCATTATAGAAAAGTATGCAACTTTAGGTGGTACATGTTTAAATGTTGGTTGTATACCAAGTAAAGCACTTTTAGATTCGTCACATCATTATGAAGATGCTGTAAAGCATTTTGAAGAGCATGGTATTGATATTCCAGGAGAAATTAGAGTGAATTTAGAAAAAATGATTGCACGAAAGCAAGCAGTTGTTGATCAAACTACTGGTGGCATCGATTTTTTAATGAATAAGAATAAGATTGATGTTTATCACGGTTTAGGAAGCTTTAAAGATGCTACACATATTACCATTTCTGGAGATCAAACTATTGAAATTGAAGCGAAAAGTGCCATTATAGCAACCGGAAGTAAACCTTCAAATTTACCTTTTATAAACTTAGATAAAGAGCGTATCATTACTTCAACAGAAGCTTTAAAACTAAAAGAAATACCAAAACACATGATTGTTATTGGTGGTGGTGTAATTGGTTTAGAGTTGGGTCAAGTATATAAGCGTTTAGGCGCTGAGGTTACTGTGGTTGAATATATGGATAGAATTATTCCAACGATGGATGCCGGACTTTCAAAAGAATTGAATAAAGTTTTCAAAAAAGCTAAATTTAATATTCAAGTATCTCACAAAGTAAAATCTGTTGAGCGGATAGGAAATGAAGTTATAGTAAAAGCAGATAATAAAAAGGGAGAGGAAGTAGAGTTTAAAGGTGATTATTGTTTGGTTTCTGTAGGAAGAAAGCCATACACAGATGGGTTAAATGCAGAAGCTGCTGGCGTAAAACTAACCGATAGAGGTCAAGTTGAGGTTAATGGTCATTTACAAACAACTGTAAGTAATATATATGCTATTGGCGATGTTGTTAAAGGAGCTATGTTAGCTCATAAAGCTGAAGAAGAAGGTGTTTTTGTAGCTGAAATTATTGCAGGACAAAAACCACATATTGATTATAATTTAATTCCAGGTGTAGTTTATACTTGGCCAGAAGTAGCTAGTGTTGGTAAAACTGAAGAAGAATTAAAAGAAGCTGGTGTTGAATATAAAACAGGTTCTTTTCCAATGCGCGCTTTAGGTAGAAGTAGAGCTAGTATGGATTTAGATGGTTTTGTGAAAATACTTGCTGATAAACAAACTGACGAAATTCTGGGCGTACATATGATTGGAGCTCGAGCTGCTGATATGATTGCAGAAGCTGTTGTAGCTATGGAATTTCGTGCTAGTGCTGAAGATGTTTCTCGTATGTCTCATGCCCATCCAACATTTACTGAGGCTATTAAAGAGGCAGCTTTAGCAGCAACTGAAGATAGAGCTCTACATATTTAATAAGTTTTTTTATCGTTTTGTTTAATACTAAATTTCCAATTCGGACATGAGAAACCTATAATTTGAATATAAGTGGATGAAAACTTAAAAGTGTTATAATTTTTATGAAAGATATCAAGCTCTTTCAACGTTTGATGTTAAAACTAGTGAATTTTTAAGTAGTAATGAAGGTGCTTGGAATTTGGATGAAGATATCATGACTGAGTATGTTGAGTTTTATGCCAATAATTCTAAAAGAGTAGGTTAATACTTTAGTTTTAAATTGTCAATAAGCGATTCTATTTTTTAAGTCTTAGAAGAAATATAGAGTTAAAAAAAAATCGATATAGTAGCTTCAGGTGTATTAAATGAAGCTTGGTTATTATCTGGTAGAATTAACAATGGAGAAACCTAAACAAGAGCTACAAATGCGCCAAGGAAAACTATGAAAATTTTATCATCAATCCGTTTTCGATGTATAACTTTTAATGCTGAAATGAAACAATTTATAGGAACAGCCGACTGACTTACTCTACAATTAATGGTATTTTTTACTGAGAATATAAAATTCTTTTCTAGAGATGATTCCACAATATGAGCTCATTTGAAATTTGATTTTACCTTAGTTTAATATAATTGACATCATTAAGGACTTTCTTGTAAAGGTGAGTCAATTTATGAGATTTGGAGTCTCAGAGAATAATTCAAAAATTATAAAAAAATTCCTTCTTATAAATATGAAGTAGGATTTTTTTTATAAGTATTTATTAATTAATAACTTATATTAGATAAAAAAAACGAAAAGTATATTTGTATAGTCATAACTACATATATTTTGATACTTTTTTTTAATAAGTAAGTGACGTTTAATAAAAGCTAGTGTCTTAAACTAACAATAACTAAACAGGCGAAAAGCTATAATTGGAAACCTCAAAAGATATTAATAGAATTTCTGATGAAGATCTTATAAAAGGCATTGTAAAAAACAATGATACTTTGCTTTTCGAGATTTTATATGATAGGTATGTTAGCTTGGTTTATAATAAGTGTTATGGTTTTGCCAAAGACTCAGATGAGGCTAAAGATTTAACACAAGATGTATTTTTAAAACTCTTTGTTAAACTTGCTAGTTTTAAAGGTGCGTCAAAATTTTCAACATGGTTATATGCATTTACATATAATCACTGTGTTAATTATGTAACAAGAAATACCGCTAAAAAATTTGAAAAACAATCTGTAAATTATACTGATATAGAAAATCTTTCTGAAGATGAAGAGGATGAAACTTTTCTAACTATGAAAGTAGAAAAATTAAAAGAAGTATTAGAGCTTATTTCTCCTGAAGAGAAAATGATATTATTACTAAAATACCAAGATAATCTTTCTATTAAAGAAATTGAAAGTGTTTTAGGGATTGGAGAAAGTGCTGTTAAAATGAGAATTAAACGAGCAAAAGATAAACTTATAGATACTTATAATAATAATCTTAACTAATGGAGAATCCGTTTAAACATATAAACCAGCCTCTTAAAGAAGTTCCACAAGAACTCAAGTCTAAGGTTATGTCTGATATCGCCATGGCTAAACTCATAATGGAGTTAGCTGCATTGTTTTCTTACAATATTGGTGATGTTATAGAAACTGTAATGAAACAAAGAAAACCAAAAAAGTAAAAACCTAACCCTAACAAAAATTAATTATGAATAAAGCAACACAATGGAAAGATATGGCTACCGAATCATTATCAGCTATGTGGCTTGAAATATCTCAAATATTCCCCAATATTATTGGTACCATTTTATTACTAGTAATTGGATGGTTTGTAACTAAAATTGTTGTAAAAGTTGTTAAAAAAGCATTAAAACTAGCAAATGCCGATAAATTAGATGATGCCTTAAATGAAATTGAAATTGTTGAAGGTAAAAAATTGAGTTTTGATACTATTAAAATAATATCAGGCTTTGTAAAATGGATTATGTATATCATGTTATTAATTATGGCATTAGATATCATGAATCTTAATATGATATCTGAAAAAATAAGTGATTTACTAGGGTATTTACCACAATTATTCTCGGCCTTAGCTGTTTTTACAGTTGGTTTAATTTTAGCAAATACCATTAAAAAAGGATTGAAATCGTTTTTTGACTCCATGGATTTATCTGGTGCTAAAATGATAAGTCAGGTAGTTTTTTTCATCATTTTAATATTTATTTCTATAACCGCATTAAATCAATCAGGTGTAGATACTACCATAATTACTAGTAATATCACCATGATATTAGCAGCTTTTTTACTAGCTTTTGCTTTGGCTTTTGGCTTTGGTGCACAAAAAGTAGTGGGCGATTTATTAAGAACTTTTTATACTAGAAAAACATATGAAATTGGCCAAAAAATAGCGTTTAATGATATTGAAGGTGAAGTAGAGTCTATTGATGGTATAACGGTTACATTAATTACAAAAGAAGGTAGGCTTATAGTTCCAATAAAAGATATTGTAGAGAGTCAAGTAAGAATTCAGGGTTAACTTTGGTTAGGTTAAATTTGGTTGGTTACTAAACTGAAAACCGAAAGGCTCTCTATATTATAAAACTCTTTTGATTAATTTGAAAGGGTTTTAACTTTAATTAAAGACACATGATTTTAAGATGAAATAAAATGCGTCTCCTTAGTTTTTATCTTTTTTGCAATCAATAGTTTCGTTACAATATTTTCTTTAGATAAAGAAGGAAAGGCTCAAAGCATAAAAATGAAAGGAAAAGCTCCGAACATTGATTTTAGTTTTGATTTTCATCATTTAGATTTTAAACGAGTTGATAATAAATAATTGCCATTTTAAATTTTGCCGAGTAGTAAAACTACTTTAAAATAAATCATTCAAAACTTTAGCTAATCGTATACCTGCTATTTGTAGTTGTGTTCTAACAGTTTCAAAGTTGTTATAAGAATACTGAAACCTTAAATTTTCATCAGGTTTAGCAGATTTATATACTTTTTTTGTTAATTCTTGGGTTTCGTTTACCCAGTCTATAACACTTCCTTGTTGTATGGCTTTCACTTGGTTTTTAGTTAATGCATCAGCATTTTCAGCTAATTCAATATAGCTCATATCAAAGCTTTCAATCATATCGCCATCCCAAACACGATGCATATTAGAGTCTTTATAAAACCATTGTACTTTAAAATCGTTGCCGCCTCTATCATCTTCCAGTCCAATATGCATAGGTTGATGTAAATCTCCAATTAAATGAATCAACATTTTTAAATAAAAGGCTTTATCATCATCAGAGGCTTCATCATCTTTTATAACTTTTATGCAATAATTGATACCAATAACTAAATCACCTTTCGGATTTTTCTTAGAGTCTTCATATTTCATATCAAAAGGCATATTTATATAATGCCAAGTAGAAAATTCGTTATAACGTTTGTCAGATTTTATTTCATCTGCATAGGTAGACACAAATGCTAAAGACTTTCTTTTTAGTAGTTTGCTAACTTCTTTTTTAGCTTTTTTAGTCAAATACTCATCAGCAATTTTACCTACAACACGATGTCCTGTTGCACTCCAATATGGCTTAGTAGTATGATTATTTTTTGGTGTTATGAAAAATAAAGCAATGAAATAAATTAGTAGTGTTTTCATAAAAGCAAATTTACAAATAACTACTTCAATTTTCTTTAGTTAACAAAAGTTTAATATTGATTAAATCTATATTTCTAATTAGTTATAAATAAGTTTCTAAAACTTTTAAAACTTCTTTTTTGTAACTTCTACTAATAGTTAATGTTGTGTTGTTAATAGTTATTTCTTCATTTGTAAATGATGAAATATAATTTAAAGCGATTATGAATGATCGATGTATTCTTAAAAACTGTTTAGTTGGTAATTTAGCCTCAATAGCGCTAATTGTTTCTCGGGTAACAATAGTTTCATTTGGTAAGTGGATTTTAATATAATCGCTATAGCTTTCGATGTAAATAATTGATTGAAAATCTATTTTAATCATGCGTCTATAGGCTCTAACAAACATAAAATCAATGCTTTCACTTTGATTATTTTTAAATTTTTTAACTTCTGTATAAACATTATAATAATTATTTACGGCTTTTAATAATCTTTCAAACGAAATTGGTTTAAGCAGATAATCTATTGCTTGTAATTCAAAACCTTCAACTGCAAAATCTCTGTAAGCGGTTGTGAATATCACTTTAATATCTTTATTTATTGATTTAGCAAACGATATTCCCGAAATTTCAGGCATATTAATATCTAGAAAAAGCAAATCAATATCGTGTGCTCTTAATACATTAAAAGCTTCTATGGCGTTAGCACAACTCGCAGTGATTTTAATATTAGGAATTTTTGATAAATGTGTTTCGATTACTTCTCTGGCGATGGTTTCATCATCTACTATAACACATAATATATCTTTGTTTTTTTGCATAAACTAAGCCGTGTTAAGTATTAAAATTACTCTAAAAACACTTTGATTTTTATTAATATCTAAAACATGTTGGTTTTTGTATAATAAGTCCAAACGTTTTTTAATATTTTCTAATCCGATACCTTTAGTTGAGGTTTCGTTGTTATTATTAGTATTTTTAATTTCAAAATGAATGCTTTTGTTTTTGCAAAATAGATTTATATTGATCCTTAGAATACCGTTTTTAAGACTTCCGTGTTTAAAACTATTTTCAATAAATGGTAATAAAAGCATCGGTGCAATTTTTATGTTTTCAGAAATGTTATCTGTTTTAAAATTGATTTTAAGCGAATTGTTAAAACGCATTTTTTCTAGTTCGATGTAATCATTAATATGATTTAATTCATCGGTTAGAGAAACAAAGGGTTTGTTTACTTGGTATAATAAATAATCTAGTAAATTTGATAGTTTTAATATCATTTCTGGGGTTTCGTCGGCTTTTTTTAAAGCAAATCCATACATGGTGTTTAAGGTATTAAATAAGAAATGTGGATGAATTTGCATCTTTAAATAATTAAGTTCTTGTTCTTTTAATTTTAATTGGTTTTCTAGAATTTTCGTTTCTAATTTTTTGGTCTCTTCAGTGTGTTTTAAGTTTAGTTTTAAAAGTTTAAAAGCACTCACAATAATCACCACTAAATAAACTGCAATAGTAACAAACAACAAGCTTTTGCTAATAGGCGCCATTTTTGAATACTTAAAGTTTGACAGGTAAACGAGTCCATAAAAAACAGAAAGAACAATTAGATAACTAGAAATGATTATAGTATATAAACTATACAGTCCAAATAGAATGTAACGCTTAGTGATAAGATATTTTGGAATTATTTTATAGATAAAAATATAAGTAGTAGCTATGGTAATAGGCATCAAAAATACTGAGAAAGATAAAACGTAATTGAAGTCACTGGTATTTATTCCAAAAAAATAGGTGTAGAAAAGTAACACGCCACACCAAAATACTATGTGAAGTATGATTTGTATTAATTTTTTAAAAATGAATCTATTTGAAAGCATAGCCTTTATAATCTGTACAATAATACTATAAATTTAAAGCTACAAAGGATTTTGTAGACGAATAACCAATTTAATAAAGGTTTTAACAAATTGTTGTATTAATTGCTAAATTAGTTATCCGTCGCATTTTGATTTTTTATGCGATTTTTACTTATATGTTTGTATCATGTTTAATTAAAATCATTTATTATGAATTTTTTATCAGTTTTTATGTCTGTCTTTTTTATGAATATTTTTATGGATGGCGGACCATTGTTCATGTCGCTCATTTTGATTTGTTTATTATTAGCATTATCTTTTGTAGTTATGGGTTTTCTTAATCTTAAGAAAGATGTATCGAAATCAAAAAAAATGACCAGTTTAGCATCAGACACCAGTATTTTAGGTTTAGTAATTGGGTTTTTAGGCTCTATTATTGGGATGATTACTGGATTTGATGCTATTGAGTCTATGAGTGATATTAGTTCTGGTATGTTAGCAGCAGGGCTAAAAATATCTTTCATAACAACCTTATTTGGTAGTGTAACTTTTATTCTACCAAGAATTGGTATTATTATTTTGAAATCATTACACAAGAACTAGTATATATACTCTTCTATCTGCTATTTTAATTTTATTAAAAAGTTAGTAATTACTATCATAAAGTATTTAATTTTATTTTAATGTTGGTTATTACTAACTTTTTTTTGTTTTTTATTTGATATTTTATATTTTTGAATTGGTAAATACTAACAAAAAATAGTAATTAAATTATTAACAATGGGAAATTCTAATATTAATTGGCCTTCAATGACCGATAAATCTATTATTTTTTTTATTGGAGCTTATATAAAAGATAAACGGTTATTTCAAAATAAAACGCAAGCTAAAGTTGCTGAAGCTGCTGGAATTAATCGTTGGACTATGAGTCAAATAGAAAATGGCGAACCAATCTCTTTAATATCCTTAATACAAATTTTGAGAGCACTTAATTTGCTTGAAGTATTGGAGGTATTTAAAATTGAAACCCAAATAAGTCCTTTAGAGCTTGCTAAACTTGATAAACAAAAAAGGCAAAGAGCGCGAACAAAAGTTGAAGAAAACGAACAAAAGGATAGTGAATGGTAGAGGTTAAAACAGCATTTGTAAAAATTTGGGGTAAAATAGTTGGTGCAGTAGCTTGGGATGAAACTCAAAAACTGGCTAGTTTTGAATATGAGCCAAAATTTAAATTGAAACAGATAGATTTAGCGCCTATTAAAATGCCTATTAATTTAAATCAAAATATATTTTCATTTTCAGAATTAAAGCCTGCAAAGAATAGTGAATATGGTACATTTAAAGGTTTACCAGGTTTATTAGCTGATGTGTTACCTGATAAATATGGAAACCAATTAATAAATATTTGGTTAGCACAAAATGGACGTCCAGAAAATAGTATGAATCCGATAGAGCAGTTATGTTTTATAGGTAAAAGAGGTATGGGTGCTTTAGAATTTGAACCTACTCAATTAAAGCCAAATAAAAACACTTTTGAAGTTGAGATCGATAGTTTAGTAGATATTGCAAAGCGTATGCTAAACAAGAGAGAAGGGTTTGAAGCTAATTTGAATGCAGATGAGCAGCAGGCGGTAATGGATATTTTGAAAATAGGAACTTCTGCAGGTGGAGCGAGACCAAAAGCTATTATTGCTTACAACAAAAAAACAGGACAAGTGCGCTCTGGTCAAACAAATGCACCCAAAGGATTTGAGCATTGGCTGATAAAATTAGATGGTGTAAGTGATGCTCAATTTGGTGAAAGTAAAGGCTATGGTAGGATTGAAATGGCATATTACAATATGGCAAAAGATTGTGGTATTGAAATGATGGAATCCGAATTATTGGAAGAGAATGGTAGAGCTCATTTTATGACAAAAAGATTTGATAGAGAGGGTGGCTCTGTAAAACATCATATTCAAACCTTTTGCGCCATGCAACACTATGATTTTAATGAGGTTAGGAGTTTTAGTTATGAGCAACTATTTCAAACAATGAGAATGCTTAGGTTACCCTATCCTGATGCTGAACAAATGTATCGCAGAATGGTATTTAATGTGATTGCTAGAAACTGTGATGACCATACTAAAAATATAGCTTTTTTACTTAAAGAGGGTGGAGTATGGCAATTAGCTCCAGCATATGATGTTTGTCATGCTTACAGACCAGATAGTATTTGGGTAAGTCAGCATGCCTTAAGTGTTAATGGTAAAAGAATTGGAATTGATAAAGATGATTTGCTTGATTTTGCTAAGGCCATGAATATAAAAAAGGCACCACATATTATTTCAGAGATTAACGCTAAAGTGCAGCATTGGAATGATTATGCAGAGGCTGTAAACGTTAATGCTATATTACTTGATTCTATAAAAAAAACCTTGTTAAATTTAGAATAGTAAAACACTAAAAGATTTATTTTTTCTTATTCCGCTTATTATAATTTTTATCACCTCTGGTTTTAGGTTTTTTATATTTAGCAGCTATTTTAAATTTATAACTACCACCTAAGTTTTCTTTAGAGTTCTTTTCAGATTTTTCATGAAATGCAGGTCCCGGTGCATCTTCATCCTTTTGTTTAACTGGATTATTTCGCTCTTTTATTTGTGGGCGTTCTTCTTCAATAAGTTCTGTGGAAATTTCAACCGAATCAGGAATTTCTATAAGCGGAATCGTCATTTTCATTAAAGATTCTATATTTTTGATAGCGTCTTCTTCTACTTCTGTAGAAAAAACAAACGATTCTCCTTTACGTTCGGCTCTTCCTGTTCTTCCTATACGGTGCATGTAGTTTTCAGGGTAATCTGGTGTGTCAAAATTAATAACATGGCTTACGTTATCAATGTCTAAACCACGAGCCATTACATCGGTAGCAATTAAAATACGGTTCTCTCCATTTCTAAATTGTTCAATACTACGTAGTCTGTAATTTTGAGTTTTGTTTGAGTGGATTACGCATAATTCTTCTTTAAAATGGATGTCTAAATTATCAAATAATCTATCAGCCATTTTTTTGTAAGCTACAAATATTAAAACCTTATTATAGGTTTCAGAATCACTTAATAAATACGTTAGTAAATTGACTTTGGTATGAAAATTTGGAATATTGTAACGTTGTTGTGTAATATTTTCTAAAGGTGTACCAGATAAAGCTATTGAAACCCGTTCTGGACTTTTAAAAAAATCATTAATTAATACATCTACATCTTGTGTCATAGTAGCAGAAAACATAATGTTTTGACGCTTTTCTGGCAGGATATCAAAAATATTTATTAACTGATGTCTAAAACCTAAATCGAGCATCACATCAACTTCATCTATTACTAATTTTTGTATAGATTTTAATTGTAAAACACGCGTTAAAGCCAAATCGTACAATCTACCTGGTGTCGCAACAAGGATATCAACACCATTAGCGATTGCTTGTTTTTGAGTATTGATATTGGTGCCTCCATAAACACCTAAAACACGATTATTGATATATTTTGAAAGCTTTTCAATTTCCTCAACTACTTGCACTACTAGTTCTCTTGTAGGTACTAAAACCAAAACTCTAGGATTTTCTTGTGTTGAAAATTTTAAGTTTTTTAAAATAGGCAACATGTAAGCAAAGGTTTTACCTGTACCAGTTTGTGCAATACCTACCATGTCTTTCCCAGAAGCTACAACGTTAAAAGCATCAGCTTGAATTGGTGTTGGGGTTTTAAAGCCTAAATCGTCTAAGGCGTTATATAAAGGGGTATTTAAATTTAAATCTTCAAAAGTACTCACGATGTTCTATTTAGCTAGCAAAGTTAAGCTTATTATTCTTGTTAGACTAAATGCTTATTATGTATTTCTATGCTATAAGTTGCCTTAAAAGTATCATTTGGTTTTAAACTTATAATAGCTTCTTTCTCATCTAGGTTTTGGTTGGTAGCTTCATTATCAGCAATACCAAGCCAAGGCTCTATGCAAACATAATCGCCAGTTGGTTTAGCCCAAATACCTAAATAATTAAAATCTTGATACATCACACTTAAAATGTTTCCATTTTTATTACTTTTTAAAGTAACTTTTCTTGATTTTAAATCTTTAAAAATAAGTGCATCTTCGTTAAACAAATCATGATGTAAATTAAGTGTTTTGTTATCATTCAAAACTAATTTTATTTGACGTGAAATCAGTCCGTTTTTCATATTAATGAGATGTGTACTCGAATTTTCTGAGTGTTCAAACTCTAAGGAATAATCGTCATAACTTTCATTTTTATAAACCGGACACTTAAAAGCTGGATGTCCACCCAAAGAAAAATACATAGTTTTTGTGTCTAAATTTATAACACTATGATGTATTTCAATAATATTATCTATTAAAACAAATGTAATTTTAAATTCAAACTTAAATGGATATATTTTTAATAACACCTCGTTATAAATAAGGCTAAAAGTGATACTATTTGCAGTTTGATTAATAAGCTTTAATTGATTGTTATTTCGAATAAAACCATGTTTTGGAAGTTCAAACTTAGCGTTTTCAAAGTAATATGAGTTGTTTTTTAAAGCACCAATAATAGGGAATAAGTTGGGTGCAAAACTACCCCATACATTGGGGTTGGCATCCCACATAAAGTCGGTTTTATTTATTACTGATGCAATTTTACAAAGTTCTGCACCTGTATTTTTTACTGCAATTTTAAGTTTATCATTTTGTAAAGTAACCATGCTTTTATGTTATTAAACTATTGTGCAAAAATCTTAAAATTTTAAGTATTCTAAGTAACTTTGCTGCATAATACTTTTAATTGAGGACAAAATACATTCATAAGTTAACGGATACCAAAAAAATTAAAAATCAATTACTGATTTGGGCACAACAGTTTGATGATGTTGTTTGGTTAGATTCCAATGAATACAAGCAAAATTACGGTAATTATGATGCTGTATTGGCAGTTGATGCTTTTACCGGTATTAAAACAGATTATGTAAAGGGATTTGAAAAACTTAAAGACTATCAAGCAAGTTTAAAAGATTGGGCTTTTGGATATCTTACTTATGATTTAAAGAATGATATTGAATTTTTAAGTTCTCAAAATTTTGATGGCTTAGGGTTTTCTGATTTATATTTTTTTCAACCTAAAAAATTATTCTTTATAAGAGGTAATCAATTAGAAATTCAGTATTTGAAAATGGTTGATGATGAGATTGAAGATGATTTAAAAACTATTGAAAACACCAAAGAAGCTTTTCAATATTCCCAGCCAAATGATATTAAAATTAAACTTCGGATTCACAAAGATGAATATTTTGAGAAGATTCATACTATTTTGAGTCATATACTTAGAGGAGATATTTATGAGACCAATTTTTGTCAAGAATTTTATGCTGAAAACACAGAAATAAATCCTTTAGATATTTACAATAAGTTAAATGGAATTTCAAATCCTCCTTTTGCTACATTTTTAAAGTGCTTTGATAATTATTTATTATCAGCATCTCCAGAGCGTTATTTAAAAAAGGAAGGGCAAATAGTAATCACTCAACCCATTAAAGGGACTGCAAAGCGTTCTTATAGTTTAAAAGAAGATGAATTGTTAAAAACAACACTTTCAAATAGTATTAAAGAGCGAAGTGAAAATATTATGATTGTTGATTTAGTAAGGAATGATTTATCCAAAACTGCCATTAAGGGAAGTGTAAAAGTTGAGGAATTATGCAAGATTTACACCTTTGATCAAGTGCATCAAATGGTATCAACTATAAAATCTAAAGTTGAAGAAACTACATCTCCCATAGATATTATTAAAAGCACCTTTCCTATGGGAAGCATGACTGGTGCACCAAAAATTTCAGCAATGAAAATCATTGAAGATTTAGAAGAAACAAAACGAGGATTATATTCTGGAGCAGTTGGCTATTTTACACCGGAAAATGATTTTGATTTCAATGTGGTTATTAGAAGTATATTGTACAATGCAACAAAAAAATATCTGTCTTACTCAGTTGGTAGTGCTATTACAGCTAAAAGTGAGCCGTTACAAGAATATGAAGAATGTTTAGTTAAAGCCAAAGCTATGCGAACCGTTTTAGAAAACTAACTTAAGTTAAGATTTAAAACTTTTTTTAGCTAACTCTATAACCCTTACGACTCTAATTACCTCAGTATTTTTAACTGATGCTATTTCATCATAATTTAATTTTCCAAATACATAAAGATCAACAATACTAGATACTCTTATAGGTAGCCAAGTATATATTTTTCCTAGTATTTTGTTATTTTCCATAGTAGATGATAGATCTTTAATTTCCAAAGCATTCATAAACGATTTATTATCATCATCATATAAAAACAAATATTTCTGTTTGTTATCTTGTTTATATGAGATGTCGTTTAGCTCTTCATTCATAATAAAATCGTAGTCTTCATCAATGGTATATAATTCTTCTAAACCATCTAATTCTTCTTTCAAAATAATATCAGTACTAGTAGTTTTTTTATGAAAAGCTTCTTTTTCAAATAGGTTGTCTAAATCTTTATCAACAATTTTAAAAAGTTTTAACTTTATTCCCATTTCATCCAAATCAATATCATAACCATTTTCATAAAATTTAGCTACAGCTTCATCAATTATATCGTTAGAAGTGAACATGTTTTTAGGGATTACTTTAGTTGATTCCGCAATATACAATCTGTGCTTTACGTAAGTTTGTAAGTGTTGTGTAGTTGCAACTACCTTTTTATTAAAAACAGTTTGTGTGGCTTTGTCGTTTAAGTTTTCTAGTAAGCTCATAATAAAAAGTATTAAAATTTATATTCTAAAGTTACAAAATCTAGTGTGTTATAATATGATATTTGTCATGTCACATTCAAAGGAACATACATTTTTAAATTCACAAAGTTGTATATTTGAAGTATGCTAGAAAAACTTAAACATCATATTAATAATCAGTTTCGTTTTTTAAATGAAAGTAACATTATTATTGCCATTTCAGGTGGTATTGATAGCGTTGTTTTAACGCACTTGTGTAACAAATTAGGATTTAAAATTGCTTTGGCTCATTGTAATTTTAATTTGCGAGGAGATGAAAGTGATGCTGACGAAGCTTTTGTTTTGCAATTAGCAGAAGATTTAGATCTTGAAGTTTTTATTGAAAGTTTTGATACTCAAGAATATGCGATTAACAAGAAACTTTCTATACAAATGGCTGCTAGAGAGTTACGATATAATTGGTTTGAGGAATTGGCAACGCAATTACAATTTGATGTTATTTTAACAGCTCATCATGCCGATGATAATTTGGAAACTTTTTTAATCAATTTTACACGCGGAACAGGTTTGGAAGGATTAACAGGAATCCCTAAAGTTAATGGGAAGTTTGTGCGACCATTATTGCCTTTTTCTAATCTAGAAATTCAAAATTATGCAAAAGCAAATCATATTAAATGGCGAGATGACAGCAGTAATAAATCGGTTAAATATCTTAGAAACAAACTTAGGCATGAGGTTATTCCTATTTTAAAAGAAATCAATCCAAGTTTACTAGAAAGTTTTCAAAACACCTTGAATAATTTAAACGATACTACTGATATAGTTGAAGAAAGCACAAATGCTGTTTTAAAACGAGCCATTGAAGCTATTGATGAGCAGCATATCTGCTTTAAAATTTCAGAATTTAAAAAGGTTAATAACCCAAAAGCTTATTTATTTGAAATTTTTAAAGATTACGGATTTACTGAATGGAATGATATAGTAAGTCTTTTGAATGCAGAAACTGGTAAACAAGTTTTTTCAAATACACACCGATTATTAAAAAATAGGGAGCATTTATTATTAAGTGAGATATCATCTGATAGTTTTGAAGATATTTTAATACATCCAGAACAAGAAAATTGTATTACACCTTTTGGAACTTTAAAAATTACTCAGGTAGATTCTGTTTTATCAGCCTCAGAAAATATAATTTACTTAGATAAAGACTTGCTTTATTTTCCACTTATAATTAGAAAAAAAGAAGAAAGTGATTTGTTTTTTCCAATAGGTATGAACGGAAAAAAGAAGCTAAGTAAATATTTTAAAGACGAAAAAATGTCACTATTAGATAAAGAAAATACGTGGTTGCTTTGTTCAGATAAAAGTATTGTTTGGGTAATAAATAGAAGGGCAGACCAGAGATATAGAGTTACAGAAAACACTAAACAGATTTTAAAAATAGAATTAAAATAATGTCTCATTGCTTATAAGACCATAGAACCCACTTTTCAAATATGAAAATTAAAGGAAATATAGTTGATGTGTTAAATAGACGGATTTTTAAAGGTGAAATTACTTTTGAAAACGGCAAGATTATATCACTTATAGAATTACAACATAACGTTGAAAGTTTCATTATTCCAGGTTTTGTTGATGCTCATATCCATATTGAAAGTTCCATGTTGGTTCCAAGTGAATTTGCAAGATTAGCAGTTATGCATGGTACCGTAGCAACCGTTTCTGATCCACACGAAATAGCCAATGTGCTAGGTGTAAAAGGTGTTGAATTTATGATTGAAAACGGCAAAAAAGTACCTTTTAAATTTAATTTTGGAGCTCCTTCTTGTGTGCCAGCTACTAATTTTGAATCAGCTGGTGCTATTATAGACTCGGATGATATTAAAGCGCTACTTGAAAACCCAGATATTAAGTATTTAACTGAAATGATGAATTATCCAGGTGTTCTTTTTGATGATGTTGAGGTAATGAAAAAAATAGCTTGGGCAAAACATTTTAATAAACCCATTGATGGTCATGCGCCTGGTTTAAGAGGTAATGATGTTACTAAATATATTAATGCTGGGATTTCTACCGATCATGAATGTTTTACTTATGAGGAAGCATTAGAAAAACTTCAAAAAGGGATGAAAATTTTAATTAGAGAAGGAAGTGCTGCTAAAAATTTTGAAGCTTTAATCGATTTATTACCAGAATATTATGAAAACATGATGTTTTGTTGCGATGATAAGCACCCTGACGATTTAATGTTAAACCATATTAATAAACTTTGCGCAAGAGCGGTTTCTAAAGGCATAGATGTTTTTAAAGTATTAAAAGCAGCTTGTGTAAATCCTGTTAAGCATTACAATCTCGATGTAGGTTTATTGGAAGTTGGAGACCATGCAGATTTTATAATAGTTGAAGATTTAAAAGACTTTACAACGATTCAAACTTATATTAATGGCAATTTAGTTTTTGGTGAAGGACAATCTTTATTGAAGCCAATTTCTTTTCAAAATTTAAATAACTTCAATTGTAATAAAAAAGCGATTGCTGATTTTAGAGTAACTTCCTCAGCAAAAAAGATTCGAGTTATTGAAGCTCTAGAAGGTCAGTTAGTAACAAATCAACTTATTGAAGAAACTACTATACAAGATGAAAATTTGATATCTAACATAGAAAAGGATATTTTAAAAATGACTGTAGTCAACAGGTATCAAAATCAAAAACCTGCTATAGCATTTATTAAAAACTTCGGATTAAAAGAAGGTGCTATTGCGAGTTCGGTTGGTCATGACTCTCATAATATTATTGCCGTAGGTGTTGATGATGAAGCCATTTGTAAAGCTGTTAATTTAATTATTGAAAATAAAGGTGGTATTTGTGCGGTTTCAAATACTAATGAAAAAATGGTGCCGCTTCCAGTTGCAGGAATTATGAGTGATAAAGATGGTCTAACAGTGGGTAAATTATATGCAGAATTAGATGCCATGGCAAAACAGTTAGGTTCCAAATTAAACGCACCATACATGACTTTGTCTTTTATGGCATTATTAGTAATTCCATCATTAAAATTAAGTGATAAAGGTTTGTTTGATGGTACAAATTTTAAATTCACTTCTTTAACGCATTACTAAACAAAAAATTAAAAACCGTTAGCCAAATATGCCTATAATAGAGTCGACTTACAAACCACCTTTTTATTTTAAAAATGGATTTGTTGCTACTGTTTATTCAGGATTAATCAGAACCGTAAAATTAAACCAAGAGCGTGAGCGAATTAATTTAATTGATGGTGATTTTTTAGATTTAGATTGGAGCTTTTCAAAAAATAAATCAAATAAGATTATTATTTTATTACATGGTTTGGAAGGTCATGGACAACGACCTTATGTTACAGGTGCTGCAAATCATTTTAATAATAATGGTATAGACGCTTTGTGTGTTAATTTTAGAGGATGTAGTGGTGATGAAAATCTAAATTATTACAGTTACCATTCAGGTGCAACACAAGATTTAGAAGCTGTAATACAGCACGTACTTTCAAAAAAACAATATAACAGTATTTATCTAAAGGGCATTAGTTTAGGAGCCAATCTTATTTTAAAATATTTAGGTGAAAGAGATAATATTTATCCAGAAATAAAAGCGGCAATAGCTGTTTCAGTTCCCTGCGATTTGTATGGTTCTTGTAAAGAACTCCATAAAATAAAAAATAAATTATTTCATGATAGATTTTTAAAAGATTTGATAATTAGACTTAAAGGTAAACAAAAACTTTTTCCTGAATTTTTAAGTTTAGATGAGGTAAATTCTATAAAAACTTTAATTGATTTTGATAATGTTTATACTTCTAAAGCACACGGGTTTAAAGATGCATTAGAGTATTATGATAAAAGCAGCAGTTTGCAATTTTTACCAAATATAAAAACGCCTACGCTAATCATTAATGCTTTAAACGATTCGTTTATTTCTCCAGAATGTTATCCCGTTAAAGAAGCAAAACAAAATAATAAGTTGTTTTTAGAAATGCCTCAATATGGCGGACATGTAGGATTTATAGATAAAAAAAATATTTACTATAATGAGAAACGTGCTTTTCAGTTTGTTAATGAAATTTATTGTTGATTAGGTTATTCATTTATATAATTATTAATTTCAGGTAATTATTTTCACGTGAAAAATATTTGAAAATACCACTAATACTTATATTAAACTTTTCATTCTTCCATTAAAACACTTAGATTTAAGTTTTAAAAAAATATTTAAGCCTTCTTTAAAGTTAATTTTGAAACACAAATGAATTCTAAATCCAAAGAAAACGCGAAAACACCTGAAAAGTTTTTAGATTTAAAAATAAGTAAACCTCCCAGTAATAGTGTGGGTTTTGGTGCTATAAAATCATCATTAGATCATGTTTCTAAATATATGAATCCTGGCGATGCTTTAAAATTATCACTGAAGATAAACCAAAAAGGAGGTTTCGATTGTCCCGGTTGTGCATGGCCAGATCCTGACGATGAACGTTCATCTTTAGGCGAGTATTGCGAAAATGGTATAAAAGCAATTGCTGAAGAAGCTCAAAACAAAACAATTAATCGCGATTTTTTCTCAAAACATGCTGTAGATGAATTAGCGGTAATGACGGATTTTGAAATTGGAAAATCTGGTCGTTTAGCAGAGCCTATGTTTTTAGCAGAAGGTAACACACATTATGAACCAATTTCGTGGGATGATGCTTTTGAAAAAGTGGGGTCTCATTTAAATGCTTTATGTAATCCAGATGAAGCCGTTTTTTATACCTCAGGAAGAACCACTAACGAAGCTGCTTTTTTATATCAATTATTTGTTAGAGAATTTGGAACAGCAAATTTACCTGATTGTTCCAATATGTGTCATGAAGCTAGTGGTGCTGCACTCTCTGAAACTCTAGGAATAGGTAAGGGGTCTGTAACTTTAGATGATTTATATAAAGCAGAGTTAGTTATGGTTATTGGTCAAAATCCAGCAACAAATCATCCTAGGATGCTAACAGCACTAGAAAAATGTAAAAAGAATGGTGGAAAGATTATAGCCATTAATCCGCTTCCTGAAGCTGGACTAGTTAAATTTACTAATCCGCAGAGCCCAACAAAATTAATATTTGGTGGCACGAAAATAGCGGATGTATTTGTACCAATTACTATAAACGGTGATGTGGCATTTATTAAAGCTTTACTTCTTAAATTATTAGAAAAAGAAGAGCAAGAAGGTAATATTTTTGATAAGCAGTTTATCAAAGAATTTACATCAGGTTATGAGGTGTTTATTCAAGATTTAAAACAATATAATTTTGAAGAATGCCTTGAAGCTTCTGGCGTTTCAAAAGAAGTTTTCGATGATGCATTCAATTTAATTCTTAAAAACAATAAAATTATTATTTGTTGGGCCATGGGTTTAACACAACACGAAAATGCAGTTGATAATATTCGGGAATTAGTCAATTTATTGTTACTAAAAGGAAGCATTGGAAAAGAAGGAGCTGGCACCTGTCCAGTTCGCGGACACTCTAACGTACAGGGCGATAGAACTGTTGGTATTTGGGAATCTGCTCCACAAGCATTTTTAGATAAAATTGAAGCTAAATATGGTTTTAAACCCTCTACAAAACATGGCTATTCGGTTATTGACTCCATTAAAGCCATGTACGAGAAAAAAGCAAAAGTCTTTTTTGGTTTAGGTGGAAACTTTATTTCAGCAGTGCCAGACACATTGTATTCTGCACAAGCAATGGCAAATTGTAATTTGACGGTTCATGTAAGCACCAAGTTGAACCGATCACATTTAGTTACAGGAAAAGAAGCTTTGATTTTACCATGCTTAGGACGCACAGAAAAAGACTATCAAAAAACAGGTGTCCAAGTGCAAAGTGTTGAAAATTCTATGGGTATTGTATCGTCTACAAAAGGTATTTTAGAACCTTGTTCAGATAAACTATTAAGTGAGGTAGCTGTAGTTTGTGGAATAGCAAATGCAACCCTAAAAGAACGGTCTAAGATTAATTGGTTACAGTATAAAGATGATTATAATTTAGTTAGAGATGATATTCAGGAAGTCGTTGATGGTTTTGAAGATTTCAATAATAGGTTAAAAAATCCATCGGGTTTTTATTTACCAAATGGGGCAAGGGTTAGAAAATTCAATACAAAAAAGGGAAAAGCCAATTTTTCAATCAATAAACTTCCTAATTGGAAACTTAAAGATGGTGAATTAATGATGATGACCATTCGGAGTCATGACCAATTTAACACCACTATTTATGGATTAGACGATAGATATCGAGGCGTTTTTAATGAGCGACGCATTGTTTTTATGAATCGAGGTGATATGAAATCTAGAAATTTACAAGAACATCAAGTTGTTAATTTAAAATCAGAGTATAAAGGTGTTATTCGTGAAGCAAATAACTTTAAAGTTGTTGGTTACGAGATACCTAAAAACTGTTGCGCTACTTATTTTCCTGAAACAAACGTTCTCGTTCCATTAGACAGTTTTGCGCATACCGCAAAGACTCCTGCATCTAAAAGTGTAAGGGTTACCATTGAAAAATCAGTTTAAATTTTTATAGCTTTTAGACTTTACTATTTAAAAAACTTGTAATTTTAATTATTATAAAATAAATTATGAAGCCGACACGATTTGAAACTGCTATAGCTTTAATTGATAAAGCAAATTCTGCAGACATTAACTCCTACCAAGTTGCCGATTTTGCATATCCGAAGGAGCTATTATATTCACAACGTATGACAAGGAAATTATTGCAGTTTGAACCCAATGCTTCTAAAGCATTACAAATTGCAGCAAGAGCGCAACATATCTGTCGTTGGAAAATTGCTAGAAATGAATACCCGATGGATAGAGTGGGGTATTTAAAATGGAGAGAAAAGCTAAAGAAAATGCATGCTGAATTAACTGCTGAAATTTTAGCACAAGTGGGTTTCGACCAGCAGTTTATTGCTAGGGTATCTTTTTTAATTAATAAAAAACATATTAAAAAAAATGAAGAAACTCAAACTTTAGAAGACACTATTTGTTTGGTTTTTCTTGATTATTATTTTGAGGAGTTTGCTACAAAACATGAGGACGAAAAGGTGATTGATATCTTAAAAAAAACTTGGGTAAAAATGTCTGACAAAGGACATAAAGCTGCTTTAAAACTTCCGTTTTCTGATAAAAGTTCAGCTTTGGTAAAACAAGCAATTTCTTAATTTTTATTGTAATATTCCATTCGTCTACACTTATCTACCATTCGTCTACAGATAATGAACAATCGACCAATATAAATATAGCTCCAATAATTATTTAGCTAGATTTACTTGTTAATTTTTAAGGTAGAGCAATTTTTTAATATGAAAACACTAAAAATTTTATTAATAGAAGACGATATGATTGAAGTCATGAAAATGAATAGAACAATTTCATCACTTAAATTAAATCATAAAATTATTGAAGCTAATAATGGAGAAGAAGCTTTAAATATTTTAAGAAAAAAAGACGAATTACCTGACGTAATTTTATTAGATTTGAACATGCCAAAAATTAATGGTATTGAGTTTTTGAAAATTTTAAAGGAAGATGATGTTTTAAAGTATATACCTACTATTATTTTAACAACTTCAAGCAATCAAAAAGATTTATTGGAATGTTATGAAATTGGTGTGGCTGGATATGTTTTAAAACCACTAAAGTATGAAGATTACGTTTCAAAAATTGAAAAATTATTAGCATATTGGAGCATAAATGAATTGAAGAAAATTTAAATGAAAGGTATCGTATTTACAGAGTTTTTAGAACTAGTTGAGGAAAAATTTGGTTTGGAAATGGTTGATAAAATCATTAATCAATCTAATTTAGAATCAAATGGTATTTATACTTCAGTAGGCACATATAAGTTTTCAGAGATGCTTCAATTATTACAACATTTAAGTGCGCATACTAATATTTCTATTGATGATTTATTATTAGTATATGGCGAACATTTTTTTAGCGTATTAGAAACAAGTTATCCGGGGCTTTTAGCAATTTATAACGACCCGATTGAAATGCTTGCTTCCATTGAAAACCATATACATGTTGAGGTAATGAAAATTTATCCAGATGCCGAATTGCCAACTTTTGAAGTTATAGAAAAAAAAGACAATTCATTACAAATGATTTATAAATCAAGTAGGGCTATGCATCATTTTGGATTGGGTTTAATGAATAAAACCTTCGAGCATTTTAAAACTTCTGCTACTATTGAATTAGAAAAGATTAAAAAGGACGGAACTGAAGTTAAGTTTATAATAACAAAAAACTAATGAACCCGAATGAAATTGACATATTAAAACGAGCATTAGAAAGAGAAAAAGCTGCCAGAAAACAAGCAGAAAAAATATTAGAAGCCAAATCTGCTGAACTTTATTCAGCTAATCAAAAACTTCTAAAGTATAATAAAAATTTAGAAATATTACTCACTAATACCGATTCACAATTACAAGGTGTTTTTGAGAACATTGTTGACGCCTACGTAATAATCGATTTGCTGGGTAATATCATGAAAATGAATGATGCAGCGGTTGCCTTGTTAGGTTTTAAAAGCACTAAAGAAGATTTTAACCTAATCAATTTAGTACATCCTAGTGAAGCTGAACGTGTTCAAGTAGCCTTTAAAAAACTTCTAGAAAAAGGTGCAATTACCGATTTTCAAGTAAACATTATCACAAAAACCAAAGAATCCAAAATTGTTCATATTAATGCAAGTATAATTTACGATCAAGGTAAACCTGTTGCAGCACAAGGTATAGTTCGGGATATTACTCAGAAAAAAGCTAACGAAGAGCAGCTTATTGAATCTGAAAGTAGATTATCTACTTTAATTTTAAATTTAGAAAGCGGGGTATTACTAGAAGATGAAAACCGTAAAATCGTATTAACAAATAAAAAGTTTTGCGAGTTCATGCAAATCCCATCAACCCCAGAGGCATTGAAAGGTTTCGATTGTTCTGATGCAGCAGAGCAAAGCAAATTTTTATTTAAAAACCCAGAAAATTTTGTTGATAGAATTAATCAAATTTTATTAAGAAAAAAAGCCGTTTTGGGCGATGAGCTAATTATGAAAAATGGGATGATTTTGGAAAGAGATTTTATCCCAATTATACATAAATACCAGTACAAAGGGCATCTTTGGAAATATAGAGATGTTACCTTAAGAAGAACCTACAGAAAAAGTTTAGAAGCTGAAAAGCACAAATATTACAATATCATTTCTAATATGAATTTAGGATTGGTAGAAGTAGATACAGATGATAAGATTTTGATGGTAAATCAAAGCTTTATTAATATGACAGGTTATTCAGAAAAAGAGCTTGTAGGAATTAAGGGCAAAGATTTACTACCAATAAAAGAAGACCAGTCAATAATGGATGAAAAGGTTATTGAACGAAAAACTGGTAAAACCGAATCGTACGAATTACGAATTAAAAACAAACAAGGCAAAGTAAAATATTGGTTAGTAAGTGGAGCTCCAAATTACGATTTAAACGGAAATATTATTGGTTCTATAGGCGTTAATTTTGATATAACAGAAATTAAAAGTTTAGAACTTCAAAAAGAAAGTTTATTAAAAAAATTAGAAAAGAGTAATAACGAACTTCATGAATACGCCCATGTAGTTTCACACGATTTAAAGTCACCCTTACGTAGCATTAATGCTTTACTAAGTTGGTTAAAAGAAGATAATAAAGAAAAATTAGATGCTGCGAGTCTTCAAAATTTTGATCATATAGAAGCGACGGTGGAAAAAATGGAACAGCTCATTACAGATGTTTTAGAATACTCAAGTATTGGCTCTGAAGAAACAGAAAAAGTTGATATAAATCTAAATGTTTTGGTTACTGATTTATTAAATATTTTATTTATACCAAAACACGTTAATGTTAGTATTGAAAATAAACTACCAATAATTAACGGGCATAAAACCAAGTTACAACAATTGTTTCAAAACCTTATAAGTAATGCTATTAAGTTTATTGATAAAGATAAAGGAGTTATTAAAATTAATGTTGAAGATTTAAATACACATTATAAATTTTCAGTAAAAGATAACGGAATGGGAATTGAAGAAAAATTTCATGATAAAATATTTAAAATTTTTCACGCTTTAAATAAAAGCAAAGACTCAACAGGTATCGGATTATCTATTGTTAAAAAAATTGTGGAATTACACGATGGCGAAATTTGGTTGGAAAGTGAACCTAAAATAGGAACAACATTTTATTTTACATTAAAAAAATAACAGATGAAAACCATTCAATTACAAAAACAGAGTGATAATATCTGGGAGTATATTACCCCAAAGCAAGAATTAAATAATCCATTGGTACTGGTATTTGGAAATAGATTTCTTTTAGAAAACCCAAATATTTACAATGAAATAAAAGAACTTTTTCCAAATGGGCAAATAGTTTTCGGTTCTACAAGTGGTGATATTACTTCACAATCAGTTGATGATGAAAGTATTACAATTACGGCTATTGAATTTGAAAAAAGTACATTTCTAATAAAAACAAGTAACATTTTAAATTCAAACTTAGATAGCCTCAAAACAGGAAATAACCTTATAAAACAATTTCCTGAAAAAGATTTGAAGTATGTTTATGTTATTTCAGATGGTAGTTTTATTAATGGCAGTCAGTTAACCAATGGTATGAATGCAGCAACTGAAGACAACGTTTTAATAACAGGCGGACTTTGTGGTGATGGAGCACGTTTTGAGAAAACACTGGCTTCATACAATGAAAACCCTAAATCTGGAGAGATAATAGCCATTGGGTTTTATGGTGAAACTTTAGAAGTTACTTTCTCTATTCATGGTGGCTGGACACCTTTTGGTCCAGAACGTATAGTAACAAAATCAGATTCAAATATACTGTATGAGTTAGATAATCAACCAGCACTAGATTTATATAAAAAATATTTGGGTGAAAAATCTAAAGATTTGCCAGGTTCAGCTCTATTATATCCTTTAAATGTAAAATCTGAAAATGAAAAACAATCATTTGTACGCACCATATTAAATATAAATGAAGCAGACAATGCTATGATTTTAGCAGGCGATATTCCTGAAAATTCAAGAGTGCAATTAATGATGACTAATGTTGATAATATTGCAAATGCCTCAGAAAGAGCTGCAAGACAAGCGTTGGAATTAAGAATAAATAAACCACAACTAGCGCTTTTAGTAAGTTGCATTGGAAGAAAGCTAGTATTAGACCAAAGAGTTGAAGAAGAAGTTGAAGAAGTAGTGGCAGTTATTGGAAAAGATACTAGGATAACAGGATTTTATTCCTATGGAGAAATAGCCCCTTTCCATGGTGAAAATAATTGCCAGTTGCATAATCAAACCATGACTATAACGCTAATAAGCGAATAATGAATTCATTACTAAAGCGTCAAATACGAAAATATTTAAGCCAAGATTTAGCTTCTGATAAAAATTTAAAGCAATTTTTATATGCTGTAAATAATTCATATATAAATTTTGATGAACAATTTTCTATGCAGCAACGCGCCATGGGTATAAGTTCAGAAGAATTGTTTGATGCTAATCAGCAACTTAGACAAGAATCGCTAGCACAACAAGAAGTAATCGATAAATTAAAGCGGGTAATTGAAACCCTTAAGTTTTATGAATTACCAGAACAACAAAACACTGATAATTTAGATTTAGATGGTTTAAAATTGGTTGATTTTATTGATAACCAAACCAAAGAAATTATACAAATAAATAAACAGCGTGAAAAGTTGTTAGATGAATTGGCTTATCAAAATCAGGAATTAAGCGATTATGCTCATATGGTATCACACGATTTAAAATCACCTCTTCGTAGTATAGACTCATTAACATCATGGTTGAAAGAAGATTATGAGGATAAATTGGATATAGCTGGTAAAGAAAATCTTAAATTAATAAGAAATAATGTTGAAAAAATGGATTTGCTAATTAATGGCATTCTTGAGTATTCGACCATTGGTAAAACTAAAGTAGAGTTTTATATTGTAGATGTTGATAAGGTTATAGAAGATGTTAAAGACATTATTAATATACCAGACCATATATCTATTATCAAAAAACTACGATTACCAAATATAAAAGGAAATAAATATAGACTGCAACAACTTTTTCAAAATTTGATAACCAATGCTATAAATTATAATGATAAAACTAAAGGTTTTATAGAGATTGGATTTGAAGACCAACATGATTTTTGGCAATTTTATGTAAAGGACAATGGTAAAGGAATAGATGAAGCTTATTTTGAAAAGATTTTTAAAACGTTTCAGAAATTAGAAAACAACCCAGAGTCTACTGGAATAGGATTATCCATAGTAAATAAAATTGTTGATATATTTGGAGGTAAAATATGGCTAGAATCTAACGTAGGTATTGGTACAACATTTTATTTTACATTAAAAAAAGAACCACATGGAACAACCTAATTTATCATACATTCAAAGTATGTCTAGAGGAGACCAAGCTTTTGAACAAAAAATTTTAGACATTATAAAAAAGGAGTTTCCTGAAGAAAAAAAAATATACTTTAACAATCTCAAAAAACATGATTACAAGTTAACTGCAGAAAATGTTCATAAACTTAAACATAAAATTAGTATTTTAGGTCTTGAAAAAAGTTATGCAGTTGCTGTAGCATTCGAAAATAATTTAATTGAAGGAAATACTAGCCTTCATCAAGAATTTGAATCTATATTAAATATCATAACTAATTATCTTCAACAGTTATAATTAGTAATTTATGAATTGTATTATTATTGATGATGAGGCAACAGCCAGAGCTATAATTAGCCAATTGTGTTCTAGTTTAAAAAGCCTTCAGGTTTTAGAAGAATTCTCTAATGCAATTCAAGCTATAAAGTTTTTAAATCAAAACGAAATAGATTTAATTTTTTTGGATATTCATATGCCAGATTTTACAGGATTTGATTTTATTGAAACCTTAAAAAATCCACCAAAAATTATTCTTACTACTTCTGATGCTAATTTTGCAATTCAAGCATTTGAATATGAATGTATTGTAGATTATTTGGTAAAACCAATAGCACCAGAACGTTTTCAAAAAGCCATACAAAAAGCAGATAGTATATCAAACACCAAAGTAGTTGAATCTTCAAATTCAGATAAAGAGGTTGCCACATCAGGTAATGATTTATATGTAAATATTGCTAGACGCCTTATTAAAATTAATATTCCAAGTATTTATTTAGTTGAAGCAAAAGGGGTTTATATTTTGGTAAAAACGGAAGAAAAAAACTATACGGTACATTCTACCTTAAAAAAAATTGAAGATAAATTACCAGAAGATTTATTTTTAAAAGTACATCGCTCTTTCATTATCAACATTAAAAAAATAATTGATATTGAGGATAATAGTGTGCTTATTAAAAAAGATGTAATTCCTGTAAGTCGATCAAATAGACCAGAACTAATGAAAAGACTTAACCTATTATAATATAAAAATTAATTCTAGTTTTAAAATTAAAAATCACCATACTATTAAAGATCTTCTTAGATCTGTTTTTTATTTAAACAATAGTATTTAATTATTCGTCTAAACTATTCTACCGTCCAACGAAATTAAGGTAACATAATTGTATTCTTGAAGCATATTTGCATCATAAATAAAATTATAATTAATTTAAAAACACCTAATTATGGTACTAAAAATTAAAGAAAGTCAAAACGCGTTTATAGTAGAAGGTATAATTAATGAGACTACAGTGAAGCAATTTAAAAATCATTTTAAAACTTTAATTATTAAATATTCATAAAGGTTATTTTATAAACTATTCATTTTTATTTTGGTAATTTTTTTCTTCATTATTGATAGTTAATTTTCCTGTTAACATATAATTTATAAGTTAAATTTTGTGATAAAAAAGATAGAAACATTGTTTTTAATCGTATTTTATGTACATTTTATCGATATTAATTATTTTTTTCTTACATTTGAAAATATATATAAGAAAATTATTTAAAAATAATAGAGTTTACCCTCATTAATGAAGTATTAATTTACATGATTGTTTCTCTAATTCTATAAAATAGTTTGATAGTAAAAGTTAAGAATTATATAAAGACACTTAAAAATGAAAGGCATGTAGTTTTAAGCTGTGAGAGCTATAAAAGTAAACAATAAAAAATCTAATTAAATAATAACATAGTTTTAAATTTAAATAACCCCAAATCTTAAGCATTATGAAAATTACTATTGTTGGAAGTGGATACGTAGGCCTTGTTACTGGCGCTTGTTTTTCTGAGGTAGGTATTAATGTGACCTGCGTTGATATTGATCAAAAGAAAATTGAAAACCTTAACAAAGGAATTATCCCTATTTATGAACCTGGTTTAGAAAACATGATTACCAGAAATATGAAAAAAGGCAGGCTGAGTTTTACAACTAATATTGCAGAGGCTCTAGAAGATTCTGAAGTATTATTTATTTCAGTTGGCACACCACCAGATGAAGATGGTAGTGCAGATTTAAAGTATGTATTAGCTGTTGCTAGAGATTGTGGAAAGCACATGAATGACTATATGCTGGTTGTAACAAAAAGTACTGTACCAGTAGGAACCTCTAAAAAAGTAAAACAAGCACTTCAAGAAGAATTAGATAAACGAAATGTAGAAATAGAATTTGATGTAGCTTCAAATCCAGAATTTCTAAAAGAAGGTGCTGCAATTAATGACTTTTTAAAACCCGACAGAATTGTAGTTGGTTTAGATAGCCCTAGAGCAGAAGACTTAATGCAAAGTTTATATAAACCATTTACACTTAATGGTCATCCAGTTATTTTTATGGACATAGTTTCTGCAGAAATGACAAAATACGCTGCTAATGCTATGCTAGCTACAAAAATTAGTTTTATTAATGATATTGCAAATTTATGTGAAATTGTTGGAGCAGATATTAATAAAGTTAGAAAAGGTATAGGTTCAGATTCTAGAATAGGGCATAAATTTATATACCCAGGAATAGGATATGGCGGTTCTTGTTTTCCAAAAGATGTACAAGCACTAATTAGAACAGCAAGTGAAAATAATTATGATTTGAAAGTACTTCAAGCTGTAGAAGCTGTTAATAAACACCAAAAATTAGTACTTTTCAATAAAATCAACAATTATTTTGAAGGCGATTTAAAAGGCAAAACGATTGGTATTTGGGGGCTTTCATTTAAACCTCAAACAGATGATATGCGTGAAGCACCTTCATTAAGTATTATTAATAATTTATTAGAAGCAGGTGCTGTTGTTAAAGCGTATGACCCAGTAGCTATGCCAGAAGCAAAACACCATTTTGGAGATTCTATTTCTTATTTTGAAGACCAATATGAGGCATTAATTGATGCAGATTGTTTAGCAATACTTACAGAATGGCCAGAGTTTAAAATTCCAAGCTTCAAAATAATGAGCAAATTATTAAATACACCCGCCATTTTTGATGGTAGAAATATTTATGACAGAGAAGAAATGAAAGTTGAAGGTTTTGAATATTACTGTATTGGTGTTAATACCAATGAAAATAAAGAAGTACTTGTAAAAAACTAAATTTATTATGATTCGTAAAAAAATTCTAGTTACTGGCGGTGCTGGTTTTGTTGGCTCACATTTATGCGAACGTTTGTTAAATGAAGGCAATGAAGTTTATTGTTTAGACAATTATTTTACTGGACAAAAACAAAACGTTGTACATTTATTAAAGAATCCATATTTTGAAATGATTCGTCATGATGTTACAGAGCCAATCTTTCTTGAAACAGATGAAATTTATAATTTAGCTTGTCCTGCTTCCCCAGTTCATTACCAATATAATCCTATAAAAACGATGAAAACATCCGTTATGGGTGCTATTAATATGTTAGGTTTAGCTAAACGAATTAATGCTAAAATACTTCAAGCTTCTACTAGTGAGGTTTATGGAGACCCACTTGTACATCCACAACCAGAATCTTATTGGGGGCATGTAAACCCTATTGGTGAACGTGCGTGTTATGATGAAGGTAAACGATCTGCAGAAACCTTGTTTGTAAACTATCATCAACAAAATAATGTTGATATTAAAATTATTAGAATTTTTAACACTTACGGGCCAAATATGAACCCGCACGATGGTAGAGTAGTTTCTAATTTTATTGTTCAAGCATTACAAAATCAAGATATTACGGTTTACGGAGAAGGTAATCAAACGCGTAGTTTTCAATATGTTGATGATTTAGTTGAAGGAATGATAAGACTTATGAATTCTAGAGATGGTTTTTATGGGCCTGTAAATGTTGGTAATCCTAATGAATTTACAATTCTTGAGTTAGCTCAAAAAGTAATAGAACTTACAGGATCTAAATCAAAAATTATTTATAGGCCATTACCATCTGATGATCCTATGCAAAGGCAACCTGATATTTCTTTAGCTAAAAAAGAATTAGACTGGTATCCTAAAGTAAATCTTGACGAAGGATTAATAAAAACAATAGAATATTTTAAAGGTGTTATATAAAAATTGCAGCTTAAAACAATTTAAATAAAAAAGTAATTAATACAAAGTTTACTAATAAACACATGTAATTTACGTGTTAAGTAAATTAAAAATTGTATAGTTTTTTCTCTCACAAAACAATTATTTTTTTTAGAATTTCTATTAAATTATAGAAGTAAACTTAAATAAATTAAAACATGAAGAAAAAAATATTAGTGGTAGATGACGAAATAAGTATTTGTCTGCTACTCGAAAACTTCCTTTCAGAAAAACATGATGTTATAACTATTAATGATGGCCTTGAGGCTCTATTATGGCTTGAAGATAACATTCCAGATCTTATAATTAGCGACATACAAATGCCTAAAATGGACGGATATGAATTTTTAACAAACCTTCGTCAACGAGGTTTTACAAAGCATACACCTGTTATTATGCTCTCTGGAAAATCAGAAAGTAAAGAGCGCATAAAGTGTTACAGACTTGGTGCTCAGGATTACCTTACCAAACCTTTTAACCCTGAAGAGTTAGATGAATTGGTTAAAAAAAACCTATATCCAATACATTTTGCAATCGAATGGTAATCAATTAATTAAAACTATAAGATTCAATAAGATGACTCCAAATCTAAATATATTATCAATAGGTAACAATCCAGATTATTTTCAATCAATAAATGAAAATAAAAAGGTATCTATTAATCATTTTGAAAATAGCGCTATAGCTATTAAGTACTTTAATTCTAAAGCTCAAATAGATGCTATAGTATGTAATTATAATTTACCTGGAAATAACGGATTATATTTATATGACTGGATTAAAGAGCAACCAGAATTAAGCAACATCCCATTTATTCTTATATCTAAAGAATTTAATAGCGATGTTTATAAGCTTGCGTTTAAAAAGCAGGTTAATGATTATTATGTTACAAATTCTACTTCTTCATTAGAAATATTAAACAGAATAGAATTTTTATGCGCTCATAAAAAAAGCTCAGAAATTTCAAAACTACCTGAACCAAATGAGGAAGTTTACAGTATGCCTATTTCAAAACGTCTTTTTGATATTTTTGTGGCATCATCAGTACTACTCGTAGCATCGCCTTTTTTGTTGCTTATTATACTAGCTATTCGATTAGAGTCGAAAGGAAAAGTATATTACATTTCTAAACGGGTAGGACGTAAAACATTTGATTTTTACAAATTACGTTCAATGCGTACAGGATCAGATGAACTTCTTAAAAAATTGGCTTTAGAAAAAAATCAATACAAGAAAGAAGAAACAAAAACTACAGAAAACCCTTTAGATGTTCCTTGTCCTAAATGTAGTGTTTTACCAAAAAACGAAACATGTTCTCCTATAATGTATATTGATACACATGAGATATGTGATTATTGGTTTAATGTTCAAAAAAGAGAAGCAGCAAAAAACAATTCAACTTTTGTGAAAATTGTTGATGATCCACGTATAACTAAGGTTGGTAAATTTATAAGAAATACTAGTATTGATGAATTACCACAACTAATAAATGTTTTAAAAGGCGATATGTCTATTGTAGGAAATAGACCTTTACCTGTTTATGAAGCAGAAATGTTAACAGCAGACGATTTATCAAAACGTTTTCTTGCACCTCCTGGAATTACTGGTTTATGGCAAGTAGAATTAAGAGGCAAAGGTGGCAAAATGTCTGAAGAAGAAAGAATGCGACTAGATAATGAATATGCAGATCATTTTTATGGTGATAACTATTCCTTTTGGTATGATATAAAACTTATTTTAAGAACCATTCCCGCTTTATTTCAATCAGATACCGTTTAATTATAAAATACCAAATGAAGCCATTATTAAATATACTCTTACTTCCAATAATCACAGTATTTGTTATTCAAACTTGTGGAGCACAGGCTCCTAATATTAAAATTGTTGACAGTTCTAAAATAGAAAACATTACACAAAGTGATGCGAGATTAGAATTCGGTTTACCACCCCTAAAAACTGTTATAGATTCTGTTTTAAAACGAAATGCAATGGTGCGTTTCAATATTGCAGAGATTGAGGTCAAAAAGACAACACTCAAATCGGAACAATTATACTGGACGCGTAATTTTGGTATCCAAGCCAACACCCAATATGGTACTCTAAATAATTTTTCAACTAGTGACGATAGTATTACCAATGCAAATAATGCCCTTTCAACGGTATCTACCCAATTTAATTATAATGTAGGATTTTACGTTAAGTTTCCAATATTCGACGGCATCAATAGAAAAAACCAGACCAAAATTGCTGAACTACAATTAGACGAAGCAAAGGCCCTTGCGCAATCTCAAGAAGACCAATTAAGGCAAATGGTTATTAGTCAATACCATGACCTTATATTAAAGCAAAAATTATTAAAAATAAAAGCATTAACCTTGGGTAACGCCAAGGTTAATATGGAAATGGTAGAAAAAGAATTTACAAATGGAATTACAACAGTTTCAGAATATGTAAGAATCTCAGACATTACCTCTAGAATAGAATCAGATTATGAAGTTTCAAAGTCTAATTACCTTGTGGCAAAAAAACTACTTGAAGATTTAGCCGGCTTTTCATTTGACTTAGAAAATTTAAATTAAACTCATGAAGATAATTGATTTCATACGATTGATTTTAAGGCACATAGCACTTCTTATCCTAGTGCCATTTTTACTTGCCATATCGGTATTATTACTCACAATGAATCCAAGTTTTGAGTATTCGTCTGAAACTATGCTATATACAGGTCTTGCTACAGGATCTTCCATAGAAATGGAAAAAACATTTAATTATTTTGCTACTAATATTGCCTTTGATAATTTAATTAACATTATCAATTCTAGAGAAACTCAGGAAGAGGTTGCAGTTAGATTGTTAGCATTACACCTCATGTTACCAGAAGCCAATCCAAAATATATATCTAAGCAATTATATGACGAACTAAGACTTAAGGTTCCCCATGATATTTACGAGTACATACAAAAAGGCGACAATAATGCGGGTGCTAATACCGAAAGTGTAATAGTTAATAATCCACTTCCAGCGGAAATAAACCGCTACAATTACGAGAAAACAGTTCAAAACTTATTGACGCTAATGCGCAGTAGTAGTGATAATTACATCTATGAATTATTAAACTACGAAGACGACAAGCATTATTCCATAAAAGCAGTTTCAGGTATAACTGCGGTAAGAATTAATAGTAGTGATTTAATCAAACTAAGTTACACTGTAAATGACCCTGGTATATGTCAACAAACACTAGCCATATACAACGAAGTTTGTATTAAAAATTACAAGAATATAAAGGAAAACAGATCTGACGCTGTTGTAAAATATTTTGAAGAACAATTAGCTCAAGCCAGTGAAAATTTGAAAAAAGCGGAAGATAAATTACTTGAATTCAATAAATCTTACAACATTATTAACTACTACGAGCAAAGTAAGGCCGTTGCTGTTGTTAAAGAGGACATGGAAGTAGATTACAATAACAAAAAAGCCCAACTTGCCGGCACTGAAGCTGCTACTAAAAGACTTGAAGAAAAATTAGATATTCAAGAACTCATACAAAGTGAAAATAATAATGTTCTAGACAAAAAGAAATTACTGGGAGAAATTAATTACGAAATTGCATTTAATGAAGCCCGTGTAGACTCAAAAAACAATGAACTTATCATTGGTAAATTATCCGAATTAAAAAAGCAAAAGGAAGCGTTAACCAAAGAGATTGAGGCGAGTGTAGATAAAATTTATAGCTATCAGAATTCTGTTGATGGTGTTCCTCTAAATAAAATACTACCGGAGTGGATGGATAATGTGGTGGAAACAGAAAGCCTCAAGGCCAAAATTCAGGTCATGGATCAACAAAACAAAAAGTTTGAAGAACAGTACGCTACTTATGCTCCAGCTGGTGCAAACATAAAACGTATAGAACGTGAAATCTCTGTATCAGAACAAGGCTATTTAGAAATACTTCACGGATTAAATCTTGCAAAACTAAAACTACAAGACAATGAACTTTCGTCTAACCTAAAAACTATCGATCCACCTTATTACCCACTCTCTCCTAATCCAACAAAAAGAGCTATCCTAATCATAGCTGCAGCATTCTTAGGTGGTATATTAACATTAGGAATTATATTAGTTATGGAGTATTTTGATGATACCCTTAAAAACTCCATCCGAGCAAATAAAAAAACTGACTTTTTACCCTTGGGTATGATGCCAAAAATGGTTTTAGATGCAGGCAATATTAACTTACCGTTTATTCAAAAACGATTAATTGAAATAATTACGCAAAATACACTACAGTATTTCGGAACTCAAAATTTAGAAAACACGCCTAAAACCATTGTCGTTTTTAGTACACAAAAGAAAGAAGGCAAAACCGTATTAGCAGGTAATATTGCAAAAACTTTAAAACAAGAAGGTAAAAAGATATTGCTATTAAATTACGCCGAAAAAAAGGAGCCTGTTAAACAACAAAGAAAGTTTCCTATACTCAATAAAATTTTAGGTTATCCAGATCCACGCATAGATCTAGAGAACCCATTTCTTGCAGACATCTCAACGTATCTTGATTATTCAGAATGCTACACTTATACCATAAATAGCAAGTTCTATGATGCTAAAAGTTATAGCGATATCTTAAAGGAGAATAACATTACTTTAAATTACAAACCCGACTTCATAATTATTGAAATGCCATCATTAATCTATTATAACTATCCTTCAGAATTAATCATTAATGCAGATTTAAATATTCTGGTTGCACGATCTAACAGAGTTTGGTCTGATGCAGACGAATCTGCTATTAGCAATTTAAGAGAGGCCTGCGAGGCAAAAATTAGAATACTTGTTAACGGTGTTAATATTAACGAGGTAGAGTTTGTTTTGGGTGAGTTACCAAAGAAGCGAAGTATGCTAAGAAAGAAAATAAAAGCAATATTTAAATTTCAATTTTTCTCAAAAAATCAAATTTAATCACAAAACCTGATGAAAACCCTTAAAAAAATAGTACGAGAAGATAATTTCCTTTCATTAACAGGGAACCTCGTTATTGCTATATTGGGTATTGCTGGTTTTGCTTTATTAGCAAGAACGTTGTCACTAGAAGTATTTGGCGAATGGGTACTTTTCGTTGCTGCAGGATCTCTTGTTGAAATGTTTCGATTTGGTATTACAAACACAGGTCTAATTAGATATTTATCTGGCGCTGATGAGAAAGCTAGACTAAAACTTATTGGGTCAAATGCACTTATTAGTTTAGGGGCTACTGTTTTGGTTGCCCTATTATTGATAACCTCTAAAACTTTATTTCCTGAGGCTATTCTCAATTCTGGCTATAATATATTCTTTACATGGTATCCCCTTCTTGCCTTTTTAAACTTGCCTTGGAACATTGCGCTTGTGGTATTGCAGGCTGACAGAAAGTATGCTCAAATTTTAGCGTTAAAAGCAGTTAATAGTGGTCTATTCTTTTTGGTTATATTAATCAACTTTATAATGTTAGACTTAACATTAACCCAATTGGTTATTGCCTTACTTGTTATTAATGCTATTACCTCTTTAATGAGTCTTATTTTAGGTTGGGATGGTGTTCTTTTAATTAACAAAGCCAGTAGAGATACGAATAAAACCTTATTACATTTTGGTAAATACACTACATTTACCCTAATTGGAACAAACTTATTGCGCAGTGTAGATACACTAATAATAAGTTTAAGTCCACTTGGCAGTGCAGCTGTGGCTCTTTACAGCATACCTTTAAAACTTACCGAATTGCAACAAATACCGCTAAGGAGTTTTGCTGCAACGGCATTTCCTAAAATGTCAAAAGCGAGTGTTCTAAATAAAGTAGATGAAGTAAAAGAATTATTTTACAGTTATTCAGGTGCTTTAACCTATCTTTTTATGGGAATCAGTCTATTTACCTTTGTGTTTGCTGATTTTTTTGTACTCTTAATTAGTGGCAATCAATACCTAGAAACTGATCCTGAAACTGGATTTAACGTTGTAAATATTGTTAGAGTTTTTTCTCTATATGGTCTATTATTACCTATTGATAGAATGACTGGGATTGGTCTAGATAGTATTAATAAACCACAGATTAATGCTTTAAAAGTTTTTGTGATGTTGGTAGCCAATATCATTGGTGACTTAATAGCCATTTTCATCTTTAAATCGCTAATTCTTGTAGCTATAGCATCTATCTTTTTTACGCTTTTAGGTATATGGCTTGGTATGTACTTCTTTAACAAAGAGATATCCTTATCGTATCGAGAAGTTTTTAGAAGTGGTTTAAAATTTTATTTTGGGCTTTTTAATAAAGCAACGCATAATCGTTATGAAACGTTTGTTAACATTGAAAACAGCATGAAATCATGAGCGATGGTAACAACATAAACCCTTTTGAAAGTTACTCAGGTTCCATGAATCTCTCCAGACCTAGTGCTTTGCTTGTGTTATTTAGCATTATTCTAATTTGTGCTTTAATAGTCACTAAATTAGAAATTATTGGAGTTGGTCTTTTACTCGCTTTAATTTTTGGAGGCGTATATCTTTATTACTTATTCACCTATCCAATCATTGGGTTTTATACAGCAATCGTATTAAACTTTACAATTCTTGGTATTGGAAGGTATATTAAAGGTTTGCCTTTGGGATTCGCAATTGATGGTATTTTAGTGTTAACCTACTTAGCACTATTTTTAAATAGATTTAGAACACGTGTAGACTGGTCTCCTGCAAAAAAAGATGTTACACTACTAGTAACCATTTGGGTCGGGTATGCCATTTTTCAACTGGCTAATCCAGAAGCACGTAGCATTGCTGCTTGGGTATCTGGACGTGGTATTGCCTTTTATCCTTTTCTTTTTGTGCCTTTGACCTTAATGCTTATTAATACTAATAAAAAACTAAATTATTTCTTTTATATCTGGGCTTTCTTTTCTGTATTAGGAACATTGAAAGGGATTATGCAAATGATTTTTGGTGTCGATTTCGCAGAACAAGAATGGTTGAATGAAGGTAGCTATAAAACACATATATTATTTGGAAAACTGCGTGTCTTTTCGTTTTATAGTGACGCTGGACAATTTGGCGCAAATCAAGGTTATACTGGAGTTGTTTTTTTAATCTACGCCATGTCTCAGAAAAAAATTATACCTAAATTAATTTTTATCCTTGTTGGCCTTTTAGGAATCTATGGCATGGTGATTTCAGGTACGCGTGGAGCTTTAAGCGTTCCAATAGTTGGCTTTATGACCTATTTTGTGCTTAGTAAAAACATTAAAGTGTTGAGTGCAGGTATCATATTTTTAGCCATAGTTTTTATCTTTTTTAAATTCACCAGTATTGGACAAGGCAATGCCCAAATACGAAGAATGCGAACTGCTTTCGATCCTAATGACGCCTCATTACAAGTGCGTTTGGACAATCAAAAAATACTTAAAAATTATTTGTCCTCAAGACCTTTTGGAGGTGGTATTGGGCACGGTGGAACCAAAGCCCAAAAGTATCTACCACATGCATTTCTCTCTAATGTTGCTACAGATAGTTGGTATGTATTAATATGGGTAGAACAAGGTATTATTGGCTTATTGTTGCATTTAGCCATCTTGTTTTACATTATGGCAAAGGCAAGTCTTATCGTTATGTTTAAAATTGAAGACCCTTATTTAAAATATAAAATTTCTGCTTTAATCGCTGGAATGGCTGGTATTATGGTAGCATCTTATGGTAATGCCGTTTTAGGGCAAATGCCTACAGCATTACTCATTTATGCAACAATGGCGATTATTTTAAATACGAGTGTTTTTGAGCAAGAAATTGATAATGAAACAACAAAATTGGATCCTATAACTAATTAAAACAACTCCCAAATTTTAGGGTATTATAGAACTAATTATAAAAACTTAAATCCTACATTATGTATTATAGAAACATAAAAGACCTCAACAACATTATACTTCAACGCTTAAGTATAATTCCTCGCGATTTTGATTTAATCGTTGGTGTACCAAGAAGCGGTATGCTGCCAGCCAATTTATTATCGCTTTACCTCAATAGACCCTATACCGATATCGATTCGTTTTTAAACGGTCATATCTATAAAGCAGGTGCCCGAAGTCAATTTTTTGATGCTAATGGCGAAAATAAAAAGGTATTAGTTGTAGATGATAGTATAGCTTCTGGCTCTGCTATGATTGAATGTAAAGAAACTTTAAAACATCTTGAAGATAAATTTGATATAAAATACTGTGCTATTTATGTCATTCCTGGCAAAGAAAAAATGGTAGATTACTTTTTTGAAACTGTGCCACTTCCACGCTATTTTCAATGGAACATTTTAAACCATACGTCTTTAGAAAAAGCTTGCTTTGATATTGATGGTGTGTTATGTGCAGACCCAACACCAGAGCAAAATGATGATGGTGAAAAATATATCAAATTTATTCTAAATGCGCCCCCACTATTCGTCCCTGGCGCAAAAATAGGAACGATTGTTACATCTCGTCTAGAGAAGTATCGTAAAGAAACTGAAACTTGGTTAGCCGCAAACAACATTAAATACAACGATCTAGTTATGTTAGACTTACCAGATATGGCAGCACGCCAAAAAGCCAATAATCATGGTGATCATAAGGCAAAAGCCTACATGTCTAAACCCTACGTTTTATTCATAGAAAGTGAATATAACCAAGCGGTAGAAATCAACAGGATATCTAAAAAACCAGTACTATGTACCGCGAATTTTGAAATGATTTTTGAATCCGAATCCTTTATGTACAATCTAAAAAGTGGGAAACATTTACCATTTTTAAGAGAGGTAGCTTTAAAAGTTAGAAATAAAATAAGAAAACTAAAGTAGTTTTTTAGACCAAGTTCCAAACTCAATTAATTATAAAAAATTTATTATGCTAATATTTAATACTATACAAATTGTTTTACTACTTCTTTTAGGTTTGGCAACTTTATATATTTTAATATTTTCAGTAGCTAGTCTTTTTTACAAGCAAAAAAAATATGCTGATAATGGTAATATGAAAAAAATGGCTGTTCTTATTCCAGGTTATAAAGAAGATGAGGTAATTATTGAAGTTGCAAATTTAGCTTTAAAACAAGAATATCCTTCAAATTTATACGATGTTGTAATTATAGCAGATTCATTTAAAAAAGAAACTTTAAATAGTTTAAAAACATTACCTATAAAACTAATTGAAGTAAGTTTTGAAAAAAGCACAAAATCTAAAGCCTTAAATAAAGCCATGGCAGCTCTTGAAAGTGATTATGATATTGCCGTTGTTTTAGATGCGGATAATGTTATGGCAACTGATTTTTTAAAGAAAATAAATGCTGCTTTCGAGTATGACTTTATTGCAGTACAAGGACACAGAACTGCTAAAAATGTAAATAATTCTTGGGCAGTACTTGATGCCATTAGCGAAGAAATAAATAATAATATTTTCAGAAAAGGTCATAGGATATTAGGGCTTTCATCAGCTATAATAGGTTCTGGAATGGCTTTTCGGTATAACTATTTTAAAACTCTCATGTCTACAGTAACTGCTATTGGTGGTTTTGATAAAGAGATTGAATTAAAAATGCTTAAAGAAGGTCGTAAAATAGTGTATTTGGATGACGCGGTTGTTTATGATGAAAAAATCCAGAAATCTGAAGTTTTTGGTAATCAACGTCGTAGATGGCTGTCAGCACAATTTCATTATTTCAGAAAGGATATTTTAAGTGCTTTTAAACACTTATTACTAAAAGGGAATATTGATTATTTTGATAAAGCCATTCAGTTTATTCAACCACCACGAATATTATTATTAGGTGCGGTTATACTTTGCAGTGTAGGTTTTGTATTAATCAATTATTTATTAGAGAATCAAATGTATTTAACAAATTATTGGATTGTTTTAGTAATAGCATGTGTATTGTCTTTTATTTTTTCAGTACCAAAATCATTTTATAATTTAAAAACATTAAAAGCCCTGTCAAGCTTACCAAAAGGCATGTTAATGATGCTGTTGTCTTTACTAAAAATAAAAGGAGCTAATAAAACATTTATACATACGCAGCACACATCAACTACTAAAGGAACCGATTAAAAGATTTATCTGAAACAGGTATTATAATTATAGTATTATGAAAATAGGTATAGAAGGACAAAGACTTTTTCGAAAGAAAAAACATGGCATGGATATGGTAGCTTTAGAGCTAATAAAGAATCTTCAAGGCATAGATAAAAAAAATGAGTACTTTATTTTTGTAAAGCCCGATGAAGATAGCTCGGTGCTTCATGAAACTTCAAATTTTAAGATTATTGAATTAAGTGGTGGTCCATACCCAACTTGGGAGCAAATAGCATTGCCAAAAGCAGCTATAAAATATGGATGTGAAGTGTTACATTGCACTAGTAACACCGCTCCCTTTTTTACTAACATTCCTTTAATTACAATCCTTCATGATATTATATACATGGAAAGTAGTTTTTTTAAAATACTAACAAGTAGCGCTAGTACCTATCAAAAATTTGGAAATATTTATAGAAAATTAGTGGTGCCACGTGTTTTAAAAAAGAGTAAAAAAGTAATTACGGTTTCACATTTTGAAAAAAACAGAATTGGTGAATTTTTCGGAATAAAGAAAAATAGTAAACTTGACGCTATTTACAATGGTGTTAGTGAGCACTTTAAGCCTATAAATGATAAAGCCGAACTTAATAGAGTAAAACACAAATATAATTTACCTGATAATTTTTTCTTTTTCTTAGGAAATACCGATCCTAAAAAAAACACTAAAGGAACACTAAAAGCTTTTTCCGATTTTTTAAAGAAATCAAATTCAGACCACAAATTAGTTATGCTCGATTATGATAATAATGAGTTAGAAAAATTACTTTCCGAAATTGGTGACAAACAACTTGTTAATAAAATAATCTTAACTGGATACGTTATTAATACAGATCTTCCTGCCATTTATTCACAATGCGATATCTTTTTGTATCCATCATTGCGGGAAAGTTTTGGAATTCCAATGTTAGAAGCAATGGCATGTGGCGTTCCAGTAATTACCTCGAACACATCATCAATGCCAGAAGTTGCATCAGATGCTGCTCATATAATAAACCCACTAAAACCTGAAGAAATTACACAAGGCATCATAAAAATTTTAAATGATGATGCATACAATAAAACACTTTGCAAAAAAGGCTTAGATCGCAGTAAACAATTTTCATGGCACAATATGGCTAAAGATTATCTAAAGCTTTATGAATCCATTCATGCTAATCATTAATAAAAAACATCATGATAAAAGGTAAAAATATCATTTGTATATCGCAAACCACATGGCATGGTGAATTTACCAAATCTACTGTTCAATTACTATCATTATTGGCAGAAAAAAACACAGTTGTATTTGTAGAATATCCTTTTACAGTAAAGGATGTAGTGATGTCTGTTTTAGGTAAACAACGTGCGCAGGTATCTCGTATGTTAGGTCTAAAACCAAGAATAGTTGATGAGAAAACAGATAATGGTGCTACTGTAAAACACCTGGTTGTGCCACCCGTTTTACCTGTAGATTTTATAAGTAGTGAATCACTTTTCAAAAAAATCTTCCAATTGAATACATTTCTTTACAAACGCCAACTCAGAAAAACAATAAAGAAATTAAAACTCGATAACCCTATTATAATTTCGGCGTATAATCCAATGTATGGTTTACCAATGATCGGACAGCTTAATGAATTTTTAAATATCTATTACTGCTATGATGGGATGGATACCCAGCGTCATAAGTCTAGAATTTACGATATTGAAAAAGAATTTTGCAAACAAGTTGATGGTATTATTACAACGTCTGACTACTTAAATTCTGAAAAGAAATTATTAAATTCTGAAAGCTATGTTGTTAAAAATGGCGTGGATTTTAAATTGTTTGTGCCGCATGCCAAATCAAGTGTTTCAAATCTTTCTACTCAAAAAAAAGTAGGTTATATCGGTACTTTAGATTTTAGATTTGACATCGACATTATGGAACATGCCATTAAAGAATTACCAGATGTCCTTTTTGAATTTACGGGTTACCTGTTGAATCATAGCATAAAAGATCGTTTATCTAAATATAAGAATGTTTCATTTTTTAATTCAGTAAAATCATATGAAGTTCCTAAATTATTATCACAATACGATTTAGGTATTATACCTTATAAAATGGATGAAGTCAATAAAAACATCTATCCGTTAAAAATCAATGAATACTTAGCTGTAGGTGTACCAGTAGTTATGACCGCTTTTGCCGATTTAGCCGATTTTAAAGACATGGCAAAATCAGCAGAAAACAAATCGCTTTTTAAATCTCATATTGAAAATGAGTTAAAAAACGACACCAATACTTTAATTAAAAACCGAATTGCTTTTGCAAAACAGAACTCATGGGAAGGACGCACCTATGAATTCAGCGGTATTATAGAAAAATTTATTTCAAAGAAAGAACAGTCTTTGTACTAAAAGCACAAGACATAAAATAAACAACCATGCTTACCTTAAAAATTATTTTCTGGACCTTATTCTTCATTATTGTGTATACCTATGTTGGTTACGGTATTTTATTATTCACCATAATTAAAATTCGGAGGTTTTTTAAGATTGGTAAAAAGATAGAAATAGATCCGTCTTACGAGCCTGAAGTCACCTTATTTATAGCTGCTTACAACGAAAAAGATTATGTTGATGCTAAAATGAAAAACACCTTATCCCTTGAATACCCAAAAGATAAATTAAACATTATTTGGGTAACTGACGGATCCGATGATGGTACACCAGATTTATTACAAGGCTATCCAAACACCACTGTTCATCACTTAGATGCTCGAAATGGTAAAATTGGAGCTATGAATCGTGGTATGGAGTTCGTAAAAACGCCAATCGTTATTTTTAGTGATGCTAATACCAATCTTGGTAAGGAGTCCATAAGACGTATTGTTAATTTATTCAGTAATCCAAAAGTAGGTTGCGTATCTGGCGAAAAACGCATCATTAGCAAAGAAAGCGATGTCGCTTCAGGCGCTGGTGAAGGCTTATATTGGAAATACGAATCAGCCCTGAAAAAATGGGATGCCGAATTATATTCTGTCGTTGGTGCAGCAGGCGAATTGTTTGCCATTAGAACACCACTTTACCGTCATGTTGAAAAAGATACCTTACTCGATGATTTTATCATCTCATTACGTGTAGCACAAGATGGCTATATTATTCAATATGATCCAGAAGCTTATGCCATTGAATCAGCGTCTGCTAACGTAAAAGAAGAATTAAAACGAAAAGTTAGAATCTCAGCCGGAGGTATTCAATCGATTGTGAGATTGCGTTCTTTATTAAATATTTTTAAATACGGGACACTTTCGTTTCAATATATTTCGCACCGTGTTTTACGCTGGAGTTTAACGCCTTTGTGTCTTATTCTTTTAATTCCAGTTTTAACTATTTTGGCAGTTAATGAAGGTGTTATGGACTTTGGTTTTTATTCGATTTTATTCTGGTTACAATTACTATTTTATGCAGCTGCTTTATTAGGGTGGTTTTTAGAAAATAGAGAAACTCGAGTAAAAATATTATTTATACCTTACTATTTTTTTATAATGAATCTTTCTGTAGTTTTAGGGTTTTTTAGATACATGAAAAAATCCCAATCTGTGAACTGGGAACGTGCTAAACGAGCTGCTTAATTAAATTGAATTTTTTGTTTAAATCATCTATGAAGAAAAGAAAGTATTTAGTTTTCATGGTTGGATTTTTACTTTTAGCAAGGGGTATTACGGTACTTTTTGTTAGAACTCCCTCATATACAATACAAACTACTGGCAAATTATATATTGTTAATAAACTAAGCAGTGATATTAGGATTTTTGATTTATTTCAAGGAAAAGAAATCACCGAAATCCCTATAAAGACAGAACCCCACGATATAGCTACATTATCAGATCAAAGTAGGGTAGTAGTTACTAATTATGGTAATATCGAAATAGTAGGCAATAGCATTACAGTAATAAATACCAAAACCAATACTATTGAAAAAATTATAGAGTTACAAGGTAGTTTAAGACCCCATGGTATAGTGGCTTTTAAAGGGTCTAATAAAGTCGGCGTAGTTACTAATGAGGGAAACGATTTGTTATTAGTTAATGTTGATTCTGGTATTATTGAGAAAGAAATATTAACGCAGCAAAGAATGAGTCATCTTGTAGTTTTAGATCCCAATAAACCATTTGCATATGTTACCAATGTAAACTCTAATTCTGTTAGTGTCATAGATTTTAGCCTAAATAAAGTTATTAAAAATATTAATTGCGGATTAGGAACACTGGGTATTGATATAACACCGGATGGTTCAGAAATTTGGGTAACAAATAGTAAGGAAAATTCAATTAATGTTATTGATACTGATACATTCGAAATAACACATACTTTAAAAACAGGTAATGAGCCTTTAAAACTTAAATTTTCGGTAGATGGAAAATATAGTTTAGTGGCTAATTTAAGTGATGGTAGTATTTCAGTTTATAATCAACAATCTAAAAAAAATATTAAGACTATTGATATTCCTGGGAAAAAGAAAATATTAGAAAGAATTCTATACCATACACCAAGACCAGTTTACATTTTAATGCATCCAAATGGATTATATGCCTTTATATCAAATTCGAATGCAAACCAAGTAGAAGTAATAGATATGAAAACTTTTGAAATAGTAAGTAATATTAGGACAGGAAAAATTCCTGATGGATTAGCTTATGTTGAATGATTATTTTTCAGGTCATCAATTATCAGTATTTTTATTTTAGTATTACCCTCCAATAGTAATCATACTTCTGTTATTTTTATGAAGTTTAGGTTCTTGAAGTTTTTCTAAAGTATCCATCCCACCGCGAACTTTCAATTTGGCTTGTACTGCTTTTTGAATAATAGGCTCTATAGATTTTCCAGCACGAAGCATGGTCAGTAAATCAGATTCACCAGATGAAAATAAACAGTTTTTTAATTGGCCGTTAGCCGTTAAACGCAATCTGTTACACGAATCGCAAAAAGGATTTGTTACCGAACTTATAATGGCAAAACTACCTTTGTAACCTGATATTTTATAATTTTTAGATGTGTCATTTGGGGCGTCTTGTAAACGTTCAACCTGTGTTTCTTCAAAAGTAGAAGAAACACATTCCATAACTTCTTTATAAGAAACCATTTTACTCATATCCCATTTATTGCCATCAAAAGGCATAAATTCTATAAAGCGCACTGAGATTGGGAAATCTTTTGTAAGGTTGATGAAATCAATAATTTCATCATCATTAAACCCTTTCATTAATACGGCATTTACTTTTACAGAGAAACCCTCTTTTACGAGTAATAAAATGTTTTTATAAACCTTATTAAATTCGTTTCTCCTGGTGATATGTTTAAATTTAGCTTCGTCTAAAGAGTCTAAACTCACATTAATCTTGTTCACCCCATTGGCTTTTAAAATATCAAAAAAATTATCAATGATTACCGCATTGGATGTTATAGATAAATCTACAGGAAGTGTTGCTAGCTTTTCTAATATAATAGGAATATCTTTTCTAATTAAGGGCTCGCCACCTGTTAATCTAATTTTTGTAACCCCATGTTTTACAAAGGTTTTTGCGATATCATAAATTTCTTCATAAGTCATTAAATGACTTTTAGGTGATAATTTCACCCCTTCTTCTGGCATACAGTAAGTGCATCGTAAATTACAACGCTCAATTAATGAAATGCGCAAATAGGCATGATGTCTGCCATGTAAATCTTGTAATAGGTTTTTTGAGTTATTCATTAATCGTGTCTTATGCCTTTTAAAATTTTGAAACTATGTAACACAGCTGGAAAAATCGCATCCATTGATTCTATAGCCCCATTTGTAGAGCCTGGTAAAGCCAGTATTAAACTATTTTGAATGGTTCCTGCTAAGCTTCTTGATAGCATAGCAAAAGGCATTCTCCCTTGCCCATAGTTTCTGATCGTTTCTTCAATTCCTGGAATCCGTCTATCTAGTAATGGTATTAAAGCTTCTGGAGTTACATCTCTAGCAGAAAGACCAGTGCCACCAGTATAAATAATCAAATCAACACCTTGTTTTTGATAGCTTTTAGCTTTTTCTTGTATAATATCTTTCTCATCAGGAATTATAGTATAGTCTGCTATTTTTACGTTGCAAATTTCAAGTTTTCTAATGATTGCTTTTCCAGCTTTATCTTCTTTATATCCTGCAGAAATGGAATCACTACAAACAATTACAGCGGCCTTTAAATCTTTTCTAAAACGATCTTTAAAATCAGATTTACCGCCTTTTTTATTTAACAATTTAATTTGATGAATTTCAATGCCTTTATCAATAGGTTTAAGCATATCATACATATTTAATGCAACAATACTAGCGCCATGCATAGCTTCAACTTCAACACCAGTTTTATAAATAGTTTTGACCGTAAATAGCACAGTGATTTCTAAACCGTTTATTTCATATTCAATACCGGTAAACTCAATAGGTAAAGGATGGCAATCAGGCAAAATATCTGGTGTTCTTTTAACACCTAATAAACCAGCAGCTTTACTCATAGCAAATACGTTGCCTTTAGGAACCCTATCATTTTCAATAGCTTGTATCGTTTCTATTCTACTAACCTTAACAATGGCTTGCGCTAATGCTGTTCTTAGTGTTGTTGTTTTATTTGTGATATCAACCATAATTTAACTATTAACCTTCCACTGATGCGTTTCATCTTCAAAAATCTCTTTTCCAAAAACAGGAACATCTGCTTTAATAGCTTCAACGATATATTCTAAAGCTTCAAACACTACTTTTCTTCTTGGTGCCGACACAAAGACAAACAAACATATTTCTCCAGCTTTTACAGTTCCTAAACTATGATAAATATGCATGCAAGTGAGCTCGAATTTCTCAAAAGCAGACTCTCTAATCTCATGAAATTTTTGATTTGCCATATCTAGATAGGCTGTGTATGTAATAGCTAAAACTGTTTTATCATTAATAACATCTGCACGAACTTGTCCAAGAAAAATATTATGTGCGCCTATATTCGTTTTTGTTTGGTGTTTATAAATGGAATTACCTATAAATTCTGAAGTTATAGCGCCTTCCATAAAAACGCTTTTTGATTTTTTGTCTGTCATTTTCCGACTGTTTTATGGTGTTTTTTTATATAATTATTTATTTCTAAGGCACCTTCTTTTATACTATAACAGTTTTCTAAATGATGCTTTTTTAATACGGAAACTGCTTTTCTACTTCTATTTCCTGATTGACAAAAAAGGACTATTTCCTTTGTTTTATCTAGCTTGTTTAAGTTACTTTCTAATGAATTTAATGGGATATTAATTATTTTTAATACTTCAATTTTAGGTTTTTCATCTGATTCTCTTAAATCAACAAACTGGATATTTTTTTTAAAAAGTATATTTTTTATAGAGACTTCAGGAATTTCAATATCACAATTATCAAGAAGTTCTCTACTTTTGAATTCTGATTTGTTGTTCAAAACTTCCCAAATATTTTTTTCTAATTTATTAATTTTTAATGTTGTATTTTTTAAAGTTAATGCATTATAGCATAATAATTTCCCAGAAAGTACATGACCAATTCCTAAAATAATTTTTAAAACTTCATTAGCTTGCATACTACCAATGATACCGGGTAAAACCCCTAAAACTCCAATTTCTGAACAATTTAAAATACTTCCTTTTTTAGGAGGTTTCGGGAATAAACACCTGTAAGTAGGTCCGTTTTGATAGTTAAACACTGAAACTTGCCCTTCAAATTTATAAATAGCCCCAAAAATAAGTGGTTTATTAGTAATGATACAACCATCGTTTACTAAATATCGGGTTTCAAAATTATCAGACCCATCAACTATGATATCATATTTTTCAAATAGTTGTAGCGTATTTTTATAGGTTAGTTTTTCCGCGTAAGCGATAATTGATATTTCATTGTTTAAATCTGTAAGTCGTTCTTTAGCGGCAGTTGCTTTGTTTTTTCCTATTGAAGACAAACCAAATAAAACTTGTCGTTGTAAATTGGATGTTTCAACAGCATCAAAATCAATAATGCCAATGGTGCCAACTCCAGCAGAAGTAAGGTATTGCAATACAGGGCAACCTAAACCACCAGCTCCAACAACTAGAACTTTTGCTTTTGAAAGTTTGTCTTGGCCTATTTGTCCAATTTCAGATAATAAAATATGTCTACTATATCTATCCATAAATTTTTCAGCCACCTGCAAATGGTGGTAATAAAGCAATTTCTTGTCCAGTTAATTTAGTGTTTTTATCAACTAATTCTTGATTTTGGGCTACTTGAAAATCTTTGGTTTTTAAGGTGTTATATTTTCTGTATAACGTCTCTAAAAGTTCATAAATAAGTGTCCCTTCTAACATGTCTAAAGTTTCTTCGTTTGTATGGGTGATTTCAGTTAATTGACCGAAATATTTAATAGTTATAAGCATTTTTTAAATCTTTTAATTCTTGATTGGTATTGACGTTTGTAATTAAATAATCATGCTCTTTTTTTAAATGAATCCTTTTAAATTCGCATTGATTAATGGCATATTGCAAGCGTCTTTCTCCCGAGTTTAATAAGTTGTAAAACGTATTTGTACAATTCTTTTTATACAAGGCTATTAATGGCGTCATTTTACCATTACTTTCAAATTGAATAATATCATACTTTTCCTCATCAGCTTCAATTAATAATTTTAATAATTCTGTTTTGATTAAAGGAATATCACAACTTAAAACTAAATTATACTCAGTTTCACTATGGATCAATCCCGTATAAATACCTGCTAATGGTCCGCTATTTTCAACTTTGTCATTAATTCTCTTATATCCAAAAACATCATAATCATTGCTATTTGAAATAATAATAATTTCTGAAACCAAAGCTTTTAAAGCATCTATACTATGTTCAATAAATAACTTGTCATTTAACTTTAAAAAACCCTTATCGGTTCCCATTCGAGAACTTTTTCCACCAGCTAAAATAATGCCTGTAATATCTTTTTTTTCTAACATATTAAGTGAAAAATAATTTTACACATGCAATAACTA
>JANQTJ010000015.1:0-161808 GCA_030731745.1 Flaviramulus sp. | reverse complement strand
AACTAAGACACATGCTAAAATGTATCTTAAATGCGAGTTGTTAATTTTTTTACTTCCGAAATATCCGCCCAAAACGCCCCCAATTAATGCCATGATTACTAAAAGAAAGGATTCTTTTTCAATGGTAACACCACTGCTTAATTGGCCAATTAAACCAGATGCAGAATTAACCCAAATAAAAAGCGCCGAAACTGCTGCTGCTTCTTTCATATTACCCCAATGTAAAAGCAATATTATGGGAGTTAAAATTATGCCTCCACCAATACCAATAAGTCCGGAAAAAAAACCAATAATACCACCAACAACAAGTCCTTGCCAAAGTTTTACTTGTTGGATGTTTTTACCTTCTTTACCAAATACATTAAGCATTTTTAAAATGGCAAATATTAAAAGAATGGCTAGTATTTTTTTATAAATAGAGGCGTCAATTTCAATCGTTCCTCCAATAAATGCAAGGGGAACAGATGCTACGGCAAAGTATAAGAAGAGTTTTTTATTAAAAAAACCAGCTTTAAAATAATAAAAAAAGGAAATGCCCGACACAAATAAGTTTAGTAATAGGGCAGTAGGTTTCATGGTGTCGATGGTAAAAGAAAATAAAGCCATTAATGCTAAATAACCACTAGCACCTCCATGGCCAACACTTGAATATAGAAATGAAACTAATGGTAAAATTGCTAGAAATATATATATGTGTTCGTGTTGCAGCATTAAATATGGTCTATTTTTTCAAGTTGTTTATCTAAAAATTCCCAACAGTTTTTATTAATATCATCAAAAGCAAGAATTAATGATTTCCCATAATCTGTTAAAGCAGAACCTCCACCGCCTTTACCACCAGTAATATTAATTGTAACTGGTTTTTTTGCAGATTTGTTAACCGAATCTATAAGATGCCATGCCTTTTTGTATGATATTTTTAAAGATTTTGCTGCTTTAGATAAAGATCCTGTTTCTTCAATGGCTTTTAATAATTTAACGCGACCCTCACCTAACAATACATTGTTTTCTGATTCAATCCAAATACGACTTTTTATTTTGTAACTCATTATTAAATAGGCAGTATTATGGTTTCAACAAAATCTCCAATATTAATTTGTAGCTGCTCTTCAGGGCTAAAAACTAAAGCATTAGATAACGCAAAGGTTTGTAGCATAGATGAATTTTGACCTTCTAAAATTTTTACTTCACCATCATTAAATATGGCTTTTAAAAATTGTGGGCGATCACCATTTTTATTGAAATTTGAAACGGCTTTGGCTTTTACGCGAGGCAACTCTATATCATCAACAAGCATCATTTTTTTAAGGGCTATAAAAACATAAATATAAAAACAAGTTAAAGCCGCAGCCGGATTTCCTGGTAATGCAAAAATATTTGTGTTGTTTTTTATACCATAAAATAAAGGCTTACCTGGTTTTTGTTTCACTTTATAAAAAACTTCTTCAACTTGTAATTTGTTTAAGGCTTTTCCAACAAAATCATAATCACCAACCGAGATTCCGCCAGTAATAATAACGACATCGTTTTCTGCAATAACTGATTTAAGTTTCAAAACCGTTTCTTTATAGTCATCTTCAACTTTATGAATGGTAACATCGTAAAACTTCAAACTGTAAAGAGCGCTCAAAAGCATTTTTGAATTACTTTCATATATTTTCCCATAAGTTAACTCTTGTTCAGCTTCAATAAGTTCATTTCCTGTGGTTAAAATAGCGATGTTAGGTTTTTGAAAAACAGAAACATCAACAATTCCCAAAGAGATTAAATATCCAATAGCAGCAGCCGATAGTTTTGTGCCTTTTTTTAAAGCGATGTCTCCTTCTTTAACTTGTTCCCCGATAGGTCTTACATTATGGTTTTTTTCTATTTGTTCACTAATAGTGATTTTATTATCTTTTCTGGTAACTTTTTCTTGCATCATTATGGCGTTTGCAGATGAGGGCACTGCAGCACCTGTGAAAATTCTAACGGCTTCACCATGTTTTAATATAGGTTCATGTGCATCACCTGCTTTAACCTCACCAATTATATTATAAGTTAACTCATTATGTAAACACAATGCATAGCCATCCATGGCAGATTGCCTAAAAGGAGGCATATTTATAGGTGAATACACATCGTTAAATAGAAAATAACCACCAGCTTTATGGATTGGTTTTGTGGTTTCTTTTAAAAGGGGTTTCGCAGTATTTTTAATAGCTAAAATAGCTTCACTAATAGAAATCATTTGGAATTCGTTATATCTTATCAAATATAACGAAATTTAATAAATCAAAATAATCATTTCAAATACATTTCTTACATTTAAGCAGTAAAGAAATATTATGCTTAAAAAAGTTTTTGGAAGTGCTGTTTTTGGTGTTGAAGCAACTACGATAACAGTAGAGGTAAATGTTGATAATGGTATTGGATATCATTTAGTAGGATTACCTGATAATGCTATTAAAGAAAGTAACTACCGTATTGCAGCTGCGTTACAAAATAATGGTTTTAAAATTCCAGGAAAAAAGATTACCATTAACATGGCACCTGCCGATTTACGAAAAGAAGGCAGCGCATACGATTTAACTTTAGCTATGGGTATTCTCGCAGCATCTAAACAAATACAAGTGGAAGATTTAGAACGTTATATCATCATGGGTGAACTTTCCCTTGATGGAAGTTTGCAACCCATAAAAGGTGCGTTGCCTATTGCTGTTAAAGCAAGAGCAGAAGGTTTTAAAGGATTTATATTGCCAATTCAGAATGCTAAAGAAGCTGCCATTGTTAATGATTTAGAAGTTTATGGCATTGATAATATCAAACAAGTTATCAATTATTTTGATAAAGGAGAGCCATTAGAACAAACCATTATAAATACTAGAGAAGAATTTGAGAAAAACTTAGATTTCCCTGAGTTTGATTTTAGTGATGTAAAAGGACAGGAAGGTATTAAACGTTGCATGGAGATAGCTGCTGCTGGCGGACATAATATTATTTTAATTGGGCCTCCTGGTGCAGGAAAAACGATGTTAGCCAAACGACTTCCGAGTATTTTGCCACCAATGACGCTTCATGAGGCTTTAGAAACTACCAAAATACATTCCGTAGTTGGTCGTGTTAAAGATACAGGTTTAATGGCGCAGCGTCCTTTTAGGAGTCCGCATCACACCATATCTGATGTTGCTTTAGTTGGTGGTGGGGCTTTTCCTCAACCAGGAGAAATATCATTATCACATAATGGAGTTTTGTTTTTAGATGAGTTACCCGAATTCAAACGTGGTGTTTTAGAGGTGCTCAGACAACCTTTGGAAGATAGAGAGGTTACAATTTCGAGAGCGAAGTTTACTGTTACATATCCATCTTCGTTTATGTTAGTGGCAAGTATGAACCCAAGTCCTGGAGGTTATTTTAACGATCCCAACGCCCCTGTAACTTCAAGTCCTGCGGAAATGCAACGCTATTTAAGTAAAATTTCTGGTCCGTTGCTAGATAGAATTGATATTCATATTGAGGTAACACCAGTACCTTTTGAAAAGCTATCTGATGATAGAAAAGGTGAAACTTCTGTTGAAATTAGAAAACGAGTTACCAAAGCAAGAGAAATTCAAACCAAACGTTTTAAAGAAAGTGATACTGTGCATTATAATGCACAAATGAATACGAAACAAATTCGTAAACATTGTGTTTTAGATGAAGCCTCAAAGCAACTTTTAAAAACGGCGATGGAACGCCTTAATTTATCTGCACGGGCTTATGATCGAATTTTAAAAGTTTCTAGAACAATTGCTGATTTAGAAGGTGTTGAAGAAGTAAATGGTATACATATTAGTGAAGCTATTCAATATAGAAGTTTAGATAGAGAAGGTTGGTTGGGGTAACTATTAAAAATATAATTATGAAAAAACAAATCACATTATTACTAATATTTTTAGTTGTTAGCTGCAACACTTCTAAGAAAGAAGAAAAAGAAACTTTAGAAATTAAAATAGAAGAAATAGCAGAAAAACCAATCCTTAATTTAGAACAAGCTAATAAATTAGCACAACTACCATTGCATTGTTTGAATGTTGAGTACCCAAATAAATTATCTCAAACATTAGGAGGTGATTCAGATTTACAGGCACCTAATATGTTACATCCTGCATTTTTTGGTTGTTTCGATTGGCATTCGTCGGTTCATGGGCATTGGAGTTTGGTGAGTCTATTAAAACAGTTTCCAAATATTGATGATGCTGAACTTATTAAAAAACGGTTACTTAAAAATATTTCAAAAGCTAATATTGAAGCCGAAGTGCAATATTTTTATGGCGTTCATAATAAATCATACGAGCGTACTTATGGTTGGGCTTGGTTACTAAAACTAGCAGAAGAACTTCATACTTGGGACACGCCTCTTGCTAGAGAATTAGAAACCAATTTGCAACCCTTAACCGAATTAATTGTAGTGAAATATATTGAGTTTTTACCAAAATTAAATTATCCACAACGAGTGGGAACTCACCCAAACACTGCTTTTGGATTAAGTTTTGCATATGATTATGCAGAAGTTGTAAGTAATGAAGTTCTAAAAAAAGCGATTACAGATCGTGCTATGTATTTCTTCTTAAAAGATAAAGATTGCCCAATAACATGGGAGCCTAGCGGAAGTGATTTTTTATCACCTTGTTTAGAGGAAGCAGCTTTAATGAAACGATTATTACCTGTTGAAGCATTTAAAACTTGGTTAGATGCTTTTTTGCCACAATTAAAAGATAGAAACTATAATATAGAAGTTGGTTTGGTTTCCGACAGAACAGATGGCCAATTAGTGCATTTAGATGGTGTTAATTTTTCTCGAGCTTGGAGTTTATGTAAAATAGCCGAAGGTTTACATGAGTATAATCATTTACAAAATGAGGCATACAAGCATATCAATTATTCTTTACCAAGTATTTTTGGTGATAGTTATGAGGGGGGGCATTGGTTAGGTAGTTTTGCTATTTATGCGCTTAAAGCTATTCCAAAATGATTAAAAATTGCTTTAAAAATATAGGTCCTGGACCTTTAATTTCAGCTGCATTTATTGGCCCAGGTTCTGTTACAGTTTGTACATTGGCAGGGGTGGGTTTTGGTTTTTCGCTTTTGTGGGCTATGGTTTTGTCTATAGTGGCTACCGTTGTGTTGCAAGAAATGTCGGCACGTTTGGGTATCATTACTCAAAAAGGGTTGTCTGAAATTATTATATCCGAAATCAAACATCCTATTTTTAAATTTTTAGCAATTCTTTTAATACTTTCAGCTATTGTGTTAGGTAATGCTGCTTATGAGGCTGGAAATATAACAGGAGGTGTTTTAGGTTTAGAAGCTATTATTGGAAATCCAACTCTGAAAATTGGAGAATTTTCAATTAACATTTTGAGTGTTATTATTGGATCTATTGCTTTTGTTTTATTATATCTTGGAAATTATAAAGTACTAGAAAAAGCACTTTTAGTTTTAGTAACGTTAATGAGTTTGTCATTTTTGTTAACTGCTATTATTACCAAGCCAGACTTTTTTAAAATCTTACAAGGTGCTTTTGTGCCAAATTTTCCAAATGAAAGTTTACTTACCGTTATTGCATTAATAGGCACTACTGTAGTGCCCTATAATTTATTTTTACATGCATCTTTGATTAAAGAAAAATGGAACAAAACATCAGATTTGTATTTTGCTAGAAAAGATACCATTGTTGCGGTTGTTTTAGGTGGTTTAGTTTCTATGAGTATCATGATTGCTGCATCATCCAACCCAAGTGATTCAATAAAGAATGCTTCCGATTTAGCTCAAGGTTTAGAGCCTTTATTTGGAAGTTTTTCTAATTATTTTTTAGCTATTGGATTATTTGCAGCAGGTATCACCAGTGCTATAACCGCACCATTGGCTGCAGCTTTTGTTGCAAGTGGTTGCCTAGGATGGTCTTCAAATATGCGAACTACAAGATTTAGGGTTGTTTGGATTATTATATTAGGGTTAGGGGTGTTGTTTTCATCATTAGGTGTCAAACCAATTACAATCATAAAGTTTGCACAAGTTGCCAACGGAATTTTATTACCAGTTATAGCAGGTTTTTTAATTTGGATTATGAATAAAGATTCTGTACTAGGAATTTATAAAAATACTTTAAAGCAAAATATTTTTGGGTTTTTAATACTAGGAATTAGTATCTTACTATCTCTTGCAACACTTAATAAAGTCTTTATTTTAAATCTGTTTTAGTGCAAAATCAAATAATTGATATCAATGTTGATGTAGGTGAGGGGATAGGTAGCGAAGCTCTCATAATGCCTTACATGTCTTCATGTAATATAGCTTGTGGTGGTCATGCAGGTGATTATGAAACGATGCGAGAAGTTGTAAAATTGGCAAAACGATATCAAGTAAAAATAGGTGCACATCCTTCATTTCCTGATAAAGATAATTTTGGAAGACAAGCCATGGATATGTCCTGTGTTGCTTTGTTTTCTTGTATAAAAAATCAAATTGATAACTTATTGGGTGTTATAGATAATGAACATGCTTTATTGCATCATATAAAACCACATGGAGCACTTTATAATTTAGCAACTGTTGATGAAAAAATTGCTAATGTCATCATAGAAGTTATTAAAAGTATGGTTTTACCAGTAAAATTATATGTCCCTTATAAGTCTGTAATTGCAAATTTAGCTGCTAAAAATGGTATTGATATGACTTATGAAGCTTTTGCTGATAGAAATTATAATGATGATTTAACTTTAGTTTCTAGATTAAAAAGTAATGCTTTAATTGAAGATGCTGATGCGGTTTTCAAACATGTTTTTGAGATGATATCAATACAAAAAGTAACCACGATTAACAACAATAAAAAAGATATTAAAGCTGAAACTTTTTGCATACATGGTGATAACCCTAAAGTTATAAAATTAATAAAGAATTTGAAGGAAAAACTAGAGTTTAAAGGAATAGAAATCAGATAACTTTTAATGGCTTTTAAATTAACATATAAACCTTATGGAGAACGTGCTATTTTAATTGAATGGCCACAGGTTATTGATACGGCTATTTTAATCGATATTCTTGATTTTAAGGATAAAATTAGAATAAGCAGTATTAAATCGATAATTGAATTAAAATCCACATATAGCTCATTATTAATAATATACAATGAATATGTAATTAATTTTAAAGACGAAATAGCTAGTATAGATAAAATCTATAGCTCTAATAAAATAGTTGTTAAAAACAAAGCGGTTTTGTGGTATATTCCAGTGTGTTATGAGGCTGTTTTCGGTTTGGATTTAGAGTTGATTTCAAAAGATAATAATATAACAACAAGAGATATAATTGAACATCATTCTAATGCTATTTACACCGTTTATTTTATTGGTTTTTTACCCGGGTTTTTATATCTAGGAGGTTTAGATGAATCGTTAAATATTCCAAGAAAAGCAACCCCAAGATTACATGTGAAAAAAGGGTCTGTTGCTATTGGTGGAAACCAAACTGGAGTATATCCTAATGAAAGTCCTGGTGGCTGGAATATCATCGGGAATACGCCTATTAATTTTTTTGATATTTCTAAAGAGCAGCCTTGTTTCGCTAATCCAGGAGATCAAATAAAGTTTTATCCAATTAACTTAAAAGCGTATCAAGATATCAAAACCTTGGTTGAAGCAAGTGTTTATCAATTAGAAAGCGAGGTGAATCATGATTAATGTTTTAAAATCGGGTTTTCACTCAATTATTCAGGATTTTGGGAGAATGGGTTATCAAGAATTTGGTGTACCTTATTCAGGGGTTATGGATAGAAAGGCTGCTTCATTTGCTAATGCTTTGCTAGGCAATGATGAGGAAACTGCGGTTTTAGAAATGACGATGACAGGTGGTTTTTTTCAGTTTTATACAAAAACATATATAGCGATATCTGGAGCAGATATGTCTCCAATGTTAAATAACCAGCCTATTCAGATTAATAAATTAATAGCTGTAAATTCAAATGATATTCTATCTTTTGGCAAACTGAACACTGGCTTTAGGTCTTATTTGGCTGTTTTAGGCGGTTTTAAGACAGAAAGTGTATTAGGTAGTAAAAGTATGTATCAAAATATTACTAAACGTTTTAAAGTGCTTAAAAACGATGATTTGTTTTATGATGAAGCCTCAATTTTAACTGATTTAAAGCATGCTTCAGTAAGGTTTGATACTTCTTATTTAAACTCGAAGTATTTAGAAGTTTTTAAGGGTCCTGAATTTGATTTGCTTTCCGATAATCAAAAAACTAAGTTATTATCACATTCTTTTACAATTTCAAAAAATAATAATAGAATGGCTTATCAATTGGATGAAGCTGTCCAAAATGATTTAAAACCCATAATTACGTCTGCTGTTTTGCCCGGAACTGTGCAGTTAACCCCTTCAGGGAATCTCATTATATTAATGAGAGATTGTCAAACCACAGGAGGCTATCCCAGGATTTTTCATTTAAAAGAGAATTCTATCAATGTTTTGGCTCAAAAATATACTGGACAAAGCATTGAATTTAAACTACAGTAAAATTATTAAGCAAACTGCGCTTCAGTTTCGGTAAGTATGATTTAATTTAACTACAAACTTTAAAATTAGTTTTATGAAGATAAAGATATCCATTTCACTTTTGTTTTTAATAGCAATTTTGAGTTGTGAACAAGAAGTTAAAGAAGCTAATGCTATTGTAAACGAGACGATTAAAATTTCTGGAGGCGCTCTTTTTAATAAATCTGATATAGAATTTGATTTTAGAAATAAACATTATAAAGCTTCAAGAAATAACGGAAAGTTTATATATGAACGGGTTTTTAATGATTCTTTAGGTGTTATAAATGATGTTTTAACAAATAAAGGTTTTCAAAGATTTGTTAATGATTCTGTTTTTGAGGTTTCTGATGAGAAAGCCAAAGCATATTCAAGTTCTGTAAACTCCGTGCATTATTTTTCAGTATTGCCTTATGGATTAAATGATAAAGCTGTAAATAAATCTTATTTGGGTAAAATAGAGATTAAGAACTTGAACTATTTTAAAATAAAAGTAACCTTTAATAAAGAAGGTGGTGGTGAAGATTTTGATGATGAATTTGTTTATTGGATAAACACTAAAACTTTTAAAGTAGATTATTTAGCTTATTCGTATAACGAAAATGATGGCAAGGGGTATCGTTTTAGAGAGGTTTACAATGAACGCTATATAAATGGTATTCGATTTGTAGATTATAATAACTATAAATCTAAAAATGAAATTGTTACATTATCTAATTTAGATGAATTATTTAAATTAAATCAATTAGAATTACTTTCAAAAATTGAACTAAAAAACATCTATGTACTAATAAAAACTATTCAATAAATAAAACACTACTAGAGACAATATCGTCTTTTACAGTAACAATATATAGGTTAGCATTATTGTTGTCGTCTATATCTTCATAAGTATCACTTCCAAGAAATTTATTTACTACTTGAGGTGTTGTATTGCTATGGCCTACAATTAAAACATTTTTACCTGAATGCTTTTTTGATAGTTCATTTATGGCTATGGTATTAGGATTGTAAATAGTTAATTCTAGTTTGTTTTTTAATGCTGTGGGTGTAGCAGTTTCCCGAGTTCTGTTGTAATCTGTAGAATAAATAGCATCAAAAGAAATATTTTTAAAAACATTTTTCCATTTTTCAGCTCTTAAAAGACCTTTCACGTTAAGATTAGGGTTTTTGTTTGTACTGTCTTTTCTATTTTTTTCTGCATGGCGAATTAAATAAAAAGTTGTTATCTCTGTTGACTCAAATTGATTTGATTGAGGATCTTTTTTACAAGCATAAAAGGTTGTTATTAAAAATAAAACGAAAATTAACTGCTTCATAATAGTATATTATTTATAATGTTTTTGTCATTAACACCATGCCTCTTAAATTTTCATGAATTAAATTAAAATCTAACCTTATAGTGTCTTGAATTTTAAATCCTTCTTTTTTATAAAACTTAAGTGCTTGGGTTTGAGTATTCATTGCTTTTAGCCATAAAACTTTATTTTTTTTAAAATAAGCTTGTTTTTCTATCCAATTAAAAAGTTGTTTAGCAATACCCTTTCCTTGAGCTTCATGACTTAGATAAATTCTATGTATAAAAGTAGTGTTTTTTTTACCTAACTCAGTTATGGAAGTATTATATACAAAACGAAGTATGCCTATCTGTTGTGAATTTTGTAAAACGAAGTAATAAGCAGCGTCTTTTTCATTTAGTTCAATTTCTAAATTTTCTTTTGAAAAACAATAATTAAGATACCAATTATAATCTTCCTTTAACCATAAATGTTTGTAAGCAGGAGGATAAATTTCATGCATTAAAGCCATCAAATCTTCTTGATTATATATTGTAATTTTTTCTAAATGTAAATTTGAAGAAATAGTAATCATGAAGAGTTATACTAATTCTAAAGCTATTTCTATCATATCTTTAAATGTGGTTTCTCGCTCCTTACTAGTAGTTCTTTCACCTGTTACTAAAGAATCTGAAATAGTTAAAATAGAAAGTGCTTTTACATTGTGTTTGGCTGCTACGGTATATAAACCTGCGGTTTCCATTTCAACACAAAGCACTCCAAATTTAGACCACTTTTTATAAGATTCAAAATCATCTGCATAAAACTCATCCGATGTGAATATATTGCCAGCTTTTAAATGTATGTTTTTATTTTTTCCTACCTCAACAGCTTTTTGAAACAATTCAAAATTAGCCGTAGGTGCGTAGTCTGCACCCCCAAAGCGTAATTCGTTAACACCAGAATTTGATGACGCTGCCATTGCTAAAACAATATCTCTAATTTTCACATGCTTTTGATATGATCCAGCACTGCCTACTCGAATTAAGTTTTTAACATCATATTCATTAATTAACTCGTGTGCATAAATAGAAATAGACGGTATTCCCATGCCAGTTCCCATAACAGAAATTGGTTTGCCTTTATAGGTGCCCGTAAAACCAAACATTCCTCTTACTTTATTAAAACATACTGGGTTTTCAAAAAAGGTTTCTGCTATCCATTTGGCTCTAAGAGGATCTCCTGGTAATAATATAGTTTCTGCAATATCACCCTTTTTTGCTTCTATATGAACACTCATTTTAATTTTTTGTAAAAGTTAGTTTATTAGTTCATGGTAATTATTAGTAATTTTCATTTGTAGTTTGTGTTCCTGAAACAATCGATACTCCTGACGAAGTACCCAAACGTTCTACACCAATATTTATATATTCCATTGCTGTTTTAATATCTTGAATACCACCTGATGCTTTAATTTTAACTTTTTCACCTGCAATAATTTGCATAAGTTTTACATCATGAATATTTGCGCCTCCTGTTCCAAAACCTGTTGAGGTTTTTAAAAAATCGGCACCACTTTGTATTGCCAGTTCACTTCCTTTAATGATTTCTATATCTTCCAGATAACAGGTTTCTAAAATCACTTTTAATATATTTTTAGGCATGCAGTTTTTTACAGCTTCAATATCTTTCCAGACGGCATCAAAATCTTTACTTTTTAATAATCCTATATTAATTACCATATCTATTTCATCTGCACCATCCTTTAAAGCTCTTTTAGTTTCAGCAACCTTTGCTTCGGTACTCATCGAGCCTAAAGGAAAGCCAATAACACTGCAAATTTTAAGATCGCTATTTTTTAATTGAGATTTTGCCAAAGAAACAAAGCAACTGTTAACACAAACCGAATAAAATTTATGAGTAACAGCTTCATGGCAAAGTTTTATAATGTCTTTTTGGGTCGCAGTTGCTTTTAAAAGCGTATGATCTATAAATTTATTTAGCTCCATTTTAGAGGTTTTAATCAAAATTATGTTTTGATCGATACTTATCAAATATAATTATTTAATTAAGTTAATAAGTATTAAATAATCAATTTATAATAAATCAAAAGCCATCTTTTTTGTTAGAGATGGCTTTTGATTTTAGAATGAAATTCAAATGAGTTGCTTTATATTTAAATTAACTTTTAAGCTTTTGTGATAGTGTTTATTGTTTGTTCTGATGTTTTCTCTAAATTGTTAAGGTACTGTTTAAAGATTTTAGTATTTCGAATTTGTTGAGTTTTGTTAGTTGACATAATATTAGTTGATGTTTCAATTCTATCTGCACCAACTTCAAGATATTTTAATGCGGTTTCATAATCATCAATACTGCCAGAAGCTATAATTTTGGTATTGTCCCTAACAATTTTTTTTATCATTTTTATTGCTGTAAACGTAGCTCCATTTTTAGTAAATCCAGTTGATGTTTTGATGAAATCTATCTCAGAATCTAAACAAATCTCACAAACTTTAACAATTTCGTTTTTATTTAATTCAGAAATTTCTATGATAACTTTTAATGGGGTTTTAGAACCGATAGCCGATTTAACATCGGTAATATCTTTTAAAACAGAAACATAATTTCTACTTTTTAACAAGCCTAAATTTATAACCATTTCTATTTCTTGAGCACCATCGTTTAAGGCTTGTTGAGCTTCAAAAATTTTGGATTTAGTTGAAGTAGCTCCAAATGGAAAACCAACTACACTTGAGATTTTCACATCAGAATCAATAAGAAATTGTTTAGCTAAGGCGACATAACAGCTACTGATACAAACACTATGGAAATTGTTATCAATAGCTTCATTGCAAAGCTTTATAATATCATGTTCTTGAGTTAAAGAACCTAATAATGAGTAATCAATGTATTTAGCAATATTCATTTTTTAAGAGTAGGGTTTAATGTTTTTCAATGTAAAAACTAATTTCACATTTTTTAAAATTATTAACGATTTGAGGATTTTCTTTAGGCTAAGTTATAAATTTTAACCAGCATTGATGGTTTGTATATAAGTTTTTATTAACAAAAACCTGTTGATTATTTAACTATTTGAACTTAAATTTATTGTAAATCTTATTAATTTAAGTTTATGCGGTAGTTATTAAAATTATAAAACCACAAAAAATTGGACTTGTTGTGGTTTTTAATTTGGTATAGTTTAAAAATTATTTTGAGATTGGCTATTGAATAGCGGTAACTGTAAACCCAGCTTTTTTTAGTAATTTGATGACACCTTCTTCTCCAGCTAAATGTCCTGCACCCACGCCAAAAAATGTTGGTTGTTCTTTTGAGTATTCTGAAATTTTAGAAATCCAATTTTTGTTTCTATTAGCTAGTAATTTATCTTGATGTTTAGAAACACTACTACTATTGTTATCATTCATCATGTCTAGCATGTCTGTTATATTCTCTTCTTTGTAAACTTTTAGCATTTTAGCAAAATTAACTTTATCGTATTCTAAGTTATCTTTTGCCATTCTTAATAAATCTGAAACTTGGTCTTCGTATGGGATATCCTCAAAAACTTGAAGTTGGTCTTCAATTGTTTCTAACCCATTTATTTCTTCTTCTTGAGTTTTTGCTACTTTCATTAACTCTGCTTCAAAAGATTGCATAGGGCAATCAATCATTTTTGGATATAACATAGCTGTTAAGAAAAAGGGTTTTATGTTTTCTATCAATTTGACAGACATACCTGCGTTTTTTATAAAAAGCGAATCAATTATTGTGTAATCTTCTTCAGAAACAAAATCTTTGATAGTTTTTCCGTTACTCATATACATGCCACCCATCATTTTTGATTGCATTGATGGGTCGTCCATATCAATTTCTAAAACGACTTGAGTGGTTTCTTCTAGAGCTTTTTTTACGTCTTCATCTAAAGTGGCATCACATGTTATATGAATCGTGCCAAATAAGTATGAAGCTTTTTCTAGACCATTTCCGGAGATTTTCCAAAGTGTTGAGTTTTCTAACTCTTGAGAATTGATGGTTAACGTTGAAAAGATTAAGGTTGCAAATAATGATAATTTTAATTTCATAATTATAATTTTTATTATGAGTATCAATATTAGTTTTTTTGTTACAAAAAAAAAGCAACAATCATCTTTGTATAAAAAGATTCATGTTGCTTTTCAACTAACCAACCAACTTAAAGACTTAATTTATTATCTTTTGTTACAATTTGTTTTATTGGAATCTAAAATTTTTCTGTAACCAAATCTCCTTGATTTCTAAATACTAATTTATCATCAAAAGCGTCTAGTAAAATAATACTTTCTGTGGTCACTTTTCCAGCTAATATCTCTTTACTAAGTGCATTTAAAACGTCTTTTTGAATCACTCTTTTTACAGGACGTGCACCATATTCAGGGTTGTAACCTTTATCGGCTAAATAACTTACAGCATCAGGTGTTGCGTCAAAAGTAATACCTTGTTTAGCTATCATTTTAGTAATATCCTTTAGTTGTAAACCAACTATTTCAACAATATTATCTTTTGATAACGGAGTAAACATGATAGTGTCATCAATACGGTTTAAAAATTCAGGTCTCACACTTTGTTTTAATAAAGCTAAAATATCAATTTTTGCTGCTTCAATAGCAGAATCTATATCTTTTGTGGCTTCAAATCTATCATGAATTATACTACTTCCAATGTTAGAAGTCATTATTATTATGGTGTTTTTAAAATCTGCTACGCGTCCTTTATTATCTGTTAAATGGCCTTCATCTAAAACTTGTAATAAAATATTAAAAGTATCTGGATGTGCTTTTTCAATTTCATCTAATAACACCACTGAATATGGTTTTCTTCTCACCGCTTCAGTTAGTTGTCCGCCTTCATCATAGCCAATATAACCAGGAGGCGCACCAACTAATCTGCTTACCGCATGTCGTTCTTGATATTCGCTCATATCAATTCGTGTCATAGCGTTTTCATCATCAAATAAATACTCAGCTAAAGCTTTTGCTAATTCGGTTTTACCTACACCGGTAGTTCCTAAAAACAAGAAAGTACCTATAGGTTTTTTTGGGTTTTGCAAACCAGCACGACTTCTACGAACAGCATCACTAACAGCTATAATAGCCTCTTCTTGCCCAACAACTCGTTTATGTAATTGGTCTTCTAATTTCAACAGTTTTTCACGTTCGCTTTGAAGCATTTTAGTAACAGGTATACCTGTCCATTTCGCAACAACTTCGGCAATATCATCATAAGTAACTTCTTCTTTAATAAGCGAGTTTTCTGATTGATTTTCTTGTAATTGTTTTTGGTAAACCTCAAGTTTTTCTTGGGTTTCTTTTATTTTGCCATAGCGTAACTCGGCTACTTTACCATAGTCGCCATCGCGTTCTGCTCTTTCAGCTTCTTGTTTGTAATTTTCAATGGCTTGTTTAGCATTTTGGATGTTATCTACAACCTCTTTTTCACTTTTCCACTTTGCATTAATTTCATTTCTACTTTCTTTTAAATTCGCTAGGTCTGAACGTAGTGATTTTAATTTAGTTTCATCTTTTTCTCTTTTAATAGCTTCAATTTCAATTTCAAGCTGCATGATTTTTCTATCTAAAACATCTAATTCTTCTGGCTTAGAGTTGATTTCCATACGAAGTTTTGAAGCAGCTTCATCCATTAAATCAATAGCTTTATCTGGTAAAAAACGATTGGTGATATAGCGTTGTGATAATTCTACGGCGCCAATAATGGCTTCATCTTTAATGCGCACTTTATGGTGTGTTTCATATTTTTCTTTAATACCTCTTAAAATCGAAATAGCACTTTCAGTATCAGGCTCGTTAACAATCACTTTTTGGAAACGACGCTCTAAAGCTTTATCCTTTTCAAAGTATTTTTGATACTCGTCTAGCGTTGTTGCACCAATAGCTCTAAGTTCTCCGCGTGCCAGTGCGGGTTTTAATATATTGGCAGCATCCATAGCTCCTTGTCCGCCACCAGCACCAACAAGTGTGTGTATTTCATCAATAAATAATACGATATCTCCTTCGCTTTCAGTTACTTCTTTTATAACAGCTTTTAAGCGCTCTTCAAACTCACCTTTGTATTTTGCTCCAGCAATTAAAGCACCCATATCTAAAGCAAAAATTTGCTTATCTTTTAAATTTTCAGGTATATCACCATCAATTATTCTATGCGCTAAACCCTCTGCAATAGCTGTTTTGCCAGTACCTGGTTCTCCAACCAAAATGGGATTGTTTTTGGTTCTACGTGATAAGATTTGAAGTATTCTACGAATTTCTTCATCACGCCCAATTACAGGATCTAATTTGCCATCTTTAGCTAATTGGTTTAAGTTTTTGGCGTACTTATTTAATGAATTATAAGTTTCTTCTTGATTTTGAGAAGTTACTTTTTCACCTTTACGTAACTCTTCTATAGATGCTTTTAAATCTTTTTCTGTAACAGCTTGGTCTTTTAGCATTTGAGCAATTTTACTATCGGATTTAAAAATTGCGATGATTAGATGTTCTAAAGACACATAATCATCTTTCATTTTTTTTGCAATTATTTCAGCTTCGTTAAGTGTTTTATTAGCTTCGCGAGAAAGCATTAATTGCCCACCAGAAACTTTAGCAAAACTTTCAATTTGTTTATCTAAGGCCTGTTGTAAAATGATAATATTAACATTTAACTTTTTTAAAATGAATGGCAATACATTTTCGTCTACTTCAAATACGCCTTTAAAAAGGTGTTCATTTTCAATTTGCTGATGGCCAAAACTTTGCGCTAATTGTTGCGCTTGTTGTATAGCTTCTTGCGATTTTATGGTATAATTATTTAAGTTCATAATTTTTATTTTTTTTATTTCCGCTTCCGCTGAAATTATATTAATGTTTTACTTTTACAACTTTAAGAAGTCAATAATCTTACCAAGAGATATATTAAGACAAAATGTCTGCTAAAAAGTTGATTTTGATGACTTTTAGTCAGTTTGTAAGATTTAAAATAAGTTACGACCTAATAATTATTAAAAAGTGAATGTTTGCTTTTTTAAAAAAAATTAAAAAAATGGGATTATTGAACAAAATATTTGGTGCTTCCAAAAGCTCAGAAATTGATAATAAAGAGGAAAAAACATTGCCTTGGATTCCTCTAACAGAATTACAACAATTAAATTTTATAGAAATTAAATCTGTTACTAAAACGCAAATTATTTTTAAACATTCTACTCGATGTGGTATAAGTAGAATGGTGATTAACCAGTTTGTCGATGCTTATCAGTTAACAGAAAAAGATTTAGATTTATATTATTTAGACTTACTGAATTATAGAGAGGTATCAAACGAGATAGCATCAAAATTTCAAATCATGCATGAATCTCCACAACTTTTAGTGATTAAAAATGGAGGTGTAGTAGCTCATGATTCTCATGGTGCTATAAACGATATCGATTTGAATAAATTTTTATAATAATGGTTTATGGGCGCCAATTATCTATTTGTTTATGGAACCCTATTAAAAAAATCAAATAATGAGATGTCAAACTTTTTGGCATCTCATGCGGTTTTAATAGGTAAAGGCTATTTTTATGGTAACCTATATGAAGTAACTTGGTATCCGGGAGCTATTTTAAGTAATAATACTTCTGAAAAGGTATTCGGGATGATTTTTAAAATTGAAAACTCTCAAGAGGTTTTTAAAGTTTTAGATGATTACGAAGGTATTGGCGAACAATATTCAGAGCCACATTTGTTTAAAAAGAAACTAATTACGGCGTTTTTAAAAGATGGTACTCCTTTTGAAACTTTTGTGTATGTATATAACCAGTCTATTATAGGTTTAAAACAAATATCATCTGGCGATTTTTTAAAATATTAGCCTTTCAAAATGAGTTTTATGACGCTTTAGCTTTTTAAAAATTCGTTTCTTTGTAACGTCTTTAATATATCAATGAACTCATTTAACACCTTATTATTCCACCCTTTAAAAAATGATGCGGGAATCCTTTTACCCGATAAATTTACTTTTCCATTTTATTACGAGCCACACCCTTTAAGTTTTTTAGCTGCAAACGATTTGCAAAAATATTTAGAAACTCAAACTGATTTTGATCATAACTTTGGGTTAAACCCGAATCAAGCTGGACTTGTTATTGGTAAAATGTTTGGAGTGATGGTTGTTAAAAACGCACATGAGCAAATAGGCTATTTAGCAGCATTTTCAGGGAAACTTGCTGATAGTAATGATATTAAAGGTTTTGTGCCTACCGTTTACAATACCTTAAATGAAGTTGGTTTTTATAAAAAAGGTGAAGCTGAATTAAACCTTATAAATGGCGAACTTGAAACTTTAGAACATGCAGATGAGTTACAAATAGCTATCCAAAATGTAAGAGAAGCTAAGCAAACTTATGAAACAGAGTTAAAAGCTTTTAAAACTGAAATTAAAATTCAAAAGCAACATAGAAAACAGCAAAGAGAAGTTGCTAAAACGAATTTAGACACGTTAGTATTCAAGAAATTCTCAGAAGAATTGGATGCACAGAGTATCACTTATCAAATTAGATTAAAGCACTTAAAACGCCAGTGGGAAGAAGTTATTAAAGATCTAGAAGAAGCTTTAAATGTTTTACTAATGCCTATTAATGATTTAAAAGACTATCGTGCAAATCTATCGGCATCATTACAAAAACGCATACACGAGCAGTACCAGTTTTTAAATGCAAAAGGAGAAACTAAACATTTGCTAGATGTTTTTAAAAATACAACATCTCCAATACCACCAGCAGGAAGCGGTGAATGTGCAGCACCAAAATTGTTTCAATACGCATATCAAAATAATTTGCAGCCCATTGCGATGGCTGAGTTTTGGTGGGGTGCTTCACCAAAATCAGAAGTACGAAAACACCAGCAGTTTTATCCGTCTTGCAGAAGTAAATGCGAACCTATTTTGGGTTTTATGATGCAGGGATTAAACGTTGATGATAATCCGATTGAGCAATCTATCAGTTACGCACCTGATTTAGAAATTATTTACGAAGACGATTATTTATTACTAATAAATAAGCCTCACGAGTTTTTGTCCGTACCAGGTAAAACAAGCAATGAATCGGTGTTTACTAAAATGAAATCCTATTTACCAAATGCCACAGGTCCTTTACTGGTTCACAGGTTAGATATGTCTACTTCAGGTTTGTTACTAGTAGCAAAAATCAGTATTATACATAAACAATTACAAAAACAGTTTATAGAGCGTAGTGTAAAAAAGCGGTATGTAGCTTTATTAGACGGCATTTTACAAGATACCGAAGGCAATGTAAACTTACCATTGCGCGTAGATTTAGATAACCGCCCACAGCAATTGGTTTGTTACCTACATGGCAAACAAGCTATAACCAATTATAAAGTGATAGCTATTGAAAATCAAAAAACACGCATTTATTTTTATCCTATTACAGGTCGAACGCATCAACTAAGAGTTCATGCAGCACATAACCAAGGTTTAATAACCCCAATAGTTGGAGACGACCTTTATGGTACTAAAGCTAACCGATTACATTTGCATGCAGAAAGCCTTACATTTACTCATCCTATAACTAAAAAAGAACTTACCATTATTTGTAAAGCACCTTTTTAACTGTTTAAAACTCTTTAAAAGTAACTAGAATTACATATTGATTTTGTGAGTTTTAAATTATAGATTTGATTGAGGAAAAGAATATTAGATAATAAAAAAACTAAAGTTTAATAAGTTTAAATTAATTGATTTATTCTTGGCTAAATATTAAATTTAGTAAAATATCTAAGTCACTTCATATAGTCTTTAATAAACAAACCAAAATACACCTTGATTATGAAGCAATCTTTAATTTTACTCATTTCAATCCTTTCTGTTTATCTTTTACCTGCACAAGATGTAACAGGGCAGTGGCATGGGGTTTTAAAAGTACAAGGTATTCAATTGCGTCTTGATTTTGATGTGAATAAAACAGAAGACGGATTTACTTCTACAATGGATAGCCCAGACCAAGGTGCAACAGGTATACCAGTTGCAAAAACCACTTTTAAAGATTCTATAATCACTTTTGAAATTCCAAGCTTAACTATTATTTATGTTGGCGAATTAAAAGGGAAATTGGTTATTGGAACTTTTAAACAAGCAGGACAAGAATTTCCTATGGATTTATCTAGAAATACTATAGAAAAACAACTTATAAATAAACCACAAGAACCAAAACCACCTTATCCCTATAATATAGAAGAGGTTTGTTTTGAAAACACAGAGGCAAATATTATATTATCGGGGACTTTAACTATACCAAAAAACACCACTGATTCTCCAGTCGTCATTTTAATATCTGGAAGTGGGCCACAAAACAGGGATGAAGAACTATTTGGACATAAGCCATTTTTAGTAATTGCTGATTATTTAACCAAAAATGGTATTGCTGTGTTGCGATATGATGACAGAGGTGTAGCAAAATCAAGTGGCGATTTTAATTCTGCTACAACTGCTGATCTAGCTACTGATGTTGAAAGTGCTATCGAGTATTTAAAAACAAGAAAAGATATTAATAAAAATAATATTGGTTTAATTGGGCATAGTGAAGGTGGAATGATAGCCCCTATGATTGCTTCAAAATCCAAAGATGTAAGTTTTATAGTTTTATTAGCGGGTCCGGGTATTTCAGGTTACGATATTGTGATGTTACAAACAGAACTAATCAATAAAGCTAACGGTGCACATGCATCTGATTTGCAGAAAGAATTAGATTTTTTAAAAAGAAGTTTGGATATTGTGGTGAAAGATGGTAGTAAAGAAGAAATTGAATCTGAATTATCTGATTTCATAGAAAAACAAATGAATGATAATCCAGAGACGCTAGCAAAACAAATGAAAGCTAAGGATTTTGATGTATTTATTAAAACCTTTACTTCATCATGGATGCGATATTTTTTAAAATTTAACCCAAAATCGATTTTAGAAAATGTGAAGTGCCCAGTTTTTGCAATTAATGGTAAAAAAGATTTGCAAGTACCATCAAACGAGAATTTAACTGCTATAAAAAGTGCACTTACTGATGGCGGAAATAAAAACGTAACTATTAAAGAATATCCAAATTTGAATCATCTGTTTCAAGAATCTGAAACAGGATCTCCCACAGAATATGGAAAAATCGAGCAAACTTTTTCGCCAGTTGTTTTAGTGGATATTATGAATTGGATAGTAAATCAAATGAATTGAAGTATTTTTGATTAAATAGAGTCTAGTTATTTAAAGTTTTAAAATAATTTAATAAAAAAACTCCTAAGATGTTTTAGGAGTTTTTTTTATACTTTTTAAGAAGATGTTTAGGCTTTACCCATGATTCTGAACATACCTGTACCACAAGTAGGACATTTACCTTTCATAGCTTTTCTACCATTTTTCATAGTAGTTTCAGCTGCATCTTTCATTTCTTTTTTTGATTTACATTTTACGCAATACGCTTCCATTTGGTTAGTTTTTTTAATTAATCACGACTAAGATAAATTTAAAACTATAAACACACAAGGTAATTTGTGTTTTTTTTACTTAATTGAGCGTGTAAGAATTAATAATATTCTTTATTTGAAGTTTTAAATCTTCAGCAGTATCGTAAATCATTTGCTCTTCTGTAGGAAAAGGAACGGCACGTCTTTCTAAAAAAGGAATCAAATTCGTCTCTAAAGCACGTCTATCTCCATTTGATGTTGCATAAATATGCTGGAAAACAAATTCACTAGTTACAGGGAAAGCATCTACTAATTGATTGGTTTTTAAATTTACATATTCTACATTGCCAGTAACTTGGGTTGCTTTAAATTGTGTAAACTCATAATACTCACAACGAACAGTTTTCATATTGTCTATTTTAATAGCATTACCTAAACTATCTTTTACTACCCTGCCGTTTTCAATTAAATCTATTTTTCCATCAGCAACTTGTTTTTCTTTAATAACCTGACGTTCTTTAATTTGTTCTGGCGATATCTTGATATCTCTTAAATTAACACGCATATTAAAGTCGTAAGCAATATTTTCTTCTGGTGTTCCATGGTAAACTGCCCAAAAGTTATTTAAGCCATAACTACTAAAGTTTAATAAATCGTTTTCTAATCGTGTTGGAATTACTTTTCTAGTATCATTAACCATATCAACCAAAACAAAATCGACACCCTTATTATGGGCAACATCCATTAAATAACGTACATCTTTAAAGTTTGGGTTAATGTCTTCTAGGTCTCTTAAATTATTGTACGCATCTCTAAAATCTAATTTATTATTAGATTTTAATAAGGCTGTTGCATTTTTATAAAGCTGCTCTGAAGCACTATTTTTAAAACTAATAATTTGACTATTGTAGTCGTTAAAATTGAAAACAACTTCTTTTTCGTTAACAAACAAGGGCAGTAAAGGTTTGATACGTTCTTGCCTATTATCTAAAGCTACATAGGCATCATAAATACCAATATAATTTTCAGGATTATTGTCTTTTTTGAAAAAATCAATATTGTTTAAATCGCGCGCTGTTGCTTTTGTATAAGCATCTTTAAGCATTAGAATAAATTCTGCTTTTCCTCTTTTTTCTTTATTTGTACGTAATTTACCAATAGCATCAGAAATTGCTGCATCATAATTCCCAACGCTTACAGCTTTTTCAATTTTTTTACTAGTGCTACACGCTAAGAATAATAATAAAATAAATAAAAAGGGTAGTATTTTTTTCATTTTTTTAGATTTTGGTTTACTGGATATGTATCCAATAAAAGTGCCAAAATAATAAAATATCAGATAAAATACTAATAAATCCGATTAAATGTATTTTTTTTTAAGTAAGACTAATTTATTTTTTACTGTAAACAGGAAGTAATTTTGTAGAAACCTCTCCAAAACCAATACGAGTGCCATCTTTCTCACAATAACCTCTCATAATAACAGTATCGTTATCATTTATAAATTTACGTTCGCTACCATCTTTCATTTTAATTGGTTTTTCACCTCTCCAAGTTAATTCTAACATGGAACCGTAAGAGTCTGGTGTTGGTCCTGAAATAGTTCCACTTCCCATCATATCTCCAGAGTTTATTGGGCAACCATTTATGGTATGATGCGCTAATTGTTGAGAAATATTCCAATACATATGTTTAAAATTAGAATTGGTAACTACAGTTTCTTTAGCGCCTTTTGGACGAATAGCTACTTCCAAATTAATATCAAAACTTTTCTCCCCCTTATATTTTAAATAATCCAATTGTGGTTTTAAAGGTTTTGGGCTTTCAACTCTGTAAGGCTCTAAGGCATCTAAAGTTACAATCCATGGTGAAATAGAAGTCGCAAAGTTTTTCGCTAAAAATGGACCTAATGGCACGTATTCCCATTTTTGAATATCGCGTGCACTCCAGTCATTTAATAAAACCAGTCCAAATATGTATTCTTCCGCTTCTTCAATTGGGATGGGTTCTCCTAAATCGTTAGCATCTGTGGTAATAAAAGCCATTTCTAATTCAAAATCAACTAATTGACTTGGTCCAAAAACAGGTTCTGTGGCTCCGTTTGGTAAGGTTTGACCTTGTGGACGATGTACTGGGATTCCGGAAGGAATTACAGAAGAACTTCTGCCATGATAACCAACTGGAATATGTAGCCAATTAGGTAAAAGTGCATTATCTGGATCTCTAAACATTGTGCCTACATTAGTTGCATGTTCTATACTTGAGTAAAAATCTGTATAATCGCCAATTTGAACAGGTAATTGCATTTCAATTTCATCTAAACGAAATAAAACTATTTCTTTGTGTCGTTTGTTTTGTTTTAAAACATCGTTATTACTATCAAATATTTCGGCAATTCGATCTCTTACAGAGCGCCATGTTTTACGGCCATCTGCTATAAAATCGTTTAATGTGTCTTGAAGGAAAATATCATCCGTTAAAGGAATTCCTTCAAAATATCCTAATTGGTGTAATGCACCTAAATCAATTGCAGTATCACCAATTCTGGTTCCAATAGTAATGATGTCATCACGAGTTAAAAACACACCAAAAGGGATGTTTTGTATTGGGAAATCTGAATTTTTGTCGACATGTAACCATGACTTTCTATCTGGATTGTTAGCTGATAAACGCATAACTCTATTTTAGATTATTGTTATTGAATTCTTATCAAACCTACACATTTTTTTTATTTTAAAAGAAAAAAACAAAGAAAATCTAGGATTCGTTTAACCGTTAATAAAATGGTTAAAAACTTCATAGTAAATATATATTTTTTAAAGGATTTAACTAATGTATTTCATATTTTTGCGCAACATTTAACAAGAAATTAAATATATGCAACGCGACGAACAAATTTTTGAACTAATTGAAGCTGAAAAAGAGCGTCAACTTCACGGAATAGAACTTATAGCATCTGAGAATTTTGTTAGTGAACAAGTTATGGAAGCTGCTGGTTCTGTATTAACCAATAAATACGCTGAAGGCTACCCAGGAAAACGCTATTATGGGGGTTGTGAAGTAGTTGATGAAGTTGAGCAAATTGCTATTGATAGAGCTAAAACTTTGTTTGGAGCAGAATATGTTAATGTCCAACCACATTCTGGAAGTCAAGCAAATACTGCTGTTTACCATGCGTGTTTGAATGCTGGAGATAAAATTTTAGGTTTTGATTTGTCACATGGTGGCCATTTAACTCATGGGTCTCCTGTTAATTTCTCAGGTAAATTATATGTGCCGTCTTTTTATGGAGTAGAAGAGGAGACAGGTGTTTTGAATTATGATAAAATTCAAGAAATTGCAACAAAAGAGCAGCCAAAGTTAATTATTGCAGGCGCTTCTGCTTATTCTCGCGATATTGATTTTAAACGTTTTAGAGTTATTGCTGATAGTGTAGGAGCAATTCTATTAGCAGATATATCACATCCTGCTGGTTTAATTGCTAAAGGGATTTTAAACGATCCGCTTCCTCATTGTCATATTGTAACCACTACTACTCATAAAACTTTGAGAGGACCAAGAGGAGGTATGATAATGATGGGTAAAGATTTTGATAATCCGTTTGGTCTAACTTTAAAAAATGGTAGCTTGAAAAAAATGTCATCTTTATTGGATTCTGCCGTTTTTCCAGGAAATCAGGGAGGACCATTAGAGCACATTATTGCCGCTAAAGCTATTGCATTTGGTGAAGCTTTAACTGATGAGTTTTTGCATTATCAATTACAAGTTAAAAATAATGCTGCTGCCATGGCTAAAGCACTAGTAGACAAAGATTATCATATAATTTCTGGTGGAACAGATAATCATATGATGTTAATAGATTTACGTAATAAAAACGTTTCTGGTAAAGATGCTGAACAAGCACTTGTGAAAGCTGATATTACAGCTAACAAGAATATGGTACCCTTTGATGATAAATCACCTTTTGTAACTTCAGGAATCCGTTTAGGAACTGCTGCAGTAACAACGCGTGGTTTAAAAGAAGCTGATATGGTTAAAATTGTAGATTTGATTGATGAGGTGATTACAAATTTTGATAACGAAGCAATTCTAGAAACTGTAAAAGAAAAAGTAAATGCCATGATGAAAGATAAACCGTTGTTTGTTTAACTTTTATAAACATAGAGAATAAAAAAATCCTGTTTTAAGCAGGATTTTTTTATTCAATAATATAAAATTATTCAGGAAATATGATATGTTGGTAAGCTCCAATGTCTGGGGTAGTTGTTCTATTAATATTTAAAATATCAAAAGGAACTTGTGCTGCAAAGTCAGATAGTCCTTTATTTATAGCAGCTGATGTTTCTCCTATAATAAATTTATTTTCAGAAGTATTTAAAAAGTTAGGGTCTTCATTAAAAATATTACCTTCATAATGATTGGTATCATTCAAATTGTAATTTGGTCCTTGTAAATTGTTGTTGTTGTCTTGAAAACGAATTAAACAATTGGTGAATTTAAAATTGAAAGCAACGGCATCATCTTCTATTTCATCTACAATGATTTCCGGATTATCATTACCGTAAATAATACAACTATTAAAATTAGCTTCTGTTAAATCGGCTAGAGTAGCTACATTATTTTCATCAACAATAAAATTATTTATCAAAACAGAAGGGAATTGTCTGAATCCATTATTCCAATAATTTACTAAAGTGGAATGCGTAAAATTATATTTACCTCCAATAGTCCCAGCAAATGAGGATTGGCCTGCATTATTTATAACAACATTTTCTCCAGCAATGGATGTATTTCTTCCTAAAATACCAAAAGCGCTAGAATTATAAATTTGTGAATTTGTAATGATTACTTTATGATTTGTTTCATTAGGATTACCATCACTTAAAATCCCTACAGTGGCATTTTTAATAGTTGCATAGTTGATGGTATTATTAATACTTCCATCCAAAAACCATATAGTTCCCCATTGCCCTGGTACCTCTGAAAAATTAGGTTCTAAACGATCGCCTTCAAAAACAACTTCGTTTTCTAGTAATTCTTGATTATTACTAAAAGCACCATTAACTTGTAACGAAGCTCCATTGGATACAATGATACCTGAATTATCATGAAAATATAAACGTGCTCCAGCATCAATAGTTAAAGTTTCATTCTCAGGAACTGTAGCAAATCCATAAATAACATAAGGTTTATTGTTTGTAAAAGTGAGCTCAGAAGGTAATAATTCTCGACCTTGTAAATCAGTTTCCACTAAGTCACCACCTATATTAAGTGTTAATGTTTCTATCACTTTTGTACTATTATTTCTATCAGGGTAAATAAAAACAGCATCTTTTACGAGCGTAACCAACTCCACTTTTTGAAGATTTGTACCGCCATCAAATTCTATTTGATCTGTATATAAATAAGTGCCATTAGTGTTAGTAAAGTTATTAATATCAATGGTAGACTCAATAAAAATATATAAACTATCATTAGCTAATAATTCAATATTTTCAAAAACCTTACCTGGTAAACCATCAACACTTAGTCTATAATTTGAGGTTTCGCCTGAGGCTAATCTTAGCGAAGGAATAAATATATCATCACTACTTCTGTTATATACTTTTAAGTTGTAAGAGCTAGAACCAATATTGGTAAAAACAGTATCTAAATATACCGTATCTTTTGAAAACTGAAGACTTCCTGTACTTGGTGAAAACTCAAAATCATTTCTACAAGAACTCCATAGCATCAAAAAACCTATAGATAAAAAAATATATATGGAACGTTTCATTATTTAAATATCATGTTTATGACTCAAAAATATAACTTTTGAAGCTAAGTTTTAGTATTTAATTAGCTAAAAAAATAATACGTAAGCTATTATATGGATTTCAATCTAATAATTTATAAATAGCAAGTATCAAAGACTTATTAACTTTGTATTAGTCAGTTTTTTTAGAATTCTTTATAAAAATTAAATTTCTATATTTGATTTCTTAACTAAACAAAAAAATAGTATGATTGGAATAATTTCATTCGTTGGCTTTACGGCATTAGTAGCTATCATTTCATATTTCGCAACACGATCTACAGATGAAAAATCATCAGATGGATATTTTCTCGGAGGTCGAAGTTTAACCGCCGGCGTTATAGCAGGGTCTTTATTATTAACAAACCTCTCTACAGAACAGATTGTAGGACTAAATGGAAGTGCTTACAAAGATGGTTTATCTGTAATGGCTTGGGAAACTTTAGCAGCCATAGCCATGGTGGTAACGGCTATGTATCTATTGCCGAGATACTTAAAAGGAGGACTAACTACTGTGCCTCAATTTTTATCTAAACGATTTGATGTAAGTACAAAAACCATTACATCTGGACTATTTTTAACTGGTTACGTTATTGTGTTATTACCAGTTATTTTATATTCAGGTTCTGTGGCGATTAGTGGTATGTTTGATATCCCTACTATGTTAGGTGTTTCTGATAAAAGCGCTATTGTAATTTGTATTTGGGGTATTGGAATTATCGGATCTATATATGCTGTATTTGGTGGTTTAAAAGCGGTTGCTGTATCAGATTCTATAAATGCAATCGGGTTATTAATAGGAGGTATTTTAATCCCTGTTTTTGGTTTAATGGCTATTGGTGATGGTAGTTTAATGACAGGTTTAGATACCTTAATGACTTCGAATCCTGATAGATTTCACTCGATGGGCAAACCTGGGCAAGAAGTGCCTTTTAGTACTATTTTTACAGGCATGATGCTTGTACAATTATTTTACTGGGGTACCAACCAACAAATTATACAAAGAGCTTTAGGTGCAAAAAATTTAGCTGAAGGACAAAAAGGACTACTATTAGCTTCTTTTTTAAAAATTTTAGGGCCATTAATTTTAGTATTACCAGGTATTATTGCGTATCATTATTTTGAAGGTGGTTTATCTTCAAGTGATTTGGCTTATCCAGAGTTGGTGCGTGCAGTATTGCCAAAACCGTTAGTTGGTTTCTTTGCTGCTGTGTTGTTTGGGGCTATTTTAAGCTCATTTAATAGTGTTTTAAACAGTTCTGTAACCTTATTTGGAATTGATATTTATAAACAACACATCAATCAAGAAGCTGAAGAAAAGACTATTGTAAAGTATGGTAAAATATTTGGTATTTGTTTAGCCATTGCGGCTATGTTTATAGCTCCGCTTATTGCTAATGCCGGAAGTTTATTTAACTACTTACAGCAGATAAATGGTATTTATAGTATTCCAATATTTACAATTATAGTTGTGGGGTATTTAACTAAAAGAGTTCCAGCAATTGCTGCTAAAATTGGTATCATTTCAGGTTCTGTATTATATATTTTTAGTCAATTTTGGTTAGGTCCAAATTTGGTAGAAACCGCTTTGGAAAATGCCAAATCTTCTGGTGTAACTGATGAGGCAACTTTAAGGTTGGTTGAAGCTAGTGCATATCCACACTTTTTACATGTGATGGCTATTTTGTTTGTTTTAAATATCGCCATTATGTTAATCATAGGTAAGATTAAGCCAAGAGTAACTGCTTTTGAGTTGGAATATACTAAACAAGTTGATATAACGCCTTGGAAACATACTAAAATAGTTGGTGCTTTAATTACACTAATTGTGGTATGTATTTATATTTATTTCGCATAAATATTTTATTATATAAAATCTTAAGCTCTGAAAATGTAATAATTTTTAGGGCTTTTTTATTCTATATATCTTAAGATGAATAATAAGTTTTTATCGTTTTTTTTAATTAAGTTATTATGCTACGAGGTTTATGATTAACGAATAAATCCAAAACGATGTCAAATATCTTTATTCTACATTAGCTCTGATGTTACATTATGTAACATTGGATTTATTTTTTTGAAATAGATTGTTTGCTATTAAAAAATATGATAAAAACAGAAACTTTTATTTAGTTTGATTATGAGTTATGTATTTTAATAGTATCTAATGATGGATTAGATTTATTTGAATATCTCTTAATTTTAAGCAAAAAAAAGCGCATCGTTTTTGATGCGCTTTTTAAAACTAGTAAAGTTAGCTTTTATTGCTTAACCAGTTTAACACTGTTTATACCACTATCAGTTTTTATTTGAGCAAAATAAAGTCCAGATTTTAAATTTGAACCATCAATTGTTGCCTCAACTGTATTAGGGTTTAAAGTCATAACATTTTTACCTAACATATCAAATACTTGAATAGAAGACATTTTAATATTTTTGGTTTTTATGTTCCAGTTATCTTGAGATGGATTAGGGTATATGCTAACTTCGTTTAAATCGAAATTTTCTGTACCTAAAGTTGTCCCTTTATGAAAATATAAATTAGTAAAATAAGTTGGACCAAAAGCTGGACCTGCAGCAATTATTTGAATTTGCTGAATATTATTTCTTGCTAAACTACTACCGGTAAAAGTAGATAAATCAAAATCACCACCAATCCATGCACCGGCACCATCTGTGAAAACATTAATATTAGTGAAAATATTATGTTGAAAAGCTCCAGAAGTTGTATCAAAGTTTTGAAGTTGAAGGGTTAAAACAGAACCAACTGCACCTGCATTTTCTACCCAAACATCTATGTGTAAAGTGGTGAAATTTGTTAAATCAAATCCAGAACTAGTTGAAGCAAAATATCCAAACTGTGCTCCACCACCAGGAGTAGGCGTTAAAAGTAATCTTGTATCATCAGTTGAAGCTACGGTGTAATTGGATATACTTGCACCTGCAAATACTTGAACACCAGTTGGTGTTTCATCTGTATAGGCAGGAGTAACTACAGATAAAACATCTGCCGCAGGACGAGCCGGAGGAGTGGGTGCTGCAGTTGTAGGAGGCACTAAACATGCTGTACATACCCCTCCACAATCAACATCAGTTTCATCTTGATTTTGAATGCCATCAGAACAAGTTGCCCCACTAGGAGCCGTTCCTATTATGTTATCTACATAAATTGTTATTGGTGCATTAGAAACACAATTTACAGTTCCTTGTCCTGAATAACCACCCCCAGTACCCCAAAGCGGGTAAAATATAAGGTTTGTGTAAACACCATTTGCAGGGACTGTGCTATCATCTCCATTTTGAAAATTAAAAGTTAATTCTTCCCAACCAGTACCACCATGAAGGGCAGCCGCTGCAGAAGCAGGTCCACCACCAGCAGTTACTTTAGCTAATATACCAGCAGCAGTTGTAGAGTATACATGTGCTTTAACTAACTTGTTTGTAGTTAATTCTAAATCAGCTCCTTGTAAAACAAGTTCAGCACCTTGCCACGGATGAGCAGCTGCATTTGCAATAATCTCAAATGAATTTGTACCTGTGAAAGCTTGAGCGCTACTAATTGATAAACCTGGAGGCGTACAACCACCTTCTGGATTTAATGTCGGAGCAGCACCATCAAAACTTTCGATGAGATCCGTTTGTGAAAAGCCTAATGATGCAATGAACATCACTAGTAAAATTGTAATTTTTTTCATGTTTTAATTTAGTTTTATATTTATAATATATAAAGTTAAGTGTTTTTATTTAATTTTTGGGTAAAAACCCCCTATACAAAAACTATACATAGCAAATAAAATAGTTATTTAAACAGGGTTTTTTATTTGTTTAAATTATTGATTATCAATTTTTTAATTTAAAATTACTTAAATTTATAAAATATTTTAATAGCTATACATTTTAATTTAATCTTTTAAATCAAAAATAGTTACTTCCTTATTGTTATTTGTTACTAAAATTAGGTCTTTAGTACTTAAGCTAATTCTTTTTAATTGTCTACTATCATATGGTACATAAAAACCACTTTTTTCAGGAGAAATATAAGAAAACTCGTTATTACCATTTCCTAAAAGAATAGTTCCAAATCCTGCATCATAACGAGCTGTTTCAACTTCTACACCATAATGATTACCAACTGTAAGGATATCTTGATAACCGTCTTTGTTAATATCAAAAACGATAGACGATTTTAATGGTGCAATTTGTGCCATATTTGGTAAAGCTTTTCTTATTAATTTTCCATTATCATTTATAAGTATTATACTTTCAAAACTTTTTATTTCATATTTAATAGCACCAGCAACCTTTTCTTCAGGTAAAATATCTATTAATTTTGAAGATGCGAAACTATGATAATCTTTAAATTTTTCGGCCACATATGGCATTTGTTGGCTAGTACATTCTCTACCTCTAACAGGCACATAATCATTTTTATAAAATTTTGCTAAAACAATATCGTTTGTGCCATTATTATCAAAATCGTTTGCGTAAACTTTAAATGGGTGCTCTGCAGATGCTTTAAATTTGTTATTCTTACCAAGATTACCAATTATATAATCGTCATCTCCGTCATTATCTAAATCACTAGCTGTTATAGACCACCAAATACCTCTGGTATCTTCTAGTCCTAGCTTTTCCGAATTATCTTCAAAAATACCATCATTATTTGTTAGTACTTTTATCTCCATCCATTCACCAACAATTATTAAATCTTCATCATTATCATTATCAATATCTGTAAAAACTGCATCTGTAACCATTCCTATATTCACTAAATCTGGAGCCCAATCTGAAGGAGCCTTTTTAAAATTACCATTTTCATTAATTAGCAAATAACTTGTAGCTGGGAAAGTATATTTTCCCGATATGAGTCGGGTACCTACAAAAAGGTCTAAATCCCCATCTTGATCAATGTCAGAAGCTTTAACACATTGAGTACTTTCAGTTATATTTGGAAGTGCACTTATATTTTTGGTAAAATTACCATTCCCATTATTAATGTATAATCTATCTTTTAATAAAGGATTTCCACTATTAAATTCATTACCACCGCTAGCTATGTATAAATCTAAATCATTATCTCCATCTACATCTAAAAATAAGCAACCTAAATCTTCTGAATCTTTATCATTTTCCCATGGCTGAGAAGCGCTTTTTGTGAAAGTTCCTATTTTATTTTGTAAATATAATACACCACTTTGACCTATAGCACCTCCAAGAAATATATCGTCTAGACCATCGTTATTGATATCTTTAACTGCAGAAAAAGGTCCGTTTTGAGATAGCTTGTGTGGTAATAATATTTCTATTTCAAAATCATCATATTCATTTTCTTTATGTTCAAAGTCTATACCCAAATTATTAGGTTTGATTTTAGAAAAAAATGTTTCATTTTTTTCTATTTTTCTTTCCGTATTTTTAGCGTTAGAAATATTTGCTACTATTTTTTTATTTGCTTGAACATTTTCAAAAATATTCATTTGACCATTTGGCCATAAGACTTCTACTTTTTCAACTTCTGTAACTTTTCCTAAACCAAAAAATAAGTTATTTTCAACTGATGATAAAAAACCTCTTGTGACAGTATTTTCAGCCATTTGCATTTTATCATTGTAGTAAATTATTGCCTTAGCTCCAATTCCAAAAGTATTTTTATCAGAACCCTTCAGTTCTATTTTCAAGAAATTACCGGTTGCTTTATTTTCATAAACAAAAGCAGGAGCATCAATATTATTTACAACTATATCTAAATCGCCATCGTTATCTAAATCGCCATAAGCCATTCCATTTGAGAAACTTGGTGTATCAAATCCCCAATCTTTAGTTACTTTTTCAAATACTAAATCACCTTTATTTCTCAATGCGTAATTTGCAATTGGTTGAGATGGAGTTTCTTTACTTAGCTGGAATAGTTTTTCAGCTGTTGCATCTTTACCAAGGTTTAGTACTTTATTACGGTAGTCATTATTATCTACATCTTTTTTTATTCCATTTGATACAATAATATCTTTTAATCCATCGTTATCTAAATCAACTATAAGACTAGCCCAACTCCAATCTGTAAATGCAATTCCTGCCATGTTTGCGATATCAGAAAACGTACCAAGACCTGTATTAATTTGTAAAGTATTCGACATGTATTGATAATGAGCACCCGCCTCAACTAATGTTTCAAAAGCTTTAGTGCTCATAGAAGCCATATTAGTTTTTGATCTGTAATGATCTTCAGGTGTCATGTCTGTAGTAATTAAGTCAAGATATCCATCATTATTAATATCACCAGTATCTGATCCCATACTCAACTGCGTAATATGCTTTAATTTTTCATTAATTACATTTTTAAATGTGCCATCCCCATTGTTATAGTACATAAAATCTGGTTCAGCATAGTCGTTTGCAACATAAAGATCCATCCAACCATCATTATTAAAATCTGTAGCATTAACACTTAAGCCATAAGCAATATTGGTAGAGATACCTACTTCTTGTGAAACATCATGATATCTACCATTATCATTTCTGTATAAACGATCTCTAAAAAATTTAAATTGATCTTGAGGTATTTTATTTATTAAAAGCAATTTTTTATCTGCTATTTGATTAACCTGATACATATCTAAGTCACCATCATTATCCATATCAAAAAAAACAGCTTGTGTAGAAAAACCGTAATCAGCAAGACCATATTGAAGTGCGGATTCTGTAAAAGTTAAATCTTGATTATTAATATACAATTGATTTCTTCGATCTTCTGGATTTGCTGATATACCGTTTCTGCTAACGTAAATATCTAAATAACCATCTGCATTTACATCTGCCATAGTAACACCCCAAGTCCAACCCGAATTTTTTGCAACTTTTGATTTTTTTGTAATATCTTCAAATTTAAAGTCACCTTTATTTAGGTATAACCTATCGGCAACTTGGTTACCTCCAAAAAAGATATCCGGTAATCCATCATTGTTTAAATCACCAATAGCTACACCAGATCCAACATACATTTGGCTGTAATAATAATGATTAAAAAAAGTAGATTCTTGTATGGAATTACTAAAATCAATACCTGTTTTTTCTTTAGGTAGCAAATTAAAACCTCCAATTAATTCTTCAGGATATAAATCTCTGGTCGATTTTTGGCATGAAACTCCAGTAAGAACTATTATCAATATTGATTTTAAAAAAAATGTATTTATTTTCATGATTTTGATATAAAAAATGCTTTATGTTAAAAGTAAAATAGCATGTGGGAATTAAAAATTGCCACATGCTAATTTATAAAATCTAATTTGTTTTAATATTAAAACTTGAGTTTTTCATGCTTATCCCAAAGTCCCCAATAGGCGCCTACATCACCTTCTGCACCAACTTTCCAAGATTCATCAAAAGATGAAAAGTAAAAAACATCAATAGCATCTTTTGAAGACCATAATTGTGTGTTTATAAAATATCTCATGGCATTTTCTCTGTTTGAAACAGCACCTCTTAAACTACTGCCCTCACTAGGCCAACCAGTTTCTGTAATAATAACTTTTTTACCTCTTGCTGCATCTGATGCTTGACCATACATTTGTTGCATATGATTTAATGATCCATCTATATGACAGCCTTCCCAATAAGGGTAGCAGTTACTTAATATAACATCACTAGCATCAACTAGTTCTGGATGAACTGAAAACTCATAATAAGCATCAACATAACCAACAGTAACGTTAGGTAGTGCTTCTTTAACACGGCGCATGTATTCTAGAAGTTGCTCTAAAGTTAAATCGTTTCTATAAAGGACTTCATTGCCAACAGCAGCAATATCTACACAACCTTCATTTCCTAATTGAATCAAAGCTTCTATTTCTTCTTCATTTTTTTCCATATCATCGCCTAGCCAAGCACCAACCATTGTTTTTAAGCCATGTTTATGAGCTATTCTAGGGATGTTTTCATTCCCTTCAATACAAGAAAAAGAACGAATCCATTTCGTATATGGTTTCAAAATATTGATTCTACGTTCTACTTGCTCTTCTGTTATTGTATCACCTGGCTCTTGACCATCTTCGTACATACTAAAACAGATACCATGCATGCCGTTTTCCAATGTTTTTCTCCAGAGTTTTTCTAACCCTTCTGATGAATAATTACTAAAATCTACTCCAGCATAATCAGAATAGTTTCCATCTTTTAGTAAATAATTATGTTCGCCTCTATATGACATTTTGTGAGAATTGTTAATTTAGTTAGTATTTTTTTAATTTATATATTTAAGTTCTTCGTCTTTATCCCAAATGCCCCATCGTGCGCCAAGTTCACCTTCGATTCTAACCTTCCAAGTTTCATCAAATGATGAGAAGTGGAACATTTCTACCTTATGGTCTTTTGCCCATTGTTGGGTTTGTACAAAATACTTCATAGCATTTATTTGAGATGGATCTGCATTATCTACTGTACCACCTTGACTAGGCCATCCCGTTTCTGTAATAATGATTCTTTTACCATTCCCAGCTTTTTGAGTTAGAGCATGCATTTGTCTTAAATGTAGTAAAGAATCTTCTATACTAGATCCTTCCCAGAAAGGATAACAATTTGATAAGATAACATCTGAAGCTTCTACTAATTTTGGACGTTGAATAAACTCGTAGTAAGTATCAACAGTACCAACAGGGATATTGGTTCCTACCAAAGCTTTTTTAACGGTTTCGATGTAATCGATGAGTTCATTTTCAGTGATTTCACCTCTCAATAATACTTCGTTACCAACAGCAGCAACATCAACATATCCAGATTTAGCCAATTTTATTAATGTATCAATTTCCTTTTTGTTTCTATTTTTATCATCACTAATCCAAGCACCAACAATAGTTTTTAATCCTTTATTATGTGCTATTTCAGGTATTAATTCATTACCCTCTGTACATGAGAAAGAGCGCACCCATTTGGTGTAGGGAGAAATAATTTCCATACGTCTTCTGATTTGTTTTTCTGATAAGATATCTCCCGCTTTTTGACCTTCTAAATATGGACTAAAACACAAACCATGTAAGCCATTTGATAGATTTTCTGAGAATAATTCTTTTAAGTCTTCTACATTTTTATTACTAAAATCTATTTCCTTAAACTCACCTAAAGTTACATTATTATTTAACGCTGAGAGTAGTTTACCTCCTCCATATGAAGAAGAAACTTGTTTAGTTTTTTTCTTTTCTTTTCTTTTTGATAATTCTGCACTTATTTCTAATGCACGCTCTTCAGTTAGATCATAATCACGCATAACATACATAGCAATTGCAGTTCCTAATATAGGGAATGCAGAAAAGAAAATTCTTAATCCAGTAACAGCTCCTTCAGGTTGGGTAGCTGCACCAGGCGTAAAGTCTAACATAGACATTATAAGCCCACTTAATAAACCAGCTATAGCTAAACCAAATTTAACCATCCACCAGTAAATAGCCCCAAAAATTCCTTCTCTTCGTTGTCCAAAATTTAATTCATCTAAATCACATACATCAGCTGTCATTGACATCATTAATGTAAAAAGCCCACCAATTCCAAAAGAAAAGAAAGGCATAGCAATTAAAAACATATATGGTTTACCAGGAATAAAAAGAAACCAAAGCATTATGTAACCAATAATAGAAATTCCTTGAGAAGCTAAAAACGCATTTTTTTTGCCTACTATTTTAGACATTTTCGCAACAATAGGAATTACAATAAACGTAGTAACTAAAGCGCCTACACTACCAAAAAGTGTTGGCCATATCCAAGCGCCTTCATCACCAGTAACCCCATTAAATAAATAGTAAACTATGATAAAAAAAGAAAAACCTGCAATGGTATTAAATGCATTAAAAATAAAGAAAGTAGCGATACATAATTTTTTAAAAGGCACTAATTTAAAAGCTTCTTTAAAACCTTTTACAATTCCTTTTAAACTTCCCCCAATGTTTCCCATTGTCAAAGGCTCTAAACTATCATCATCTAAAGTTGATTTGTCTTTAAGAAATATAGCAGGAATTGCTGCTAATATACCACAACCAATACCTACCCATAGTGCCAAAGTTCTTGTAGCTACATCAGCAGATTCAAACCAACCTTGATCATACATAACCACCCAAAACCAAGGTGCAATTACCCAAGCCCACTGTCCAATCCATTGTGCTACAGCCATAATATTTGTACGTTCATGGAAATCATCGCTCATTTCATAACCCATAGCAACGAATGGCACACTAAAAATGGTAAGGCCTAAATAAAAAATAAGAGACCAGATTAAGAAATATGTAAAATTATAATTGATGCCATCGTCACGATAAAGTTGCCACATCAAAGTAAATGAAATACCCATAATTATAGCTCCAATCATAACATAGTGGCGGCGTCTTCCCCATTTAGATTTTGTATTATCAGAGATAAAGCCCATTATTGGGTCTGTTATAGAATCAAAAACTCTAGGCAAGAAAAATAAAACACCCCACATCCATGTTGGGAATCCTAAATCTTGTACTAATACAACCATAAAAATTCCTAACGCAGCAGGAAACATTTGATTTGCTAGCATTCCTAATCCGAACGCTATTTTTTTTCCAATGGGGACTTTATTAGTTTTTGATGACATATTTAATTGGTTTTAGTTAGTTAGTGGTTAGTTGATAATTTATTTAATTATGACGGTTTGAATAGCCTTTGCATTAATAGAAAATTCAACTGATTTATTATTTAGTAACAAATTAATGCTACTTCTATTTTCGGTTTCGTTAAAAATCACAACAATGGTACTTCCATCAGGATTTTCAGCTGCTGTCACCATTAAATTTTTATCTGAATTTTCAACTCCAATAACTTTAGCATTTGGTCTAATATATTTACTAAAATGTGCCATGGTGAAGTAAATTGGTGTAAAATATACTTCATCATTTTCAGGATCAACTATTACAGGTGCAATACACCAATTTTTAAACCAGTTTGGACCACCTTTTTTATCGAGCACCATATTCCAGTCTACCCAGCCGTCTACCCAATTATTAAGACACCCAATGATATCTCTCGCATACCGATTAACTGGCGCATACTTAGGGTGTAAATATTTATCCTCCTCAGGTGCCCAGTCCCATCCCCAGTCTGTAGCTTCTTTTTTCCAATACCAAGAATCATCTAGCCAAACAGGAATTTCTGCATCTATACAAGCTTCTGATTGTATTAAAAGTTTAGAAGGCGCTTTGTTATGTGCATATTGTAATTCTTCAGGAAAATAATCATAAGTACTTGCATACCAATGAATAGCCGTTCCATCAAAATATTTAGAAGTTTCTTCATTTTTAAATTGAGAATCTACCCATTCTTTTAAGTGTTCTCTGTTTTGATCATAGCCTAAAATTTTTAAATCTCCTTTTCCATCAGCTTCCAATTTTGGGCCTAAATAATTTTGAACAAAATTGGTCATTTCATCAGGAGTGTAATGCATACTTTCCCAGTTATTACCATTACCTAAAGGTTCATTTTCAACAGTAAAGCCCCAGATATTAATACCTTCTTCTTTGTAGGCATCTGCAAATTTTGAGAAAAACAAGGCCCAAGTATCATAATATTCAGGTAGTAGTTTACCACCAACCCAATTATTGTTATCTTTCATCCATGGAGCAGCTGTCCAAGGTGAGCCGAAAATTTTAAATCCATCTGTAGAGGCTGCCATAGCGTCTTTTATAAATGGAATTAAATCATCTTTATCCTCGTGAATACTAAAGTGCTCAAGAGTTTTATCGTCTTCTACAGGTGTGTAAGAATAATTACTTAAAGAAAAGTCACAGGAATTCATGTGTGTTCTTGTTAAAGAGTAGTGTGCACCTTCTTTACTAAAATAGGCATTAATAATTTTTTTACGATTTTCTTTACTTAATTTATTCAACAAAAATGCGGATGATTCAGTAAAAGCACCTCCAAAACCTGTTATTGTTTGAAGTTTTTGTTCAGGTTTTAGTTTTATAGTAACTGGATTTTCTGAAATATTGAAAGCTGATATTTTTGTTAATTTATTTCCGCTTTCAGATGTTTCATATATTTCAACGCTCAATTGGTTTTGTTTGTCAGAACAATTCATAATCACGAAAACTAAAAAAATGTAAAAAAAAGGTTTAATTATTTTCATTGGTTTATTTTAATGCTACTTAATGTAGTATTATTTCTTTCTTTGTTAAAGGAACTAAAGCATCATTCATTAATGTGTTTTTATCTCCATTATAGGTTTTTATAATTGGATTTCCATTTCTTGTTAATCCATTAAAAACACCTCTATCAACCATATTCCATAAAGCATATTTTGCTTTACCTTCAACAGTAAATAGACCAAAATGTTTTTCAGAATCTCCAGGATCATTTCCACCTTTCCATGGTTCATCAAAGCCTTCAAAATAAAAACAAGAGATGTTATTTTTATTTGTCCAGTCTCTAATCAAATCATGAAATTTAGCTTCTTTATATTCATCTGTAGCTTTGGAGCCATTCGCACCATAAAAATTATTACAAAAAGAAGCCCATCCTGTTTCACCTATATGAATTGGTTTATCAACTCCAATACTTTTTATGTAATTAGAAACTGATTTATATTGGGATATGGCATAATTTAGGGAACGCACCATAGCTGCATCAATTTTTTCAATATCAGTTAGTGTATTTTCATCTTTTAAAACGCCCCAAAAATTAGAATTGTAATGGGTATCATGCATAGGGTAGGTGTGCATGGAAATAAAATCTACAGCTTTTATTAATTTAGTTAAATCTTCAACGTGATAACTGCCATCACCACCACCCCAAGAAGCAAAATTATCAGAACTTGTAATCCATAAATCTTTAGGTAGTTCGTTATGCATTTTTAATTTTTGTAAATGGTTTACCCATTTTAAAATTATCCATGGTTGCACATAGTATTGTGCTTGCCATGTTACCATAGCTTCATTGCCAACAGCAATAACCTTAACAATATCTGGGTATTGGTTTGCTAATGATACAGCTTTACCAATCTCTATAGCGTTTAATTCATTGTCTTGTGAATGATCTGGTACTTTATCAGTAAAGGCATCTTTACAATTTATCCAGGCGCCTAACATCACGTACATTTCAAAAGATGTATCTTCTTTTTTTATTTCAGAAATTGCCTTAAGTACATTTGAAGCATGAGGTAAATGTACTTTGTAAGTTCGAAGTACTTTTACACCAATGGCAGATAAAATTCTCATATCGTCTTTGAGTTCATCTACAGTTGGCTCAATATCATGATTTGCGTTTCGGTAGCCACCATAAGACATGGCTAAGTAATTAGAGTTACCTAAAATATCTTTTGCTGTTATTTCTTTTTTTTCTTCAATAGGTGTCACATTATTGCTTTTAATTTTACTACAAGAAAAAATGAAACCGATTAAAAAAATCAGGAAACAATTTCTCATAATGTTTAAAAAAATTTTCATAATTAATAATTAAAAGTTGCTTCTTTTTGTAATGGCGGAACTAGAACATCAGAGAGTAATTTCTTTTTTTCTCCTTTATAAGTTTTGGTGATTTTTATACCATTTCTAGTTAAACCATTAAATACACCATTATCTACTAAATCCCAAATAGCATATTTTGCTTGACCTATAAGGTTAATTAGACCAAAATGATTTTCAGATCCTTCTGGGTTATTAGCATCTTTCCATTGCTCATCAAAGGCTTCAAAATAGAAACATGAAATTTTTTCTTTGTAAGTCCATGCTCTCATCAATTGATAATACCTTCCTGATTTATATTCATCAGCTGCTTTCGATCCACTTGCACCATAATGCTCGTTAGAAATTGATGCCCAACCACTTTCACCAATATGAACAGGTTTATTAACACCTAAGCTTTGTACATATTTTACAACGGCTTCGTATTGGTCTTTGGCAAAATTTAAAGCTCTTTGCATTACAGATTCAATTTTTTCAGAATCTGATAGTTCATATTCATTTTCAGGAACTAACCAAAAGGCAGGATTATAGTGAGAGTTGTGCATAGGGTAGGTATGCATAGATATATAATCTACTGCCTTAATAAGATTAGTTAAATCTTCACAATGATAACTTGGATCTCCTGCACCCCATGATGAAAAATCATCAGAGCTAGTAATCCATAAATCTTTAGGTAGATCACCAGTTTTTTTTAAATTTTGTAAATGATTTACCCATTTAAGAATAACATTAGGACGCACAAAATAGCTTGTAGCCCAACGTACCATAGCTTCGTTTCCTACAGCAATAATCTTAACTATATCTGGATGGGCTTTAGCTAATGAAATAGCCCTATCAATCTCACCTGCATTGTTTTCGCTTTCAACATCATGATTAGGAACGTGTCCTGTCCATGCGTTTTGGCAATCAATCCATGCGCCCAGCATCACATACATTTCAAAGCTAGGATCTTCATTTTTTAATTCTTTTATAGCCTTCAGTACATTAGAAGCATGTGGAAGTGGAACTTGAACATTATAAGTTCTTAAAATTTTAACGCCCATAGCAGATAAAATCTTCATATCCTCTTTTAACTCTTGAATAGTCGGTTGGATATTTCTAGAATTTTGTCTGTATCCACCATAAGAAATAGCCAAATAATCCGGATTATTTAAAATTTCTTGAGCAGTTTTATTTTTTAACGTTTTCACTTTTTCCTTTCTTTTTTCAACTAATTAAACCTTTAAAATTTATAGGATATTTTTTTTAGTTGTGTAAACGAATATCTTGATCCTATTTCTTAATAGAAACGATTAGTTTATTTATTTGTCCTCTTCTTTCAAAAATTGATTTCGATGTTTTTTCATCTAAACTTAGACTATCAAAAGTTTTAGTATCATCATTATTATAAACTACTTGAATTTGATTAGATTCAGTAAGTTTATAGATGACCGGAATTTGACAATAACTAAAACATAATGAGTTTTTATCCAACTCAATTTCAGTAACTTCGTTTTTAGTGTTTGTGTAATTAAAAACAGTAGTTTCTTTCAAAAACTCTTGTATTCTTAATAATCTTGGATTGAAAAATAAAATCCCATTTTTAACAAATACTCCAAGTTCACCGTATCTACTTAATAAATCTTCTTTTACTTGTCCTGTCATTCCTGGTTGTTGAGCTCCTTTTGTGGCAGGTGTATGTGAATAAGGATCCGTTGGGAAGGCACCATACAATTCAGGTGATTTATGTACGCCAATTCCTGCACTAATTTCGTAATAATGATCTAGTAGTTTACCAATTACTACCTCACTTTCATTATTATTTACTGCTAACAAACAATTTTCTTGAACGGCTAATAATAATTTTGAAACCATGTGCCAATAAATAGAACCTAATCCTTCATAGCCAAAGAAAGTTCCAGAACGACCTGTAAATGATTTATGATCAAAAATTTCTTCAAAAGTATTTAATAATAAATTTTTATCTTTAGCGACTAACAATTGGTACTTCTCTGGTAGGTTAGTCAATGCTTGTTTTAAACTATTAGCATTGTTAAACGTACCATTAAAATGATAATTACCCAATACATCTTTTTCTATAATTTGAGCATTTCCGTTATTTACCAATAGTTTTAGTAATTCTGATTTTTCTACTTTTTCAGAAGGTATATTGTTCTTTTTTTCAAAGCTTGGTAATTCTTTATTGGGGTATAAAATATAGCTGTATTGATCTTCTCTGAATAACGAGCTACCTTTTAATCCATCTAATAAATCTAGAGCTTCTTTAGTAGATAAATAACCAGCACTTAATGCTGCTACTTGGCCCTCCAACATTTCCGATAAATAAGATATTGATACCTCAGTATCATTTTCAACTGTCATTAAATTATAAGCATGGTACATATTATCAGATCGCTTATTTGAATCGATGGTATGTTGTAGATAATCTTTAGTGGTTTTAATGAAATCTAAAATATTAGCCTTTGTTATTATAGATTTTTTTGCAGTAAAACCTTCTTTATAAATGGTCATTCTGTAGTTGCTTCCTGCAATGCCTAAGCCATCTAGCACTGTTTTTCTGTCTTTGTTAGAAACTTGCCCAGAAAGGATATGTTTATTGGTTTGTAATGTTTTTACAACTTCATTAAAAAAGGTCACTAACTCATCAGAAATTTGCACAGAATTAGTTTTAGATTTAGATACTACATTGTAAAAGAAATTTAAAAAACGATTTAGGTAACATAACGTAACCATAGACACACCGTTACCAACTAATGCGTTGTTTGCATCGTTCCATTCAGGTCTTTGTGTATTTAACCAAATACCACCTTCAGGAATAAAATTAGATACTTTTGCAAGTACCGTAGCTAATAATTTTTCTATTAAGTTTACTTTATATATTTCTGAATTCTTATCAGTTAATAAAGCACCATCAGCACCTAAAAATTGTTTAGCCTCATTGATTTTTTCATCTAACTTATAATCAAAATCAATTGTGTCTTTTGGATTAATTAATGTATCAGAGTAACTTTTAATTTTATAAGGGACATTGGCATAAACAAAAATATCTTCAGAGAAACGTTTTTCTAGTAGCTTAGGGTAGTGGTTTTCAATAAATTCTAAGAATTTTAATAAGTAAATAATTTGATGATCTCCCCAATAACCGATGTAAGACCACGGATCATTTTCTTCGATAATTTCCCAATCAAAACCATCTTTTGTAACTCTATATGGGTTGTAGCCTTCAAATGTTGTAGCATTTAAAAACTTATGAATCATACTTTCAATATATTCTGGATAGGAATGCGCTAATGCTTCCCAGTTTTGAAATATATCGCGCCAGTTTCCTTCATAATCTAGAATCTTAGAGCCATCTATTTCACTTCTTGTATTTATTGAAAATTTATTCCAAGGTCTACTAGGATCCCCATGTCTTCTACTAAATTTTAAAGGTAAATATTCAAAACATAAACGTTTAAAGTTTGTATCAACATCGTCTTCCGCAAGGTTTTTTAAATAATCAAGTGTGAAAATTTCGGGGAGCGTATTTAGCTGTTGCTCTTTTTTAGAGAAGAACGATTTATTTGCTTTAGAAATGTATTGTATAAAGTCTTGTTTTTCAATATTGTATCCATCATCAAAAATACCACCACGCATAATATTAAAGAGTGTGTTAGAAAAATGACGGGTATTAATTAAGGCGTCAGCAGTTAATTGTAAACCATCAGATGCAGCTGTTAGTTCTATTAATTTTTTTGTGCCAGCATTGATATCTTTTTGAACAGCTTCAGTAATGTTATTTGTGTTTTTAATTATTTCAGCTACTTCGTTTACGCCAGTGATAGATTTATTTACATTGGCTACAAACATCCAATTTTTTTCAGAATCTGATTTAAGTTCAATCTCAGAAGAAATAAAATAAGCACCTTTTTCAGCCTTAACATCTACCTCTTGCTTTACTGATTTACCCTTTCTGAAGTTATCTAATTGTATTGAAGATAATAAGTAAATAGGGTTTTTCAAACCTGCAGACCAAACTGTGTTGGCTTTTAAAGCCTCACTAGGTTCTGCTTTATCAACTATAATAGCACTTAATGCATATATACCCAAACCAACTGCTGGTATTAATTCATTTCGCTTATAAGCATCAACTAAATTACTATGTGTAGCTTGTGTATCTGCTGGAACGCCATTAGGTATTATATTTTGTAAACCATCTAAAACAGTAATGATTTTAACATCTTTTGAGCTATTTATTAATTTAGATTTTTTAACAAAGCCAAACTGATCACTTGAGTTCCACTCGTATTGAAAAGTTAATCCTAAATCTTTATTGATTTCTTCAAAAATGATTTTGTTGCCATAAGTGTTTTTATAAAGATTTCTTTTAACTTCATATATTCCCATTTGACGAATTGAAAAAGGTTCCCAAATTAAAATTTCATCGTTGTAATGAATTTGGAAAATCGTTTTACTACCTGTTATTTCAGCAGACTCTGTTATTTTATCATCTGTATAATAAGGGAATAATGAAAACCCTGCATTTTTTCTGCCTGCTGTTAAACCTCCGTTACTAGAAATAAACATCCAATGATTAGAGTCGCTTACGATACTCATGAAAAACGGACGCATTTCATCACAGTTAGAAATCTTGTAGTAGGTTTCATTTTCTATAGACACTAATTCTCCTTTTATAGAATTATTCACTTTGGTTGAGTTTTTAGATTCTTCTTTATAAATTTTATTGCTCATCAACTATATTGTTCAGATTATTTATGAAAAAAGGCTAGCTAGTCTAAAACTTAGCTAGCCTTTTTATTTAATAAATATATATTTTTATTTTAATTAATTATTCAAGTCTGATATCATCAAAATAGTAGGTTTCACTAGTTGGTGTTGTTTGACCATCCGTTCCATCAGGGTTGTCAGGTTTTATTACAAACTGATTAAGACCTGTATTGTTCCCAGGTATTCCAGTAAATACAATTTGTACTTCAGTCCAAGTATTGGCTTGCGTAATAGTTGCAAACTGTGGCCCTGGGTTTCCAGAACTATTTGGTTGAGGATCACTATTTACCTCAAATCTCATCACAACATTTGCTTTAGTAGAGTATATTTTTACTTTAAAGGTTTTAGTTGCATCAAAATTACTTGGGAATGGATTTTGAAAACCAGCCCATCTGTTTGAACCTGCTGCTTTATCTACTCTTAATACGAAATCAGAAGTGTTGATACCTGTTTTTGACGGGTTATTATCTAACGAAGTTGTTATACTTCCACTATCTGTAAAAGTGCCTAAGAAAGATTCACAACTTTCAAAATTAACAGGGAATGCTGTTGCTGCTACTGCAGTTCCAGTACAACCTCCACCGGTACCGCCACCGCCGCCGCCACCGCCGCTTGGTGTTCCATAAACCATAACATCATCAAAATAATAAGTACTCGCATCTCCTACATTAAAGTTAAAGAAAATAACCATTTTATTGAATTGTGGGGTAGCTGTAGCTTCAAAATTATATGTTAATTCTGTCCAAGTATTTGCAGCACCAGTAGTTTGCAGAATTTCAACAAAATTACCAGGCGTTCCAATTTCTTCAAGTTTTAATAACACAGGAGTGTTAGCTGTTGGCGACCAAACTTTAATTTTTACACCTTCAGAAACACTAAAATCCAATTTATCAGTTAAATCGATTTGAATGTTGTCATAAGGAGAGTTGTTTACTCTTACTACTTGACCAACTTTACATGAAGTATTTACTGCATTATCAAAATCTGGGTTATCTACCCATGTAAACAAGGCATTATCATCAATAACTGCTGGTGTATTTGTTTGAAATGTAATATTTAAATTTGCAGCTGCAATAGATTCAGCAGTTTCAGGAACACAAACAGTAGTTCCACCTCCGCCACCAGAACCTCCGGTATCGGCAACTTGCTTAATATCATCAAAATAATAAATATCTCCATCACAAGAAGCATTTCTTTCAAAGTAAAGAATCATACTTTTATAAGTTCCTGTTGTAACATCTGAGAAATCAAATGTTAATTCTTGCCAAGCTCCAACTTGCGTAATACTAGCAACTTTATCAACTGCGGGATCTGTATCTGGGAAAGGTAAACGTTCTAATCTTAAAGTAACATCAGCTACTTGATCTTCGGCTAAAACTTTCATAGTAAACACTTTATTAGTTGTAGAAGCTGTAAAATCTAATGCTGTTGCTAATTCTGCACCTAAACCAGACCATGTTTCACATCCTGATGCTTTTACAAATTGTTGAACATTACAACTTCCATTTACATCATCAATTACAGGGTTAGCAACAATTCCGCCTCCAGTATTTCCAAAAGCTTCAAATGTATGTGTAACAGCATTTGTTAAGAAAGTCCAATTTATATCACCATTTGCTGGATCTATATTTTCTGATGTTTCAGCAGTACAATCAGAAGAACCTCCACCGCCACCGTCAGTATTGTTTTCTCCAATTACAATAGTGTCTTGATATGTTCTGAAAGAACCAGCAACATTTCTTGCTACTAGCGAAACTAAATAAGTTCCAGGTTGATATATGTGTGTAGGATTTACTTCAGTTGAAGTTGTTTGGTCTCCAAAAGACCAAGCAAAAAGAGATGCGTTCCTAGATGTGTTAATAAATTTCACCACACCATATTGTTGATTTTCTGGGTAAGATATTGTATACGTAAATTCAGCAAATGCTTTTGGGAATTCATTTTGTTCATCCTCACACCCTAAAAAGGTAAAGGATAAAAAAACAACGAATACAATTTTTATTGTTTTTAGTAATTGTTTCATAATCTTATTTTTTTGTTTAGTTATTATTAAATATTTCTGCTTTGTAAACACGAACATAATCTACAAGCATGGTTTGTGGGAATACGGTTTCGTTATTAGGTGAACCCACATAATTTCCACCTACAGCAACATTCATTATTATATAGAATGGTTGATCATCAAAAATCCATTCTCCAGTTACATCTTCTGGTGTAATTTGGTTATATAATACATCATCAACATAATAGTTTATATATCCTGGGCCCCATTCTATTCCAAAAATGTGGAAATCTGTATCAAAACGAGAATTCTGTAAGGTATAAGCCTTTGTAATAGCTTCTCCAGCTGAATAACCTGGTCCATGTAAACTACCATTAATTAATGTAGGTTCTTGCCCGCGGTTTTCCATAATATCTATTTCTCCACATGCAGGCCAGGTAACTTCATCAGAATTCGCACCTAATAACCAGAAAGCAGGCCACATACCTTGTCCCCATGGCAATCTAATACGGGCTTCAAAACGACCATATTTCTGTTCGAATAAGTCTTTAGTTAATATTCTTGCCGACGTATATGAAGCTCCTTGGAAATCTTCCTTTTGTGCAGTTATTATTAAGTATCCGTTTTGTACCGAAACATTTTCAGAACTATCAGTGTAGTATTGTAATTCATTATTACCCCATCCATTATTACCTCTACCAATATCATATGTCCAAATTTCACTATTTGGAGCACCTTCAACATCAAATTCATCTTGCATGGTAATAGTATTGAAATTAGTTACCGTTTGTGTTTCGCTAGTTGAACAGCTAGTAACGGTAAAAAAGACCAAAAATGTAAGACTAAGAACCCCAAATATTAAGTTTACATTTCTATGTAATAGGTTCTGCTTAAAGATTTTTGTTTTCATTATCATTGTGTTTTTTAAATTCATTTTATTAATTTTTAAAATCTAAATGCAGAATTAATCTTCATAGAAATATACATTATCTAAATACCAATTACTTAGTGATGAAAAATTAATGTTTTCATAAATAATAAGTCCAATATTGTTTTTGTTATCCATCGTGACAGGAAATTCTAATGTAATCCATGTATCAGGAACCCAAAGAGATTTATCAAAAAACACTTGCTGTCTAGTATCATCACCACCACCATCTGCTTGGTCTGGACCAAAATCTACAAGAGTTATTAAGAAATCCATGTTTGCAGGTACACTATTTGGAATGTACATATTAACGTGTACATTAGATTTTTGAGTTGCATCTACAGTAGGATTAGCAAACTGATTACCAACAAAGTTGAAATTGGTATAATTTATCATGTTATTACCTCCGATCGCAAACTCAGAAGATTGAGTTGTTTGAAAAGGTTCCCAGAATCCATTAAAGAAGTCAACAGGAACATTTGTATAGGTATCACTGTAAATAGAAATAACCTTACTAGGATCTCTTGTCGGTATTGGTGCTAAATCAAAACCTCCTCTTGAAGAAAGTTCTAATGATCCTTTTGCTAAAACCCCACCTAACGATGCTGTTATGGTTGTTGTACCTTCTCCTATAATTGTAACAACACCAGATTCGTTTATAAATCCAACTTCTTCATTTGAAGATTTAAAATTAAAATATGAAGGTGCTGCATTTACAGTTACATTTTCACCAGATTCCAGATTAAATGTCTGAGTTAATCCAGTTATTGCTATATCTACACCAGTAAAAGCTGTTTCTGATTTATCAGCACCATCCGAAATAGCAGGTTGTGGTTGTGCAATAGTTCCTAGTTTTTCAAACTTTAGTTCATCAATCCAAAAACTATAGCCTATTCCGTTTTCTGGTCCTTCAGCATACCAAAACAAACCTCTTTCTTGTATTAATTTGGTTGCGTCTGGAATTGGAATCACATATTTTCTCCAATTAGTAGTTAATTGAAGAGACATACTAACTTGATATTTGTTTTCTCCAAAATCAGTTCCAAATCCAATTTCATTTATCAAACCAGCTTTGGTGCCTTTAGCCCAAAATGTTAAAGCATCATAACCTGTTAAATCTCTACCAGATTCTAAACGAAAGATGGCACCTGCATAAGCTCCTGCAGGATCTCCAACATTAGGAACATCAAATCTCATGGAAGAACTTCCACTATATTTATTATCAGTATCTACTGAAAAAGCATCTAAGTATGATCCGCCAAACGGGAAATAATCTAAACCGCCTGTAAAGCCATCTATAAAAACATCTCCTGATGTAGAGTTACCTGCTAATCCCGATTGTGGAGATAATTCTCTTTCACAACTTGTATTCGCTATGAAAAGCAAACCAAAAAGAAGTGTGATTTTCGAATAAATTAATTTTCTATTTTTCATTTTTCTAATTTTTTATTTTCCAATATTAATATGTACATATGTTCTAATTTCCCATTCGCTTCCATTAGGAAATCCTACTGGACTAATTGTTGGAGATGTAGCGAATTCAGATGGTGTTTGATTTGGAGAAAACCTTGGAGAATTTTGATCCATAGAACGCCAAGTACCACGAATACCAACTTGAGTGCCAGGTAAAATAAACCAATCTGGTTTTCCAAGTGTTGTTGATAAATCTAACATTAATTGCACTGGATATGTTAAGTTGAAATCTCTATGATAATCGAATGGTCCCCAATCATTAATTTTAAATGTATGAGTTAGTTTGATTTTATTATAAATTAATCTAATATCACCTCCAACACGTTGAATCATTCTAGGATCACTACCATTAGCCTGTCCATTTCCAGCATAAAAATTAGCTATAACACCTAAATCTGGATGTACTTTAGATACTATCCTAGTATGGGCTTCCCATAAATCTCTAGCTGGCGCTGAATTAGGGAACGCAAACAACGTACGATTACTTAAAAAACCTATCGCAGCATCTTGCGCTGTAGGATGATGACGGAAGACGAAACCAAAATTCATTGCAAATTTCGCGTCTTCAGCTCTATCATTATCCCATTCGTACATCCAAGTACCAGGAGTTGGGTCGTAACTAAATAAAATTTCACCAGCAGTTGTTTCTCTATTTGCTCTTACGGCAAATGGATCATCAAATACATTTCTCAGTCTTCCTGGTGATTGTACATCATTTGGTATAGCGCCAACAATTGGTTTTTGCCATAAAAAGTTTGGAGCTATTTGTAAATCTCCTATTAAGTATGTGAAACCTGTTAAGAAATTTGTTTGATTTCCGCTTCCGCTATCTTTTAAATGCCAACCTGTAAATGTTCTAGTTGCATCTGCACCACCATTAGCAACAAGTCCCATCGCCGCACCTTGAGCATACCAGTTAAATCTTCCTTTTGAAAATTCGATTTTAGCTTTAGCTCCCCAATTATCTCTTGATTGAATTTTATCTTCAAGAATCACATAATTTCCAGGACCACCTTCGGCAATTTGAAAATCTCTTCCGTTTAATGGTTGACCACCCCAAATACCACCAATTTCAAAATTCACATTTCCAAAATCTCTTTCGATGTGTATGGTTGCTCTTCTTGTTCTTGGCATAGGTATAGCGATAGAAGTAACAACAGCACCAATATCATCGATATCTTCATGGAATACACCAGTCACATCATATTTGCCGATTTTTGTTCGGTATTTTAATAAAATAGCTGGATTAGCTCCCCACCATAACTGTGGACCAAAAGCGGCTTTTAACCCATCTAAAGCGCCTTTACCATCTATCTCAGCTCCTAATATCTCACCATTGTAAATATCTAAATTAGGGCCATAATTAGCCTCTGGATATAATCCAAAGAAATCTCCTTCATAACCCCAGTGATAATGACCTGTTCTGTAAAATCCTCTTAAATCAAATTCTTTTGTATTCCATTCATATTCTGCATTATAAATTTGAACTCTATTTTGATCAAAAACATCAACATTACCTTCATCAGTGTTTACAGCAAATCGCCTTCCTCTGTTTTCATAAAATATTTCGTCAATAGGATTTTCTGCAACATTGCCTAAAATATTAAAATTCACATTAGCTTTCATATTTGGAGAAGGAGCTCCTTCTACGCCGATAAAATAAGATTGCATATGATCAAAACCTAATTCATTTGGATAAGTTTGACTAGTAGGATCCACTGCGTCTGGAGTAGTAATTAAAGTCCCTCCTGTATTAAAAGTTGTAAATTCAGCTCTTAAATTACTAAGTTTAATTTTTCCGGAACTTTCTCCTATTAAAGCCGCTTTATCACCTCGTCCTTTTAAAACAGCTTCCATTAAGGAGATGTTTTTAAAATAATTTCTAACAAAATCACCATCAATACCCTCAGCATATGGATTTAATTGATGAGCTTCTTTTAGAGCATAATAAGCTGCTCTTGGGAATAAATCGTACAAACCTCTTTCGTTAGTTGGTCCTTTTGCACAAATTCCAAACCACTCTTCATTCATGTTATTAGCCCCAGGGTATGCTTCATCTAATGTATAACCACCAGCATTCCAAGTTGATTCTGTTTGTTGTGTATCAGCATCTTTTCTGTCATCAAATCCAGCTTTCCACCAACCATCAGAAAACTGAAATGTAAAACCTCCGATAGAGTTGTCAGATTTCCCTAAACCAGCAGCATTTTCGTATATCTCTTTCCAGTTATTAACCATATAATAAGCCTGCATTTTTTGGTCTTCTTGATTAGAAATAGCGTTAAAAGCATCAGAACCAAATTCAGTAAACATTATTGGTTTATTTAATTTTTCTTTTACCTCTTGAAATGCATTTCCAAATGACACTCCACGATACATGTTGGTACCATATATATCAACATCTTTACATTCTTCTGCTATGATGTCAATAAATAAAGTATCACCATTACAAATTGCTACTGGATGAGACCCATCAATAGATTTTATTTTTAATGCAGCCTCATTCATTAACTTATACATAGGTCTTCCACGCGATTCGCCTATGAAGATTTTTTCTTGTTCATCATCTGGAAAATCTTCAGTTTCTGCTCCTTGCCAAAAAAGACCGTAGTTATTTTCATTACCTAACAGGTACATAAGTAGTCCAGGCGTGTTTTTGTATTCTTTAACTAAGTTTTCAACTTCAGTCATTAAAAATTCTGCAGTTCTAGGATCGTCATACAACGTTATTGGAGTCCAAACACCATCTATGGTTAACCCATATCGTCCAAATGAGTGATTTAACATGGTGTAAATACCATAGTTTTCGTAAATGTATTTAATCCATCTTGCTGGTACTCCAGTGTACTGGCGTATTACATTTACATTCATGTTTTTAAGAAGTGACATTTCAGAATCAAGCCCTGCTTTGATTATATCATCAGATTTTTTCCAGAATTCAGCATTAATGGTATTGGTGCCGATTGGAATGTAATCCCAATTCATACCATTAATCATAAAATCTTTTCCATTCACTGCTAATTTCATCCCATCATCACTATTTACTACAGATACTTTTGCAGTCTGAGCAAAGGCCAGTGAAGTAAATAAGAAGAGTACTAATCTTAGAAAATTGTTTTTCATAGTTTTATTTAATTTAAAAGTTGGTCATTAAAATAATTTTTATGCATTGAACCAAATAAGGTTAACTATATAAAGTTTTGGTTTTGTTGGTCAATCTTAATTTTATAAATTTAGCAAATAGATTATCATCTGTTTAAAAAACACCTCAACAAAAAACATACACAGCAATAATTTATTGATTTAATTGGTAATTAAGCAATAAAGCCTATTCCTTTTTAAATTTTAATTAATTATTCAAATTTAACAGATTTACTAAAAATACGTTATTTGTTGTGTTAATGTATAGGTAATTTTCTAGTTTGTTGTATTGTTATATTTTTAAAATATAATCTGTTAAGCTAGCTTCATGAGCTAAATCCATCTTTTTTCTTAATCTATAACGTTTAACCTCGACACTTCTTGGTGAAATATTAAGTAATGGTGCTATTTCTTTAGATGATAAATTGAGTCTTAAATAGGCGCAAAGTCTTAGATCGTTTGATGTTAGGGTAGGATGAAAGCTTTTTATCTTTTTGAGGAAATCTTTATCAGCATTGTTAAATGCTTCTTCAAATAAATACCAGTCATCATTATTGTTTAAATTTTTATCAATAATTTTAATAACCTTTTTGATGTTTTTTCCATCTTCTATATTTTGCAATTCTTTTTTTATGGTATTTAGAAACTCATTCTTTTTTATTAAGCTCATTGTTGAAATGCCTAATTCTCTATTTTTGCTTTCAATATCCTGTCTGAGTTTATCATTGTTAAATCGCATAAGTTGCTGTTTGTTTTCTAATTCTTTCAATTCTAACTCTCTTACAGTTTTTTGCAATAATTTTTCACGTTGTTTCTTATAATATCTTTTATAAATATTGTGCATTAATAATGAGAAAAGTAAAATTGATAGAATATAAATTATTATCATCAAATTTGATAAATACCAAGGTCTTTTAATATTAAAATTATAAGATGCTATATTATTTGAAATAGTATTTCCAATTTTAGCTCTTATTTTAAACTCATAGTCTCCATATGGTAGATTTTCAAATAATGTTGAAGAATTTGCAGACCAATCGCTCCAATTATCGTAAATGCCTTCTAATTTATATTGAAATTCTGTATCTAAATATTTTTCAAATTCTGGTACACTAAAATAGAATTCAATATTATTTTCTTTATTCTCAAAGTAGCCTTTACTTGTTTTATTTATGATATGTGTAGGTGAACTTATGCTATGAGTCAGTATTGAATTTATTTTTATATTATAGTTTTTATTTTGTTGTTTGTCTAAGTCTAAAAGAATGAAACCATTAGATGTTCCTATTAAATATTTTTTATTTGTAATATTTGAGATGTTTTCATAACCAGTAAGCCCTCTAGGTAAAGATTTAGAAAAAGGTATTTTATTAATTTTTGGTGTATTGCTAAGTTTTCCTAGAGATAAATAATTTAGCTCTTTTTCAGAAAAACTCCAGAGTGTATTTGCTTTTTCATTGAATAAAAGTTTACCAGAGGTGTATTCTTCTTTTTTAAATAGTTGACTTAAAAACGTGTCTCTTAAAAAATCATTTTTGATACTATCATATTTGTAAATTCCTTCTTTATAAGCATAAAGTAATTGATCATTATATTTAATTATACTAGAATTAATTTCATTATTGATTGATGAATTTTTTTCAACAGTTATAGCTGTATTAAAATCTTTATCCATTTTAATTTTAAAAACCCCTTTATACTCATGGCTTACAAAAATGTAATTATTGAAAAACTCAAAAAATTTACTAGATCTATCAAATCCTTTAATTTTATTTCTAAATAGCCATTTATCATTTGTTTTTTGTAAAACATATAACCCATTATAGCTTCCTTGCAAAAGCAAATCTTTTCTCCCTTCTATTGGTTTTATAGACCAAGTGCCTTGCTGTGTACCTGCAATTTTTTCAGATTTATTATTTTTCACTATAGATGTTCCAGTGTCATGACCGCAAAACAATTCACCTTCTATATTAACTAAACACCAAACTGCTTCTTGAATATTTTCAACTATTTTAAAGTCTTCATTTAAGCCTAGCTCTTTATAGAATAAGCCTTGATTTGTTCCTAAGTATAAATTGTTATTATGAACTATTGAAGCGTAAACGGTGCCTATTTTACCCTCTTTATCAGTATATATTCTAAAAGGCGACTTAATATTTATACAGTTAATACCGTTTTCTAAAGCTAGCCAAATATTGTTTTCTGCATCTTCAAAAACACCATGAACTGTGTTGTTACTCAAGCCATGAATAATATCTAAATTGTAATCTATAACGCCATCTTCTGTTAAATGAAATACACCATTAGACCTTGTTCCTAAAATAAAACTTCTATCTTTTAATTGAATACTTCTAAAAACACTTATTTCAGAAAGTTTTTCATTGGCACTTATTTCCCATTTTTTAAGTAAATCATTTTCTAATATGTAAAAACCATTATTTTCGGTTTCAATTAAAAGATTATCACCTTTATTAAAAACATTAACAAGTCTGTTATTTTGTAAAATGAGGTTGTTTGAAACTAATTTTGCTTCTCCATTTTCTATTTTATAAACACCATCCTTAGTTTTTTGGAAATAGATAATTTCATCAACTTTAAATATTTTATAGATTATAGTTTCAGAATCTATTTTAGAATAAGAATTATTTGATTTATTGTAGATGTATATTCTTTTTAGTGATTGAAATAATATATAATCATCAATATTAACAATATTCCAAAATTCTTCATCTTCAAGAAATTCAATATCAAGAGTTTTAGATAGGGATGTGTAAAATAATATGCCTTGATCATTACGTTTCCAATATCCAAATTCACTATTGGCACCAGTATAAATTAGATCATCAATCTCTTTAACAGATCGAATTATTGTTTCATTTGGAGATAAATACAGTTGCCAATTAGAGCCATTATATTCCAATAGACCTTTATTATTTGCAACATAGATGTATTTTTCTTTTGATTGAGTAATAGACCAATTTTGGGTTTCTCCTCCATAATCTTTAGGTGAAAAAATCTCAATTGGTGGGCGTTCTTGAGAAATTAGTATGCTAGTAAATAAAAAAAGAATATATACTTGTAATGAGTTTTTAGTCGGTTTCAAAATTATTTATTTTAGTTGTAGTGTTACTAATATAATGAAAATAACTACTTCCAGAATACTTGTATAGTTTTTTTTAGGCAAAAAGAAATTTTAAATAAATATTTACAGAGCTAATACCCTGATTTTTAATACTGATTTTAAAAATAATTTTCACAAAAAATAATAAACATTTCTTTTGGTTAGATATATAGTTAATTTTATATTTGCTCTCCGGAAATTTACATAAATAAATGTTTCCGTGATGAGGGCTCTTAGCTCAGCTGGATAGAGCACCTCCCTTCTAAGGAGGCGGTCAAAGGTTCGAATCCTTTAGGGCTCACTTAATAAATTAAAACCCCACTATTATGAATTGTGGGGTTTTTTGTTTCCTAAAACATACTCTTTTTAATCTTCAATATAGGGAGATCCAGCTTCTTGAAGTTTGCTAGTTATTGTATCTAATAGTGATTTTATTTCATTCAATTTAGCTAGTGAGATAGATAACTGTTTTTCAATAATACTTAGTTGCTCTTTATGAATTGAAGTTGGACCATAGGTTGATGATTCGATACCTCTTAATATCGCAAACATTCTTGTGTCTACTGTAGGAGCGGCTTTTTCACCAACTTCCACTTTAGCTTGATTTCCATAATATGATGATCTCAATCTTTCTATATTATTAGTTATTTCGGCTAAATCTTTATCAATACCACCTGGAGATATAGTACTTCTTTGAATAGCTATGTGTAATGCTTTAGCTCTTTTAGTAGCTTTATTAATTTGAATATTGAATTGTGATGCATTCCTATTAGCATTTTCAAATGAGCGCCAGAATTCTGATGTTTTTTCTATACTAGAACCTTCTAAAGCTGATTCCCGTAAAGGTTTAACATTAAATGAAATAGGTTCTGACAGTGTTTCTACATTACCATTCTCCACAAGGTACATTCTAACTGTGTATATTCCTGTTGGTGCTAAAAAACCTTTTGGAGTCACTTGATTTTCAGAATTTTGGTTTAATGTAATTGGATTCATATTTGGATAAGATAAATCCCATGTAATTCTATGCATTCCAACTTTTGCTAGTGTTTCTATTCTTCTTATAACTTCACCCTCACTATTAGTTATTGAGAAAAGAAGTTTTGCTTCAGTCTCCAACTTCTCATTTTCAAGCGTATCCCAACCAGGAAAAGGGATATCAACACTTATCATTGTTTTTTCTTTCTCCTTTCTAGATTTCTTTTTAGGTGTTTTAACCTCTTTTAAATAATAAGTAAATGTAGCTCCAAAATCAGGGTTTGGTGCAATAAAATGAGAATCACCTTGACTTCCTTTTCCTTCTTCAAAACCAAGATGAGAACGTGGTATGTACCACCAAGCATCACGAACCGGGAATAATGTGGTTTTTTGATCTATTATAGATTCAGATATATCTCTCAAGGCGGAATAATCATCAAGTACATAAAAACCTCTACCAAATGAAGCAGCTACTAAGTCGTTTTCTCTTTTTTGAATCGCTAAATCTCTAAATGATATCGTTGGAATGCCTCCCTTAATTTGCGTCCATTTTTGACCACTACTTACTGAAAAATATATACCAAATTCTGTAGCTATAAATAATAAGTTTTTATTTACATGATCTTGAACTATTCTCCAAACTAAATTTCGGTCTGGGATACTACTGGAAATAGAAGTCCATGATTTACCTCTATTATTACTTTTTAGAAGATAAGGGTTAAAATCGCCATATTTGTGATTATCTAAAGCCATGTAAACCACATTGGCATCAAATAAATCTGCTTTTATATCATTTATAAATGCTGTTGCAGGAACTCCAGTTATTTTACTTAACTCTATAGTTGTCCAATTTAGACCTCCGTTTTCTGTTATGTTTATTCGTCCATCATCTGTTCCAGCATAAATTAAACCTTTTTGTTTTGGAGATTCTGCTAATGATGTAATCGTATTATAGTTAGACATTGCTGAAACATCCCAAGGTGCATCCCAAGATTGATTTTTACCCATAATTGGTAATGCTAATCGTTCTTCATTTCTTGTAAGATCTTCTGAAATAGCAGTCCAGTTATCACCACGGTTTTCTGATTTCCATACACGTTGTGATGCAAAATAAATGGTAGTAGGCGAATGTGGACTCACTAGTATTGGAGCATCCCAATTAAATCGTTCAAAATTTTCATTCTCTGATGGTTGTGGTTGAATATCAACAACTTCACCAGTGCTCATGTCAATTCTTGATAAAGTTCCTTCTTGTCGTTCCCCGTAAATAATATCAGGATTACCCGGTTCTGTAGCTGGCTGGTGTCCATCCCAATTTAAAACAACTCTCCAATCACTATTCTGAATGCCTTGAATATTATCTGTTCTAGAAGGACCTCCTTCAGTACTATTATCCTGTGTGCCTCCATAGATATTATAAAAAGGTTTCGCATCATCAACGGCTACTTTGTAGAATTGTGTTAAGGGTAAGTTTTCAATATATTTCCATGTTTTTGTTAGGTCGAAGGATTCATACATGCCACCATCTGAACCAACAATTAAGTAATTAGGGTCGCTTTTTTTAAAGGCTATAGCATGGTTATCACCATGTTTGTTTTTTTCATTCATACGATAAAAAGTCTTACCTCCATCTTCAGAAATTTGCAAATTATTATCCATTAGGTATAACCTATCTTTTTGATGTGGTGATGCATAAAGTTCTTGATAATAATGTGGTCCTGTACCTCCTGAAACAGCATCCGACATTTTTTTCCAAGAAGCACCCCCATCTTCAGACCTATATAAACCACCAGTTCTTCTATCTAGTTCTATGGCAGCATAAAGTATGTTTGAATCAAAGTGAGACATAGCTAAACCTATTTTTCCCATCCATGATTTAGGTAGTCCATTTGTCAATTTATCCCACGTATCTCCACCATCCTTGCTTTTATAAAGAGCAGTTCCAGGTCCTCCTCCTATATATGCAGCAACAGTTCTGTGTCTTTGCCAAGTTGCAGCATACATAATATCTGGTTTATTTGGATCTATAACCAAATCAGTAGCTCCCGTCCATTCATTATCACCTAATGTTTTTTTCCAAGTATTTCCGCCATCAATTGATTTATATAAACCACGCTCACCACCTTTATTCCAAAGTGGACCTTGAGCTGTTACCCAAATGATATTGCTATTTTCTGGATGAATTAATATTCTTGAAATGTGTTGTGAGTTTTTAAGGCCCATATTTTTCCACGTAGTACCTCCATCTTCACTTTTATAAACGCCATCACCATAACCAACGTGTCTACCACCAATATCTTCTCCTGTACCAACCCAAATAGTTTCTGAATTATTTGGATCTATAGTTACAGTCCCAATAGAATATGAAGTTTGTTCATCAAAAATTGGTGTCCATGTTGTTCCTGCATTTAAGGTTTTCCAAACACCTCCAGACCCAACAGCTACGTACCATATGTTTTCGTTTTTTGGATGAATTTTAATATCTGCTATTCGTCCGCTCATAAAAGCAGGCCCTATACTTCTAAACTTCAACCCATCAAAAGGGTCTTCTTTTTTTTTGTCTGTAGATTGTTGAGCGAGTACTTGAGTTGGTAAGCTAATAAGAAAAACTAAAAGGAAATAATAGATTTTTTTCATAAAGATTTAATTAAGGTTAGTTTAAACTTTCTAGGAATTATCGAATGTCATAAAGTTAGCAATAATTTTGTTTTTCTTTATATTTATATATGTTATGTTTTCAACTATTAATTAATTAAATAGGTTATTGAATTTTTATCATTTATGATCTCATATAACTCATTGATTCATTTTTTAATACAAACATATTTTTTCATAATAATTTTTATAATATTAATAATGAACACTTTACAAATATAATTTCAGTTATTAGAGTTTGATACTTTATTATAAGTTAAAACAAATTAGCAATCAGTTTTCCAGTTAATTAAACTATATATTTCTATATCAGAAGTCTTGTTTTTTTATTTGAATGGTATCATTTCTTGTAATTAGCCAATCTTTAAATTCAGGATTTGTGTGTTTGAATTTTCCAGTTTTAAATTCTGAACAAGTTATTTTTTTGTGAGAAGAAACTAATTGAAAAACGTAATTTATAATCATAATTACGTTTTTCTTACTTAAATAGTTTTCAAAGTTTAGTCATTTTTAAATTTAATCTTTTTTTGTCTAAATAAGCAATACGTATAACTAGGTGTATTTTCGATAAAGTTTTGTTTTCAACTATTTAAAGCACTTTTATAGACCTTTAAACAACGTTCTCTAGCCATTTTATGGTCTACTATGTGTGAGGGGTATGTTAGCTCTTGAAAATCTGGAACCCACTTTTTGATATATTCTAAATTTTTATCAAATTTTTCAATTTGACTTGTTGGGTTAAAAATTCTGAAATAAGGTACTGCATCAACACCACAGCCTGCTACCCATTGCCAATTTCCTATATTACTAGCCATTTCATAATCATGGAGTTTTTTAGCAAAATAAGCTTCACCCCATCGCCAATCAATAAGTAAATGTTTACATAAAAAACTTCCAACTAACATCCGTACACGGTTATGCATAAATCCTGATTGGTTTAATTGTCGCATTCCCGCATCTACTAAAGGATAGCCGGTTTTGCCTTCACACCAAGCCTTAAATTCTTTTTCATCATTTCGCCATTCAATACGGTCATATTGAGGTTTAAAAGATTTATTTTTTGTATTAGGAAAATGCCATAAAATATTTGTAAAAAACTCTCTCCAAATTAATTCATTCCAAAAAATTTCATTTTTTTCTGCAATTGCTTTTTTTACCATAGCCCTTATGCTTACTGTACCAAAACGTAAATGAGGTCCTAGTCTTGAGGTGCTATCTTGGGAAGGAAAGTTTCTGGTAGCTTCGTATGTTTGTATTAATTTTGGTGTTACTGTAAAATCTTTAATGACTTCATTTGATTTTACAAAGCCTATCTCACTTAAATTTACATTTTGTGGTTCTATATTAGTAACTAAATTATGAAGTTTTTCTTCTGAAGTATATGTATTTAAAGGATTACCTTCAAATATTTTTTTCCATTGCTTCATGTAAGGTGTGTAAACCAAATAAGGAGTCCCGTCACTTTTAATGACATCATGCTTTTCAAATATTACTTGATCTTTAAATGAGGAAAAAACAACTCCATTTTCATTTAAAAAAGTTTCAATTTCAGAATCTCGTTTTCTTGCATATGGTTCGTAATCATGATTAGTATAAACACTTTTAATGTTAAAATTTACGATAAGATCTTTAAAAACATCTAGAGGTTTACCATGTGATATAGAAATACCACTATTATATTCATTTTTAAGCTTTGTATTTATGTTTTGCAGTATTTGATGAATAAAGGTAACCCTAGCATCTTCTTTTGGTAATTTTTCTAAAATATCGGAATCAAAAATAAAAATAGGAAGTACTTTTTCATTTCCAGATAAAGCTTCAAATAGTCCATGATTGTCTTCTAATCTTAAATCACGTCGAAACCAGAAAATAGCAATGGGTTGTTTCATTAATAAGTTTTTTACTTTTAGTAAACCCCGAATAATTCTTCTAATTTTTTTGTTCTATAGTTAAAAATCTCTTCTAGTTTTGGCTTTACTAGAATAGGATGAACTAATTGTCCGAGTATCCCAAAAGGTACTTTGTAGTCAATTATATCTTCCATTTCAACACCGCCATCAATTTCTTTTATAAAATGTTTATGATGCCATAAGGCGTATGGTCCAAAACGCTGTTCATCAACAAAATAGTGTTTATCAATGCTATGTGTAATTTCAGTTACCCATTTTGTTTTAATTCCGAATACTGGTGTTACGATGTATTGAATTATTTGTCCTGCAAACATTGGTCTGTCTGCTCCTGATAATATATGGAATCCCATATATTCTGGTGTTATAGTTTTAAGATTTTTGGGATCTGATAAAAAATCCCAAGCTTTATCTATAGAAATAGGTAGGTTTTGTTTTTTATGTAGTGTGTAAATTTTCATTAGTTATAAAATAAAATATAAGCATTAAGTGAGGTGGCTATACATAACCAAATAAAATAGGGCGCTATTAATAAATTTTTAGTTTTTAATGTTTTGTAATGCGAAAACATAAAAACCCCAATAATTAAAGTTAACATTAATATAAAGGTAAGTCCTAAACCAACCATGTGTTGGTTAAAGAAAACATAATTCCAAAGCACGTTAAGGATAAATTGGACAGTAAATAATAATAATATATTTTTTGCTGGTAGAATTTTGTACAGATAACCCATATATACTGAAAAACATATCATTATAGTTGTCCATACTGCACCAAAAACCCAACCAGGTGGTGTCCATGGCGCTTGGTTTAAATTGATATACCAATCTGTTTGCGGACCATCATTCATCAACCAAGTTCCTATAGCTAAAGCGCTAAAGTTTATAATTAAAAAAACGAAAATATATTTAAATAATTTCAAAGTTTTAATTTTTCAATTTGTTTAGCTATTTCTTCAGCTTCAGCATATTTTTTATCACTTTCAGATCTATTTATACTAGATAGCGCATGCCATTCTTTCATTAAAGATTTGTATTTATTTTGAAGTTTATCAACTTCTGATTTTTTTTTGAATAAACCGAACATGTTTTATTTTAGGTGTTTAGTTATTTTAGAATTTAATGGGCTTGTTACAGATAAATAATAATCAATTAATTGTCCATTCGTATCAACTAAGTATTTTTGAAAGTTCCATTTAACAGAAGAGTCAGTTTTGCCATTATTTATTTTTTGAGTTAACCAGCTATATAAAGGATGTTGGTTTTTTCCTTTAACATCAATTTTTTCGCTGATTAAAAAAGTAACACCATAATTCACTTCACAAAATGATACAATTTCATTTGAATTTCCTGGTTCTTGATTTCCAAATTGATTACAAGGAATGCCAATAATTTGAAGTTTATCTTTATAATTTTCATGAAGTTCTTGAAGCTCTTTGTATTGAGGTGTAAAACCACACTTAGAGGCAACATTTACAAATAGCAAGTATTTACCTCTGAAATCAGATAAATTAATGTGTTGCCCATTAATAGAATTAATGGTGATATCATAAATTGATTCTATATTCATTTTTTCTTTAGGGTTGCTTTGTATAGAAAACAGCGTAGCTAAAAATGCTATAAATGGATTCATAAATTATATTTTAAAACTAACAATACCACAATCCATTTCAAAGATTTGACCAGATAATGAGGCTGCTTTATCAGATATTAGAAACTCTGCCATATGGGCTACTTCTTCAGGATTTAGAAACTTTTTTAAAGGATGACGTTCTGTAATATTTTCAATCATTTTCTCATTTCTAAGAAGTTTCGAAGCTAGTGCTGTATCTGTAACCGTTGGAGCAATTGCATTAATTCGAACAATTGGAGCTAATTCTGCACCTAAAGATTTTACTAAACCTTCGACACCTGCTTTTGATGTCGCTATACTTGCGTGAAAGGGCATACCTAATTTTGCAGCAACCGTGCTAAATAAAAGAATGGCAGGTTTATTGCCACTTTTAAGAATAGTTAGGTATTTTTGGATGGCTTTAACAGCCCCTAAAACGTTAATGTCGAAGTCGTCCTTAAAATCATCAATACTTAGTCTCGATATAGGTTTTAAGTTGATACTTCCTGGGCAATAAATTAAGCCATCTGCAGCATCAATTTCTGGTAATTTTTCTTTAACAGCATCGCATGAATAGTGTGTTAAGTTAGTATGTGTTTCTTCTGGTGAAGTTCTACTAATATTAATTACTTTGCTATGTTTAAGGAGATTTTTTAATATGGCATTTCCAATACCCTTACTTCCACCTATTAAAATAATTGTTTTCATATGGTTTTAGGGCAATTTATATTTATGGCCTGCCCTTAAGCCTTTTTTCTATTTTTTGTTTAATAACGGTTAGTCTTTTCATTAGATCCATTATTTCGGGATCTTTTTCTTCTTTATATAGAGAATTTAAACCTAATATTAAATCTTTAACTTCTCTCGAAGATTCAATCCGCTCACTAGTTGTTTTAAAAGTATGTTTACGTTGTTCGAATTCTAGAGCTTTATCAATAATTTTCATAATTTTTAACCTTTATTCATGATTAGCGGATATAAATTCTCCACATTTTCACAATATAATGAAAACTATGTAGCTTTTGATTTTTAAATATAATTTTAAGTAAAATTTAATATTTAAGTCTTTTTTTTAACGAATTAAATTAGTTCAGCACTGCTGGGAATACCTTTTAAACGTTTTTCAACTTTGCGTTTTATAGCTGTAAGTCGTTTCATGATTTCCATAATTTTATCATCTTTTTTTTGTTTGTAGATTTGGTTTAAATCTAAAATAAGAGATTTAGCTTCACGAGATATTTCTACACGATCACTAGTTGATAAAGATTTTAATTTTCTTTTTTCAAATTCTAAGGCTTTTTTAATTAAATCCATAGCTTAATTATTTATATAGTTTTGCAATTCTCTTATTTTTTCTGGAGTATTAAATTCGCCTCCATAAAAAGCAGTTACTGTTGCTGATGTATCATCTTTGATCCCTCTTGATGACACACACAAATGTTTAGCATCTATAATAACAGCGATATTCTCAGTTTCTAAAATACCTTTTAAATCGTTGGCTATTTGGTTTGTTAAACGCTCTTGGACTTGAGGTCTTTTTGCATAGTACTGAACAATTCGGTTAAGTTTTGAAAGACCTATTACCTTTCCAGAAGAAATATATGCTACATGAGCTTTACCAATAATTGGAACAAAATGATGCTCGCAGTTTGAGTAAAAAGTAATGTTTTTTTCAACCAACATTTGGTTATATTTATACTTGTTATCGAACAAAGCAACTTTTGGTTTATTAGCTGGATTTAATCCTGAAAAAATTTCGTCAATATACATTTTTGCTACACGCTGTGGTGTTCCTTTTAAAGAATCGTCAGTTAAATCTAAACCCATAACATCCATTATTTCTTCGAATAAAATAGCTATACGCTCCTTTTTCTCAGAATCAGTAATTTTGAATGCATCTTTTTTCATAGGTGTTTCAATTCCTGTGTATAAATGGTCGTCACCTATGTCATCAATTGTAAATTCATTTAGCTTTGTACTATTTTTTTTTGCATTTAGAGTTTCTGTGTTCATTTTGTCTTTTTTATGTGCTGTTTTAGTTAGCTAATCAAAGCACTTGTTATCGTTTAGAAATTTTATTATGAGTAATCTGTTTTTGTCTACTGCATTTAAAGCGTCCTTTTTCAAAGACTCTTAATTTTTCATGTTTAGTTTTTCTTCCTTGAACCCTTTTGCGCCACATTTTGAAACTACTAGGTTTCATTTCTCTTCGCATTAAGTTAATAACCTCCTGTTCTTTTAAACCAAATTGAAGGTGTATAGCTTCAAAAGTGGTTCTATCTTCCCAAGCCATTTCAATAACCCTGTCTTTTTCTTCAAAAGTTAAATTCATAGATATTGAAAATCATATTGTTCGTCATGCTTTATTTTCTGATCTAGTAGTTTATTGAAAAAAGCTTTATTCTCTTTGAATGTTTTATTGTTTTTAAAACGAATATATTTTCCTTGAGCATGGATACTAGCACCATTAGTTTTATAGATTACTAATTGATAATAGGGTATAACCCAAGTAAAATTTTTTAAGCCTTTGTTTATATAAACTAAAATGCCGCCAGTTCTTAATTCAATATTTGCATAATTTATATCAGAAACTAAATTTATTATATTCTTTAAATTTGTGCTCACATCTTCAATAATCATTCGTTTACTACCAATACCTTTCATTTTAAATGAATGAATAATTGAAAAAGGTTTTCCAACTAAATCTGAAATTAAAGATTCATTTTCTTTATTAGTGTATGTAGAATCTAGTATCATAATCTTATCTTTTTCAAAGATACAAAATGTTTAACTTTTAAAAGTAAAAGTTAAACATAATATTTTATTAAAGTATAAGATTTATTTATTGTGCTAAAATTGACTGCTATTTTTTCTAGCAGTGTGCTTTTTTAATATGCGTATACTCTCAGATTTAACTAGTGAATTATTCCTCATATTCCAAAGAATATCGGATGCTTTTTTTCTAGTTGCCTCGAGTTCAACAATTGGATAAGGATAATCAATACCTAATTTAAAATTGTAAAATTGTTGCTCTAAATCAGTCATTAAATAGGGTTGATGCGCAAATGGTATCTCCAAATCTTTTAGTTCTGGTAGCCATTTTTTTATAAAAGTTGCTTCGGGGTCATGCTCTAAACTATTTTTTATGGGGTTATAAATTCGTAACATATTTATTCCAGTTTCACCTGCCTGCATTTGTAATTGCGGGAAGTGAATGCCTGGTTCAAAATCTAAAAACATCTTAGATAAATGTGTAGTGGCTTCTTGCCAAGGTTGCCATAAATTATGGGTAAAGAATGAAACTACTAAAGCTCGCATTCTAAAATTTAAGTAACCAGTTTCGTTTAGGCAGCGCATACAAGCATCAACTAAAGGATAGCCGGTATTACCAGTTTCCCAAGCTTTTTGATAATTTTTTGAGATGCTTTTTTTTAGTTTATGGAACCCTTTATTTAAACTAACCTCTTCCATGCTGTGCTCCATTTCAAATTTTTGAACAAAATGAGATTGCCATCGTAAACGGGACATGAAAGCTTCTAAAGCTTTTTTATTTTTAGATGTTTTTTTTAAATGATAAGCTTCATGGTAAACTTCTCTTATAGATAAATTTCCCCAAGCTAAATAAGGAGATATTCTGCTGCAACTGGTTCTAGCTAATTCTGGTTTAGAAATATTAAACATATAATCGACATAGCGTTCTTTAAAAAATGAAGCTAAGTACTTTAAACCCATTGTTCTTCCGCCTTTTTGAAATGGCGTATTTAAATCAGTTTTTAAATCTGTTACTTTAAAATTTTGTTCTAGTTTTTCTATGTCTTGAATAGAGAGTAATTGATTTTCTGCTGGTAAAAAGGGTAGTGGTTCAATTTCAAAAAAAGCATCACATAATTCCATCCACTTTTCTCGATTTTTTAAACCTCGATGTACGCCATTGTTTATGTTTTCATGCCAATTAATAAGATTATTTTTACAGAACCTTTTAAAAGATTTATCTCTATCAAAAGTTATTAAAACTCCCGTTTCTTGATGTGAATAAACATCTTTTATGTGATACTTAGTTAATAATTGATTTATTGTTGCTATTATATCTGAGTTTACAGCTAAAATTTTTGAATTATAAGGCAATAACTCCTTATTTAAATCTTTAATAGATTGCTTAATAAAATCCCAGTGTCTTTTACTGTAATGCGAATCGTTAATTAATAGCTGTTCAAACACGTAAAGTAACAATACAGGTTTACCTGATGATAATGCCTTGTGAATAGCTTCATTATCCTGCAAACGTAAATCACGCTTTAGCCAAACAATATGTACATTAGGTTTAATATTCATTAGGATTCTCTATAATATGTTTTGCTTTTTCTTTTATGTTTTGCAGCTCTTTTTTGTCAATTTTATCAAGCAAGTTATACATTATGCCCATTCTAAAATTAGTACCTAATTGTTCTCGTTTATCATCAAGAAAATTCCAATATAGGCTATTAAAGGGGCAAGCATCTTTTTCTGTTTTTGTGTTTTTATTATAGTGGCAATTAGAACAATAGTTACTCATTTTATTGATGTAAGAGCCTGATGATACATAAGGTTTCGTGGCTATTTTTCCACCATCTGCAAATTGGCTCATCCCTCTAGTATTGGTAAGTTGTACCCACTCAATAGCATCAATATAAATACCTAAATACCAAGCATCAACTTCCTCTGGATTTGTTTGAGTTAGTAACGCATAATTTCCGGTAACCATTAAACGCTGTATATGATGCGCATAGCTATTCTCAATAGAATTGGTTATGGCATGTTTTAAACAATTCATTTTTGTTTTTCCTGTCCAGTAAAAATCAGGAAGCTTATTATGGTTTTTTAGTTCATTTTTTTCTTTGTATTCGGGCATCAAAGCCCAATACATACCTCGCATATATTCACGCCATCCTATAATTTGTCTTATAAAACCTTCAACTTGAGAAATGTCGATGTTATCATTTTGTTTTTTATAGTAGTTCATTACAGAAATTACAATATCTTTTGGTGAAATCAATTTCAAATTCATTGCAAATGATAATCTTGAATGAAATAGATAGTTTTCATCTGTATGCATGGCATCTTGATAATCGCCAAAATGAATAAGTAAATACTCGCAAAAATATTTTAGCTGTTCTAATGCCTGAACTCTCGTTATGGGGTATTCAAAGTTTTTAGTTTTGATTATCCCAATGGTTTCAATTTCTGCTTTTTCAATATCCTTTAATACTTGTGTAGTGTCATTTTTAAAAGACTTAAAAGCTGGTATTTTAATATCTCCTTTCCATTTATTTCTGTTGCTTTTATCAAAATTCCATTTTCCGCCCTCAGGCTGATCGCCAATCATTAAAATATCATGTTTTTTTCGCATATCTCGATAGAAATTTTCCATGAGGTATTGCTTTTTGCCTTTGAAAAATGTACCTAAATCATTGCGATTGGTATAAAAATGCTCAGCAGAAACAACGTCTGTTTTAATTTGTAATGATTTACAAAAATCAACTAATTGTTTGTCTAATCGATATTCATCAGGGAATATGTATTCAAAACATTCGATGTGGTTGTCTTTAATTAATACTGAAAGATTATTTGTTAATTTTTGAGTATTTTTTTTATCATTAATTTTCAAATAAATTACTTGATGTCCTTTATTTTTTAAATCTTGAGAAAACTGACGCATTGCAGCAAAAAAACTAATAACTTTTTGAATGTGATGTTTTACATAATCGGTTTCTTGTTTCATTTCAAAAAGGCAATACACCACATCATCATTAGTTTGTTTAAACCAAGAATGTTTGATGTTTAGTTGGTCGCCTAATATGAGCCTCAATGTTTTCATTTAAAAAAGTGTTTCTTGTAACCATGTTTTTTGAAACTTACCAAGGCTATCATAGTTTTTAGCTTGTAAGTCCACATTAAATTTTCTATCTCTAGGGTCGTTTCCTACACCAGACACATACATCCAATTCCCATAATTGCTATGTACATCATAATCAATAAGCATAGATTCAAAATAAGCAGCGCCAACTCTCCAATCAAGTAACATATCTTTGGCAAAAAACGAAGCCACATTTTGCCTACCTCGGTTACTCATCCATCCTGTTTTTTTAAGTTCTATCATATTGGCGTTAACAAACGTGGATTTGGTTTCTCCGTTTATCCATTTTTGAATTTGGGATTCATCCAATTTCCAGTGATATTTTTCATTTAGTATACCGCCAATTTTAAAAATATTATTTTGATGTTTAAGTGAAATATATTTAAAATAGTCACGCCAAATCAATTCAAAAATGAGCCAATAAGTAGAATCATTTTTATGATATTCATTTTCAAAATTTACGATTTCCCAATAAATAGTTCTAGCAGAAATACTACCATTTGCTAACCAAGCTGAGAATTTCGAGCTATAATCAATACCAAGTAATCCGTTTCTTGTTTTTTTATAAACTCCAAGTTTTTTGGTTTCAAAAAAGTAATGTTTCAGCCTTTTTAAAGCATCCGTTTCACCACCTTTAAATGGGAACGCTGTTTTTACATGTATTTCAAAATTCTCAAAACCTAAATCTTTTAAGGTTGGGATTGTGGTTTTATTTTGAATACTTTTTATTTTTTCGGATGAATCATTTTTTATGGAAGGCCTAATCATAGTGTTTTTCTCTACGATTTTCCTAAAGTTTGTAAATACTTGTGGAATTTCCGAAACCGACATGTTGATATCTTCTGGATGATATAGAAATTGATCGAAAATCTCGATAAATTTTACATTTTCTGGTAAATAAGATTTTGCGTTTTTATAAACATCTGTTTCTTCGCTAGTCCATTCTTTTTGAAAATAAATGGATTGTATGTTATACGCTTCAGTCAATTTAAAAAGAAGGTCTTCTGGTTTATCGAAGTATACAAAAAGTTCAATATTAAGTTCTTGTAGATTTTTTCTTAAATCATGAATAGTTTCAATTAAAAACTTTGCTCTGTATTTTTCGGTTTTTTTAAAACCAAAAGCTGAATTTTCAAAATGTCTAGGATCAAAAAAATAACACGAAATAACTGATTTATGACTTGTGATAGCATTATTTAACACTCTATTATCTTGTACTCTCAAATCGTTTCTAAACCAAACTAATCCTGTGGTGTTTTGTTTCTCCTGCATTTTTCACTACAATATTTTACATTTTCCCAATTTTTTCCCCATTTTTTTCTCCAGCTAAATGGTAAGTTGCATGTTATACATATTTTTTGAGGTAAATGCTGTTTTTTAATTTTTGACATCTACTAATTTATTAATCATGCCTTTAAAAATAAACCCATGAAACGGTAATACACTATACCAATATATGCGTCCCCAAAGACCACGAGGTCTAAAAGTAGCCGTTTGCTTAAGCATATTATCTTCAATTTTAAACTCTAACCAAGCTTCACCGGGTAATCGCATTTCTGCATAAAGAAGTAGTTTTTTTTCCTTTTTATCTGCAAAAATTACCCTCCAAAAATCTAAAGCATCTCCTGTGTGTAGTTCGGTTGGACTTGTTCTCCCTCTTCTTAAACCAATTCCACCAAAAAGTTTATCTATGTAACCTCTTAGTTTCCATAAAAATGTACCATAATACCAGCCAGTAGAACCGCCAATTCTCCAAATTTTATCAATAGTTTTATTAGCATCTTTAACCTCTTTAGTTTTATAATCTTTAAAGCAACCGTATTTAGGTACATTAATGTATTTATGTAAATTATTACGTAATGTACCACTACTAATCATGGAATCTTTCCAACTAGAAATTATACTATTTTGTTCTATTTTCTCAAAGGCTAGTTTAACAGCTTGTTTATATGTTAATGGATTCACACCAAGTTTTTTATTGATATCACTTGGTTTTCCAATAATCTGAATTCCCATGCTATCAACTAAAGAAGACGCTAGTTTGTATGAAGTAGATGTTACAAAATACAACCAATATGACGATAATTTTGGTGTCATTACAGGAACTGTTAAAATGTAACGTTTTAAATTTCGAACTTCTGCAAATTGAAGGAGTAACTCTTTGTAGGTTAAAATTTCTGGACCAAAAACATCATATTTTTTGTTAAATAAATTCTCGTTTCCAACTGCTCCATATAGAAAGGATAAAACATCTCTTACAGCTAGTGGTTGTGTTTTTGTATTTAACCATTTTGGAGCTATCATAAAAGGAAGTTTTTCAACTAAATCTCTAATAATTTCAAATGAAGAACTTCCTGAACCTACAATAATTCCTGCTTTAAAGATTGTAGTTGCATATTTTTTTGAAGCTAAAATATCTTCAACATTTTTTCTAGAGCGTAAATGTTTAGATAGCTCCTTTTCGTTAGTAATGCCACTTAAATAAATTACCTGTTTCGTATTGGTAGTTTCAATATAATTTTTAAAATTTATAGCACATGCTTCTTCAAGTGATTCAAAATTATTTGAAGAATTAGACATTGAGTGAATTAAATAATAAGCAACATCAATATTTTTTGGAATATTATTTAGTGTTTCAGGTTTTAAAAAATCAACTTCAACCACCTCAATTAATTCTTCTTCTAAGTAACTTTTATCAGCACGCAATTTATCTCTAATAGCACAAACTACATGATTACCTTCATTGACAAGATACGGTATAAGCCGTTTACCAATGTAACCAGTAGCTCCTGTAACAAGAATAGTCATTTTTAAGAATTAAGATTTCGGTCTTTGATAACCAAAACGAATTTTATTTTCCGGAATCGAATAACCGTCTAATCCATTTATTGCTGCTATTTCAGCCTTAGGAAGATTTACAAATCCATCATTTTCTATTAATTCATCATTAATATATAAACCTATTATTTTACCAATAACTAGGATGGTATTATTTGCCTTAATGTCATATTCTTCAACAAATTGCATTGCCATTTTAATTGGAGTATCTTTTACAAATGGCGCATAAAAATCATTTATGTATTCTGAAATTAAATTTGTGACATCAAATTCTGAAATAGAACTATCATATTTTGCAGATGTGTGGTGAGCATCTTCAAGAATACTTTTGTGGATGTGATTAATTGTATAAAAACCTGTTTCTTTAAGGTTTTCGTAGGTATTTCTTATAACCGTATTTGGCCGTAAAAAAAAACCTAACATTGCTGGACTGGAACCTATGTGAGTAACAGAACTAAATACAGCCACATTTTCAATACCGTTAGCAGATTTTGTGCCAATCAAATTTGCTGATTTATAACCGGAACAACAATTTATAAGGTTAATTTTATAAATATGTTCAAGGTTTTGTATAGCTTCTTCACTAAAATAAGTCATTATAAGCTTTTGAAATTATTAATTTTAATATGTTGAGCTTTTAAATCAAACATTAAATTGTATAGCCCGAAGAAGGTTCTATTTATATAGATAAAATGTTTAGAACCTCTATTGGCATTCATCTTTTTTAAATCTGTACTTTTTGAGTATCGCTCACCCAATTCAGCTATTTTTCCAAAAAAATCAACATTTGAAAAATCAAAAACTTCTGAATGAAAAGGTTGTGTAAATAAGCTTAACATTTCGTGGAACATGTTGGTGAAAAACTCTAATTCTTCTTTACTGTCATCATTTCTTAATATTTCAAGCTCATATAACTTAGATGTAAAATGATTACTATCATTAATAATCTCCTTCTTAGCTAACTCAAAATAAGGTGTGTAAAATTCCATAGGAATGGATTTCATACATCCAAAATCTAAAGCTATTAATTCTCCTTCTTCTGATATTAAAAAGTTTCCAGGATGTGGGTCTGCATGTACTTTTTTAAGTGTATGAATTTGAAACATATAAAAGTCCCAAAGTGCTTGCCCTAATTTATTTGATTTTTCCTGATTTGTATTATAAGCTGTAAATTCTGAAAGATGCTCACCTTCCATATAATCCATAGTAATTATTCTTTCTGATGATAAATCTTCGTAATAAATTGGAAATTTTAAGTTAGGAATGTGTTTACAAGCTAAAGCAATTTCTTTACTTTGTTCAACTTCTAAAATATAATTTGTTTCTTCAACTAATTTGTTTTCAACCTCTTTAAAATATTTATCAGAATCTTTACCTTTTATATTAAACATACTCATTGCAATAGGTTTTACCATAGCTAAATCTGAAGCAATACTTTCCGCAACTCCTGGGTATTGGATTTTCACAGCAAGTTTTTTCCCATTCTTTTCTGCTATATGCACCTGACCGATGCTGGCAGCGTTTACAGAAGTTGCGTTGAAAGTATCGAATAATTCATTTGGGTGTTCTCCAAAATATTTTTTAAATGTTTTTATAACTAGTGGTGGTGATAATGGTGGTACAGAAAATTGTGCTAACGAAAATTTCTCTACATATGCTTGTGGCAAAATGCTTTTTTCCATACTTAGCATTTGTGCTACTTTTAAAGCACTTCCTTTTAGTTGCTTTAAACCATCATAAATATCAGAAGCGTTACTTTTATTTAGACGTTCCTTTGCCTCTATTTCTGTATTTATTATTTTGTCGCCATAATATTTTAAATAATTCACACCAACTTTAGCTCCTGTAGAAACTAATTTACTAGCACGTTGAATTTTTGAAGTAGGTATTTTATCTATGGTTTTCATTAATATATATTAGTTCATTTGAAATTTTTCTTTGAATAAGAATTTCCCAAGATCTATGACACTTTTAAGAGGTGCAATATCTAAAACATCAAAACTTGTATTAACAGACTTCTCAATAAATATGTCTGTTTTCTCAAATGATGAAGAGGTATCGTCTAACCAGAATTTTATAGTTAATAACAATTGAAACCAAGCAGTTTCTTTTAAAGTTTTTTCTTGAATTTTTTCAATTTGTGCTTGCTTAACATCTAACATTTGTATTTCTAAATCTCCAATGTAATTGGTGAAATGTTGTTTTAAACCAGATAGTGTTTGCAAACCCTTTAAATTGTTTTTATATTTATAAAGCACATGTTTAACATAACTTCTATTGGCTGTTAAATTCTCAAAAAAAGTGAAATAAAAGCTTAATAGTTTATTTCTTGAATCAAAAATTTTGTAATCTTCGCTTTTGTGAAGTGTTTTTATTGAGTTTGTTAGAAATGCTTCAAAAATACCTTTCTCAACAGCTTCGAATGATGAGAAGTGTTCGTAAAATTTAACTTCCTCAAAATTACTTATTTTAGAAAAAACAAATACAGATTTTGGGTTTTGGTCATATTCTAAAACATATTCCATGTAAAATGAAATGATGTCATTTTTGGTAATTGTTTTTTTCTTTGCCATAAGTTTTAAATTTACGGTAAAGATACAAAACGTTTAACTAATTACTATAATTGTTAAACAAAATAAATTTAAACTTTAAGTTAAATTTAACAACACTGGTTGTCTTTAACTAATTTGCAGCTTGACACAGCACTAATAGCACCTAATATAGGAGCGGTAATATAAAGCCATAAATATTGGAAATTACCTGTAAAAAGGGCAGGGGCGATAGAGCGAATAGGATTCATTGAAGCTTTTGTTATGGGACCAGCAAACATAGCCTCTAAAAGTATAACACCACCAACTGCTACAGCAGCCATTGATCCAATTTCTTTACTACCTGTTGATACATTAATAATAACTACCATCAAAAAAAAGGTAAGTATAAATTCTAAAATAGCTGCTTTGTATGAAGGAAAACCATCTTTAGGTGTAGTTTCTCCTAAAAATTGGCTTTCGGGAAATAAAATACATAAAACAAAAATGGCTAAAATCGCTCCAATGGCTTGCGCTAAAATATATGATGGCACTTTTTTCCATGAGAATTTTTTTGCAAAAGCAAAACCTATAGTTACTGCAGGGTTAAAATGTGCTCCAGAAACTTCTCCAAAGGCATAAATCATCGCCATTACTATAAGACCCCAGGTGATTGCTACCCCAACATGTGAAATGCTATTATTGGTTATTTCGTTAATAGTCATGGCACCACAACCACAAAATATCATAGCAAATGTTCCTAAGGTTTCGGAGTAAAATTGTTTCATATTTTAACTTGTTTTCGTTAAGGATTTGAGTGGTATCATTTTGCTTTTTTTTGCAAAATATATAGTGTAAAGTCCGACCATTTTAGTAACGTTAAAAAAAATATTTTGAACAAATATACAATACCTTATTTTATGGTTTTGTTAACATTTAAAGAAATTTGTATCCGTAATTTTATGCAAACATAAAACTTAAATTATTTAACACTTTTTAAAATGAAAAAACTACTATTACTATTATTAGCATTTGGTACGATGGGTACTGTAAATGCTCAGATTTTAACACCTGCACCAAGTCCTGCTTCTAAAATGGAACAAATGGTAGGTTTAACTACTGTGAGTTTAGATTACTCGCGCCCAAGTATGAAAGGGCGAACTATTTTTGGTGATTTAGTGCCTTTTGGAAAATTATGGAGAACTGGTGCTAATGCAAGAACAAAAGTAACTTTTAGTACCGATGTGGTAGTAGATGGAACTACTCTTAAAGCTGGAACGTATGCCATATTTTCTGTTCCTGCAGTTGATACTTGGGATATTATTTTTTACACTGAATTTGAAGGTGGAGGTGCTCCAGCTAACTTAGATGAAACTAAAGTGGCTGCTAGAGTTAAAGCTGAAGTAAATAAGTTTCCTTTTGATGTAGAAACTTTTACAATTGATATTAATAATATAACTACCAACGGTGCTACTTTAGATATAGTTTGGGAGAAAACAGCTGTTGGAGTGCCATTTACTGTGCCTACAGATGATATTGTTTTGGCTAGTCTTAAAAAAGTAATGAATGGACCAACTGCAAATGATTATTACAGTGCTGCTGTTTATTATGCTACTACAGATAAAGATATTAAGCAAGCAAAAGAATGGATGGATAAAGCTATGTCTATGGTTGAAAAACCTGCTTATTGGCAATTAAGACAACAATCGTTAATTTATGCTAAAGCTGGTGATAAAAAAGCAGCTATTGAAACTGCTAAAAAATCTTTAGCTGGTGCTGAAACAGCTGGAAATGCTGATTATGTTAAAATGAATAAAGATTCCTTGAAAGAGTGGGGAGCTATGTAGTTTCTGGATTACTAAATAAAAAAAACGCAACCAATTTTAGTTGCGTTTTTTTATGGAGTTAATCTTCATCATCTAAAAAGAAAATTTCTTCTACTGGCTTTTTAAAGAGTTTGGAGATTTTAAGTGATAGAACTGTAGATGGTACATATTTATTTTTTTCCATGGCATTGATTGTTTGCCTACTAACACCTATTTTATTAGCTAAATCTGCTTGTGTCATATCAAATATGGCACGTTGTACTTTAATATTATTCTTCATCGCTATCAGATTTTAGTTTTAAAAAATTAAATCGAATGATGAAGAAAATTAATGGCGTAAACATATTGTAAACTAAAACGGTAAAAAAGTTGTCTTCGTAAATAAATATCACTGTGAGTAATAAAACTACATAGTTTAGTATAATAGCCCAAACCAAGGAATCGCTTCGGAGTTTGTAAATAAACTCATCTTCAATTTTTTCTTTAGTGAATCCTACCAAAAGACCACCAAATATGATGAGAATACATATAATTTCATCTAAAAATTCAAACCCTAAATTATCAATAAAATTAAAATCGAATAAAGCGTCTTCTTCAAAATCAAAAATTTGTAATACCAGACCTAATAGTATGCCTAAAATAAAAAGTACCCATCCAATTTTTTTGTACTTGTTTGGTAATAAATAATGTGTTTTCATTTGTTCGTTTTATAATTGATTAATATGATTGATTTTTCAAAAGTAAAACAAACTTTACATATAGACAAATAAAATTAACTTAAAGACTCAAAAACTATACTTTTAAGATTTAGTAATGAAGGTTAATAAGGTTTCTAACATCATCTAATAGACTGATAAGATTTTTACTAAAATCGAAAGTCATGATATCGCTTTCTTTTTTGCCCTCTCGAAGAAGCTTATTAAAATGAAGTATTTCGTAGTTATACCCAATGGTTTTGTAATTGAAATCTTTGATATCTTCTTTTCCATCTTTTATGATTGACAAAGTAGCAGGACTGTGAAACATTCTATTAATTTTAATAGTTGCTAATTCACACTTAAAAATAGCCTCGCAGGGTAAATTTTCAAGGAGTGAAGCAGTCAATTTTGCCTTGATATTGTTATCATAATTAAAAACCATTTCACAAGAAGAGTCTGCACCATTATCAAAAAATGTGGCATTTGCCTCTATACTTTGTGGCTTACCTATGGTTGAAAGTGCTGCAAATATCGGGTAAATACCTATATCTAATAAACTACCACCGCCAAGTTCTTTTTTAAATAGTCTAGCTTCACCATCAAAATCTCTGTAAAACCCAAAACTGGCTTCCATATTTAACAGGTCACCATAGGTTTTATGTTTTAAAGCATCAACTACAAATTGATAATGTGGTAAAAAATAAGTCCACAAGGCTTCAATCAATAAGGTGTTATTCTTTTTTGCAGAAGCTATCATGTCTTTTACCTCAATAGCATTCATTGCAAAAGGTTTTTCACATAAAACAGCTTTACCTTTATTTAGGCAAAGTATGGTGTTTTCTTTATGTAAAATATGCGGAGTTGCTATATAAACAGCCTCAATAAAGGGATCGTTTACTAAATCTTCATAACTAGAATAGGCCTTTGTTGCATCATATTTATTGGCAAAATCAGTTGCTTTTTCTTGCGTTCTTGAAGCTACAGCATACAATTTAGTATGCTCTAGCTTTATTAAATCTTGTGCAAATTTATGAGCAATAGAACCTAACCCAATAATACCCCAATTGATTACTTTATGATATTTTGACATTTTCTTTTTGTATTAATTGTATTAAAAGCGCAGTAACTATTACTAAAATACAGCCAAATAAATTTAGCCATAAATAAGGCATCCAATTAAACCACCAACCAACAATTACTATAATTTGAGTAATGATAGCAGCCAAAAAAACAGCATTTCCTTTTACAAATTTTATGAAGAATGCTAAAAGGAATATACCTAAAACATTCCCGTAAAATATAGATCCGATTATGTTTACTAGTTGAATTAAATTTTCAGCAAGATTTGCAAAACAAGCAATAACAATAGCAATTAACCCCCAAATAAATGTAAATATTTTAGTAGCCTTTACCATATGATCATCATCCTTTTCTTCCTTTAAATTTCGACCATATAAATCAATCGAAGTTATGGTAGCTAAAGCATTAATTTCAGAGGCTGTTGAAGACATGGCTGCACTTAAAATAACAGCAAGTAGGAGTCCAATAAGGCCTTTTGGTAAATATTTTAGTATAAACGAAATAAACATATAATCTCTGTCATTCGTTTCGGTGTCTTTAGCAGCTGCTTTGTATAAGGTATTCAGCGCTTCCTTTTTTTCTTTGTAAACTGCACTATATACCTCAAATGTATTTAATTCAGCATTTAGTTTATCATAGGAGTTTGCATAAGAGGTGTCAATAGCTCTTTTGATTAAATATTTTGATTGTAAGCGGTGAGATTTATCAATACTATCTAAAACAAATAAATCTTTACGTAAACTTTCGTTTTCACTATTTGAAAGTTGAATACTTAATTCTTTTTTTCTGTTGAATAACTTATTTTGTTCTTCTTGAAGTTCTTGATATTGTTTAGAATACTCTGAGGCTAAGACCTTATTAGTTGAAGCATCTATAAAATTTAATGGTGCTGGATTAAATTGATAAAATACAAAAACCATAACACCTACTATTAAAATAAAAAATTGCATGGGCACTTTTAATAAACCATTAAAAATTAATCCCATTTGCATCTCTTTTTTTGATTTCCCTGAAAGATAGCGCTGTACCTGACTTTGATCAGTACCAAAATAAGCTAAAGCCAAAAAAGTACCTCCTATTAATCCAGACCAAACCGTATATCTGTTTTCCAAATCAAATGAAAAATCTAAAACTTCCATACGGCCATTAGCACCTGCAATATCTAAAGCTTTTGTAAAAGAAACATCTTCAGGAATTAAAGTTAAAATCACAACTAAAGCTGCTAACATACCAGCAAAAATGACGAACATTTGTTGTTTTTGAGTTACGGTTACTGCTTTCGTACCTCCAGAAACGGTGTAGACAATGACGAGTAAACCAATAATAATGTTTAGGGTTATAATATTCCAACCTAAAACAATTGATAAAATTATGGCAGGTGCAAAAATGGTGATGCCTGCAGATAACCCTCGTTGAATTAAAAATAAAATGGCAGTAAGACTTCTGGTTTTTAAATCGAAACGATTTTCTAAAAACTCATAAGCTGTATAAACTTTTAAGCGATGATAGAGCGGAATAAAAACCATACAAATAACTACCATGGCTATAGGTAAGCCAAAGTAAAATTGAACAAATCCCATGCCATCAGAAAAAGCTTGTCCTGTAGTAGATAAAAAAGTTATAGCGCTGGCTTGAGTTGCCATAACCGATAAACCTATAGTCCACCATTTTGAGGTATTGCCACCTTTTAGATAATCTTGCACGCTTGTGCTATTCCTGGTTTTCCAAGTACCATAGCCAACAATTGTTAATAAGGTGGCTATAAGTACTGCCCAATCTATCCAATCTAAAGTTTGCATGATTTAAAAGGCTTGCATGATTAGATAAAATATAATGATATAAATGGCATTTGTAATTAAAACTATGGAGTAGAGTTTTAACCAAGGTTGTTTTTTTTCATGGTCTTCAGTCATCTTTAATCGTTTAGTTTAGCTTCTAGTTTAAGATTTTCTTTACCAATAGAAAGCATATTTGCAAATAAGCGGTAAGCGCCAGATACACCTTCTGGGAACTCTCTAAAAAAGCTCAAACCTGTATAAATATAATAACCTTTACCATGTTTTGCAACCAAAAGACTACCATCTTTTGGGGTTTCATCTTTATCATTCATTGAAAGAATAGGGGTAAACGCCTCAGACCAACTATCTGGAAAATATAAACCACGTTCTTGCGTCCAGCCTTCAAAATCTTTTTTGGTAATGGTATTTGGGGAGTTTAATATCTCGTGATTAGGATTTAAAAAACGTACTTCCGAATTCTCATCAGTTACACGATCTCTCGATAATTTCAAATCGTAAGGTGCTAAATTATCAACCTGTAAACCACGACTTGTATTATATTGCACAATCATATTACCGCCATTGGCAACAAAATCAAACAATTGTTGTTGCTTAAACTTTAAAGTTTCTAGTGTGTTGAATGCTCTAATACCAACTACAATAGCATCTAAATTACTTAAATTTTCACCGTTAATTTCTTCGGGTTCTAAAATTCTTACGTTATATCCAATTTGCTCTAAACTTTCAGGTACCACATCGCCAGCACCTTGTATATAACCAATGTTATCACCTTTCTTTTTAATATCTAAACGTACAATTTTAGACTCACTTGGTAATAAAACTGTTTGGAAAGGAATGTGCTCATAACCAATCTCAATAAGTTCTTTGGTATAAACGCTATCGTCAATATGCACCATAGGCGTTATCAATCCTTCACTTTGATTTTTGGGAGGAATAATCGTGAAAACGAGTGTTTGTTCTTCTCCTTTATTTTTAATCTCAATTTTTTGTTTTTCAGGATACACACTCCATTCTTTAGGATGTGCAATATCAATAAAACCTTGTATATTATTGCGGCCAGATTTCACAACCACTTTAATCTCACGTTGTTTATCGTTATCAAAAATGATTACTTTTTCGTTTATTTTTGCTGATGCCGCAGGTATGATTTCAAAAGGGCGATACAATTCACCTTTATCTGGTTTTGAGTAACGCTGAATGATAACTTTAGTAAACGTTATAGGCACATTATTAATTAAAAGATTGAAATCAATTTTTAAATCTCTAGGCGTTTCAGGTAAGCCAATTAAAGCATCATTTAATACTTTGTACATGCCCAAAGAGCCTTTTTCGCTTAACCAATAAGGTGTTGTAATATTTTGATTTTTATCAATAATTAAACTTTCGTTGAAGCCATATTTTGTGTTTTCTTTTAGCGGGATTTGTTTGATAACTTTTAACCCATTCGAACTCTCAAAACTCTCCAACGTTATATTTTTATTACTACGGTTTAAAACTTCAACATTTAGTTTTATTAACTCACCAGGAGTTGCCCAATTCGTTTCTGCTGAAGCTTCTAAGTACAAACCAGCACACATTTCCATGATGGATTTTAACTGATTTATTTTTTGTGTTTTCCAATGTTCATCTTCTAGCTTATCAATTAATTTATAAGCCTCAAGAAGTTGTGACATGTGTGACGAAGGATTTTTAAAATTAAAATTGTTTTCTAATTCATATAAAATATCTCCAATAGCTTTACCGCCTTTTACACGGTTCCAGCTGGTATCGATTCCTGCAAAAACATCATTATCACCTAATAAAGGTGCTCCTTTTAAAAATTCGATGTATTCGTTTTGAGAGCCACGTTGTGCTAACCTTCCAAAACCTTGGCATAAATGCTGGCTACTGGCTAAGGATGCTACCTCGTTGTTTGATAATCCTTTTATAGGATAATACACGCCAACATCAAAACTTATTAAATTACTTTTATCAGCTTTTTCAAAATTTTCTTCACTTCCAAAAAACCACCAACCTGTGTTAAAAAAAATACGTTTAGGCTGCCATACATTCACTTTTTTTAGTTGCTCTTGATACGCCTCTTTATTATTAACTAAATCAAAAGCCTCCATACTTAACATGGCAGAACTTGTGTGATGTCCGTGTGTAGAGCCAGGTGTTCTGTGATCAAATCTATTAATAATCACATCTGGTTTAAACTTTCTAATGGCTAAAACCACATCGCTTAAAACTTGCTCTTTATTCCAAATACTTAAGGTTTCATCAGGATGTTTAGAATAACCAAAATCGTTGGCTCTAGTAAATAGCTGTTCGCCACCATCAACACCTCTTGCAGCCAATAATTCTTGCGTTCTAATAACTCCTAAAAGTTCTCTAATTTCTGGACCAATAAGATTTTGACCGCCATCACCTCGAGTTAATGATAAATAAGCAGTTCTTGCTTTTTCTTGGTTAGCCATGTAGGAGATTAACCTCGTGTTTTCATCATCTGGATGTGCAGCTACATACAGTACTGAACCTAAAAAATTTAGTTTTTGAATAGATTCGTAAATCTCTGAAGATGCAGGGGTTTTTGGTTTTTGTGCTTGTGAAAATGATGTAGTTAAAAGACCTATAAATATTAAAAATAAACGTTTATTCATGTTTTTGGTTTAGCTAAAAACCAAATATAAAAAAGAAACCAACGATTATCTTGGTTTTAGTTTTTATTTAACGCTTGATGTTGAATGCTATTTGTTTTTTAGCTCGTTTAACGTCAAGATATGAAATCGTTTTATTGTTTTATATCTAATAATAAACGAATTTAGTTGTTTTTTCTGACTAAATCAATTGATAAATAGCTTAGCGGTTACAAATTTGCAACCTGTTTGCTTACTAATGGTTTTGTAAGTTTGCAAGTTTGTTTTTTTTGTTTGCGTTAAGGATAGTAGCGGCATCCTTTTTTGAGGTACGAAAAAAAGATGCATCGGATAGCCTGACCTTAAGGTAACGCAAAAAAATGATTGTTTATAACCACTTTTTTCTTTTAAAATAGAGTAGCATCCCTAAAAATATCACAATCATAACGCCCCAAAGGACGAAATAGGCGTTTTTGTATTTTAGTTCTGGGATGTATTCGAAATTCATGCCATATACACCTGCAATAAAGGTTAACGGGATAAAAATGGATGCCATTATGGTAAGTACTTTCATGACTTCGTTCATTTTATTGCTAATGGTTGTCATGTACATATCCATTAAACTCCAAATCATTTCACGGTATATGTCAATGTTTTCTGAGACTTGTATTAAATGGTCGTAAATATCCCGGTAGTAGGTGTGTGTTTTTGGATCGACAAGCGCACTTTCGTTTTTTTCTATCCGGTTTAGCACTTCGCGTAGTGGAAAAATGGCGCGACGTACGCGTAATATTTCGCGTTTTAAATCTTGAATTTCTTTGCTGATATCTTCTTTAACATTGCCTGAAAATATTTCGGTTTCGAAGTCTTCAATTTTGTCACCTAAAATTTCTATAACGCTAAAATAATGGTCTACAACGGCATCAATTAAAACGTAAAGTAAATAATCGGACTTCATGGAGCGTACACGCCCTTTGGCATGCCTAATGCGCTCTCTAACAGAATCAAATACATCCCCTTCAGATTCTTGAAACGATAAAACGTAATCTTTACCTAATATAAAACTTACTTGTTCTGAGACTATTTTTTCGTTAGCATCATAATACAACATTTTTAAGACTACAAAAAGATAATCATCGTACTCATCAATTTTTGGACGCTGTGAGATGTTAACTATATCTTCAAGTACTAAAGGGTGTAACTCGTAATGTTCTCCAATTTTTTCGATGGCTTTTACGTGGTTTAAACCATTTATGTTAATCCAAGTAATAGAGCCTTCTTCAAAATCAAAACATTCTTCAACGTTGGTAAGTTCTTTTTCAACAACGTAATCTTTCGTGTAATCGAATGCTTCTATAAATAATTTTTGATTAGATTTTTCTCCAGTATATATAACGCTGCCAGGTATTTGACCTACTTTTTTTTTGGATTTTTGGCTTCTTATTTTTTTAGACATTTGTAGCATTATTATATAAATATATGTAATATTTATACAGCATCACTACCATCATCCAAGATATCATCAATCGCATCTTTTTTGATTAGTGTAACTGCTTTTTGTAACATAAGATTGTTTGGATAGGTTACCAAATCACCATTTTCAAGTCGTAAGTGTATTTGAAACGCTCTAATATCTTCAATAATTGCGGTTATGGGGAAATCTTTATCATGTATTTCTATTTTATCTCCTACTTTATAAGGAAAGTTAAAAAACATGATAATACCAGAAGTTATGTTACTTAAAATAGACCATATTGCAAATAAACCAATCCCTATTACAGCAAATACAGAAGAGAAAATAACGGCTAAATCATGAAATTCTGTCCCGAAAACTAAAGCTTCAATTAATATGCCTATAAAAAAAATGGTTACCGTTATGTAACGTCTGATGAGTCTTATTCTGGCATCATTAATATCGTTTCTTTTAGCAATTTTTGTTACTGTAAATTGTGTTATAAATCTTAAAATCAACAATGAAATTATGACTATTAGACTAATAATTAATTCATTTTTGTAGTCGTTTATAAACATAAATATGGTTTGAGGTTTATACAAATATACATATCATAATTAAATCAGTTTAATTTAAAAGTAGTGTTTCTCTGAGTTTTTCGTCTTCATTATGATTTTTTTGCCAGTAGGGAGATTTTATGGTTTTTAACAAGGTGGCTTTTGTAGTCATCATTTCAGAATTGTCACCAAAACTGCTTGTAGAAGTTTCTGACCATTCAAAAATATCATAGGGGAACTTAGGATTGAATTGTATTGAGATGGTTCTATTTAATTCAGGATAGGAAATGGAATAGGTGTTATTATTTAGTGAAGCTAAAGCTTTATATGGTTTTATATCAATGTGTCTTAATCTTGTATATTCAAATGCGGGGATAATTTCTAAATCGCCTACGGGCAAAGATTTTGGATTGATTCTTATCTGAACCCATAATTCATTTTCTAAAATACTTTTCTTTAAAGTGAAATTTTGATCGCCTTCATTCCCGAAATACGAATGAGAAGTTATTTCAAATTGATCTTTATTATTAAGTTGCGTATATACATGTCCGCACCATTCCTGTACAGAAGCCGATACTTTTAAAGCATGGTAATTATTAGCTATTGGATAAAACGTACTCTGCATAATTGAGTACGGATAAATGCCAGTTAGAAAATTTTTTGTAGCATTTAGTTTTAAAACCGGTATATTTTCAGAACTTCTATAATCAGCTTTAACTTGTTTTTCTGGTAAAAACTCCTCGGTAACATAAACTAAAACAGCGTAACCCACTCTCATTTCGCCATAACGTGCTTGTTGTAATTTATAAGAAGAAATTTCAGCTTCACCAGCATACCAATAGGCTTTAAATTCAGGTGTAAGTTTTACTTTAGTTTTTTTTGGTTCTGTTTCATGCTCTATTTTGCTTTCTATGTTATAACCAACTTCTTTATTTTGTTTTTTACAAGAAGAAAGCACTGTTAATAATACTAGGATAGTATAAAATGAAAGTTTGATTTTAGTAACTTTTTTTAACATGATGGTTTTTTTTATAAAGTTACGAACTTAAAGCGTTGCTGCTATTGCATTTAACGTTTTGTAAACAAGATGCACAGGCAACCCCATAACGTTAAAATAAGAGCCTTCAATTTTTGTCACACCTATTTGCCCAATCCATTCTTGAATACCATAAGCCCCAGCTTTATCAAAAGGTTTACAAGTGTTTATGTAGTATAAAATTTCCTCGTCACTTAAAGTTTTAAAGGTCACTTTTGTAATGTCAGATAAAGTTTTTTCGAAGGTTGTAGTTGTAAAACAAACAGATGTGATTACCTCATGGGTTTTATTACTTAATGATTTTAAAATTTTAAAAGCATCGGACTCATCAATGGGTTTACCTAAGGCTTTACCTTCGTTCCAAACAATAGTATCACTGGTTATTAAAATATCAATAGGTCTTAAGTCGTTTTTGTAAGGCAATGCTTTTAGTTGAGCTAGATAATCACTGATTTCAAAATGTTTTAAACGCTCGGGATATTCTTCAATTACCGGTTTTAATCTTACTTCAAAATCTAAACCCAAATCTTTAAAAAATGCCTGTCGCCTTGGCGAACCAGATGCTAATATGATGTGATGGTTTTTAAGTTTTTCGTACAGCATTAATTAAGTATAACATACTTGTATAAAAGTAATGAAAACATGCCAAATAGCATAACTAATTTATACATTTTACTTAAAAGATTGTAGTCTTTTTTTGTTTCTGAACTGAATGTTTTTATGGTGATATAGAGAAGAGGCGCCACAATAAAAATTAAAAAATAGCCAACAACTATGGGTTGTTTGTAAAGAGTTGAGATGACATAAAATACAGTTCCTATTAAAGGAATAAAATTTAAAATAGCTAACATTGTTATAGTTCTATTTTTACCAATGGCAATAGGTAAAGTATTTAAATTAGCCTCAGTATCCCCCTCAATATCCTCAATGTCTTTAGTTATTTCTCGAAGTAAATTTATTGAAAAAGCAAACAGCGCATAATCAAAAATAACTCTAAAAAAAGTAAACTGAATTTTTTGATTTATAGGATTTGTAGCTGGTAGTAATTCAAAAATTCCAACAATAATAATACTTAATGCCACGAGTATTGAAATAACAATATTTCCTATTAAAGGCGTGCTTTTTAGGTAGGTAGCGTAGATGTAAAGTAAAACAGAAATAATAACAAATAAAGAGAAAAAAGGCGCTCTGTTTACTGTATTTGACAAATAAAAGCCAATACCAACACCAACTACATTTAGTGCTATAAAAAAAGTGTAAGCTGTCTTTTCCGAAATTTCTTTGCCAATAATAATACTATTTGGTTTGTTTATAAAGTCTGTTTCTATATCATTAATATCGTTAATTATATAACCAGCTGCTGCTATACATATCGTTGCTAAAATTAAAAGTGCGATACCTAATTCACTTAAACTTACTTCAGCCCCAAATGGTTCTAAAAGTCCATATTTTATGAGTAATTGAACTAATGCAATCATTAATAAGTTTTTCCAACGGATGAGCTTAAAAAAAGATAACATAAGTTGCGGTTTATAGTTTAGACATGAGGCTGTCAATAAAAATTTTAATTATAAAAACCACAGCAAATAATAAGATAATTGTAAGAATCAAAGCTTTATTAGCTTTACGTTTTTGTGATTTTCTTATTTTGTTTTTTATTTTTTCTTTGTCTTCTTTTGAAAGTGTTTTATGAAGAAAATCTAATTGATAATGTAAATGAGTTTCATTGTTTAATTTTTCTTTAATCTCAGAAAAAGCTTTTTTAGAATTTTGATTAAATACACTCTGGCTATTACCAAAACCAATGTATCCAAAACCTGGGCTATGTCTTCTGCTTTTTCTTTCCAATTTTAAAGATTAATCAATTTTTAGCTTGAATATCTGTATGCCATTTTCCTTGTACTTTAAGTACTTGTTCAATCACATCGCGAACAGCACCTTTACCTCCTTTTTTATGAGAAATATATTTTGAAACATTTTTTATTTCAGGTACCGCATCTTGAGGGCAACATGGTAATCCAATAATTTTCATAACCTGATAATCTGGAATATCATCTCCCATGTAAAGTACATTTTCCGTTTTGATATTCTTTTTATTTAAGTAATCATGTAATTGTTCAATTTTATTTTGAGAGTTTAAATACACATCACTTACTCCTAAACCATTTAATCGAATTCTAACACCTTCATTTGTTCCTGCAGAAATTATACATAAGTTAAAACCCATATTTAGAGCTGCTTTAAGGGCATAACCGTCTTTTACATTCATAGTTCTAATTAACTCCCCTGAGGTAGTAACCATCACAGATCCATCTGTAAAAACCCCATCTACATCAAAAATAAAAGTAGTAATGTGTTCTAAATATTCTTTATAACTTTTTTCTTCCATGTGTAATTTGTATTGATTTGGTTAAGAGTTTGTATGTTTCTTTATGATGTTCGTTTGTTAAAAGTTTCAAATGCCTGTTTATTGTTTTTTTGTCGTTTCTTTTAGCAGGTCCTGTTTGGGCCATATAAGGCGACAAATCTTGAATTTTTTTTGCAGTTTCAAGAATTAGGGGTTTGAGTAAATCAAATTCTGCACCTTCACTCTCGGTAATTTCATGTCCAATTCGATACAACTGATTTGTAAAATTATTTACAAAAACAGCTGCTAAATGTAACACACTTCTTTGGTCACTATTCACTCTTTTAGTTGGACTGCCAATGCTTACTGCCAATTTTTTTAAAATCGGATAACTCTTTTTGTCTAAAGTTTCTATGCAAATTGGTACATAAGCAAAATCCATTTCGGTAGTTTTACTAAAGGTTTGTAAAGGATATAAAACACCACGTTTGTGTTTTTTATCCAAATCGTAAACATTGACACTTCCTGAGGTGTGAACTACCAATCTATTTTCAAAAGGAAGTTGTTCAGAAAGTTTGCCAACAGCATCATCACTAACAGCAATGATGTAAATATCTGCATCTTTAAGTGTATTTAAATCATCAGTAACGTCAACCGTTTTATTGTATTGAATAATTGGATCTAAATGTCTGTTAAACCATTGAATAACAGATATGTTTTCAGCTTTATTAAAAGCTTTAAACAGATGAGTTGCTACATTGCCTGCGCCAAGAATTACTACAGAAATCATAGTGCTAAAATACTAACGAATTATGAATAAAAATTATGAATCTAAATTTTTTATTGCAGATATCTCTTTTAATAATCTATTATTGGTTTTACTTTTTAGAAAAGTACCGCAGTAGATCATGCTTTTTTTGAATACTTTAACACTTGAAAATAAACTTTAATCCTTAAATTTGCAAGACCTTTAAAAGGGCTATGATTATGCAAGAAAAACTCGCCAAAATTCTTTTTTCTACAAGACTTACTGCTATTTTGTTTATTGTGTTTGCAGTTGCTATGGCTGCTGGTACCTTTTTAGATGCAGGACAAGAAACATCCCCAACGCCTTACACCCGGAATCTTATTTATAATGCTTGGTGGTTCGAAGCTATAATGGTGTTTTTTATCATCAATTTTGCAGGTAATATTGTGAGATTTAGACTTTACAAAAAAGAAAAGTGGGCCACATTTATCTTGCATATTGCGTTCATATTTATTCTTTTAGGTGCTTTTATTACTCGTTATGTGAGTTTTGAAGGCATGATGGCTATTAGAGAAGGAGAAACAGAAAATACCTTTTTATCAAGAGAAACTTACATTACTGCATACATTGATGGGGATTATGAGATTGATGGATTACCACAGCGTTTAGCATTCGAGAAGAAAGTTGATTTTTCAGGACGTTTGGATAATGATTTTGAAATTGTAACAAAATATGATCAACAACCAGTAACCATCAAATTAGAAAAATTTATTATTGGTGCTGAAGAAGATATTATTCCTGATGAAAATGGTGAATCCTATTTAAAAGTTGTTGAAGCTGGAGAGAACGGACCTCATAACCATTTCTTGAAATTAGGTGAAGTACAAAGTATGCATAACATCCTTTTCGCACTTAATAAACCTACTGAAGGCGCTGTAAATATTACCTATGATGGTAGTTCGTTAAGTATTTTGTCGCCTTTTGAAGGTGAATACATGACCATGGCAACTATGGCTCAAGGGAAACTTGTAAAAGATAGTTTACAACCTCTTTACTTACGTTCAAGATACGTTATTGGTAATATGCAATTGGTGTTTTCAAAGCCTGTTATAAAAGGCGTTTTTGATATCGTTCAAAAATCTCAATTACTTAAAAATGATGAAGATGGTGTGGTTTTAAAAGTATCTACAAACGGAGAAACAAAAAGCATTGGGTTGCTTGGAGGTATGGGTAGAAATGGAAATTTTGAGCAGATTACAGTAGGCGGATTAGACTTTGCTTTTAAATATGGCTCTAAAGTATTAGAGTTACCTTTTTCATTAAAGTTGAATGATTTTGAGGCTGAACGTTACCCTGGTACAGAACGAGGTTATTCGGCTTATTCTAGTGAAGTTACTGTGATTGATGAACCTAAAGAAAGTTATGATTATAAAATTTATATGAATAATATTTTAGATCATGGTGGTTATCGCTTTTTTCAATCTAGTTTTGATCCAGATGAAAAAGGCACTATACTATCTGTAAATCATGATTATTGGGGAACTTTATTAACCTACATTGGTTACATGATGCTTTATTTTGGACTAATGGCTATTCTGTTTAGCAAACATTCTCGTTTTGGCGATTTAAAAAGACTTCTTGAAAAAGTAAAATCTAAAAAGGCAAAGGCAACTTCTATTGTATTGTTACTATTTAGCTTAAATAGTTTTGCACAAACCCATACAGCTGATGATGGTCACGATCATACAAAACCACTAAAGGCTCAAATGGATTCTATTTTAAAGGCTAATATAACTCCAAAGCAACAAGCTGATGAATTTGGTCATCTGGTTATACAAGATCTTAGCGGGCGTATGATGCCAGTTAATACGTATGCTTCAGAAATGCTTCGTAAATTGAGTAAAAGTGATATTTATGAAGATTTTGATGCCAACCAAGTATTTTTGTCGATGCAAGAAAGTCCAATGCTTTGGTATAATATTCCAATTATCTATTTGAAACCAAAAAAAGGCGATTCTATAAGAAGTCTTATTGGAGTTGATAAAACTGAAAAATATGTGACGCTTGCAGATTTTTTCTCTGAAACAGGCTCTTATAAATTAGCACCTTATTTAGATGAAGCCTACAAAGCACAAGTACCTAACGGTTTTCAAAAAGAATTTAAGGAAACAGATCAGCGTGTTAATTTATTATATAATACGATTGAGGGTATGTCTTTAAAGATTTTTCCTATTCCGAATGATGAAAATAATAAATGGATTTCAACTTTTGAGTTTATAAAAGACCCAACAAAAATTCAAGATTCACTCTATAGTAATTTTGTAAAAAATGGTTTTAAAACCTATTTATATACCTTAAACCAAGCAAAACAAACAGGAGATTTTTCCCAATCATCAAAACTTTTAGAGGCGTTCAAAAAAACGCAACATAAATATGGTGGTTCTGTGATGCTTACTGATGACAAAATAAACACTGAAGTACTTTATAACAAATACGACATTTTTAAAAAACTTTTTAGTTGGTATTTATATGCTGGTAGTTTTTTATTCGTGCTACTTATTGTTCAAATATTCAAGGATAAAAATAAAATACTTAATACTTCTACAAACGTATTTAAGTGGATTATTCTCGGATTGTTTTTATTGCATACTTCGGGTTTAATAGTTCGTTGGTATATCTCTGGTCATGCACCTTGGAGTGATGCATACGAGTCTATGATTTATGTAGCTTGGGCAACTATGTTTTTTGGTTTAGCGTTTGGAAGAAAAAGTGATTTAACAATAGCTTCTACAGCTTTCGTAACCGCTATGATTTTAATGATTGCACACTGGAATTGGATGGATCCTGCTATTGCTAATCTTCAACCTGTTTTGAATAGTTATTGGCTCATGATACACGTGGCTGTTATTGTTGCAAGTTATGGCCCATTTACTTTAGGGATGATTTTAGGCGTTGTATGTTTATTTTTAATGATTTTCACTTCAGAAAAGAATAAACTTAAAATGGATTTAAACATTAAAGAGCTTACCATAATTAATGAAATGGCATTAACAGTTGGTTTAGTCATGCTTACCATTGGAAACTTTTTAGGCGGTATGTGGGCAAACGAAAGTTGGGGACGCTACTGGGGTTGGGATCCAAAAGAAACTTGGGCACTTATTAGCATCATGATTTATGCTTTTGTAATCCACATGCGATTAGTACCAGGTTTAAGAGGTCGTTGGTTTTTTAATCTCATGTCAATTATAGCCTTTGCTAGTATAATGATGACGTATTTTGGTGTTAATTTTTATTTAGCAGGCTTGCATAGTTATGCTAGCGGAGACCAAATAGTGAGTGTTAAATTTATTGGTATAGCGTGTGGTATTGTTACCATACTTGGTTTCTTTGCCTACAGAGGTTTCAAAAAGCATTTTGCTAAGTAATACCTTAAAAGCTATTTTGAATTAATAATTTTACTTGTAATTTCAATCTAATTATCTTTGCTGTTTTTTTAAAAACAGTTTAGGTATGAAATTATTTAAAGAATTTAAAGAGTTTGCAGTAAAAGGTAATATGATGGATATGGCCATTGGTATTATTATTGGTGTTGCCTTCAATAAAGTTATCGATGTATTAGTTAAAAAAGTGTTTTTGCCACCATTATCACTTTTAACAGATGGTGTTAATTTTGAAGATAAAAAAATCATTTTAAAAGAAGTTGTAACTAATGCCTAAGGTTATATCCTTAGGGAAGAAGTTGCTATTGGTTATGGCGCTTTAGGTGAGGCTTTTTTAGACTTTTTCATAATAGGTTTTACTGTTTTTATAATTGTTAAGTTTATGAATAAACTTAGGAATAAAGCCCAAGACGCGAATGATAATACAGTTACAACACCAAAAGCCATTGGGTTATTAGCAAAACTAACCAGTTTAATGGAAGAGCAAAACACCCTATTAAAAAGCAAGAAATAATCTAAAATATGGCAAAAACAGGGCGCGATAAGAACACAAAAAACAAAGCTAAGCATTCAAAATTAATGGCTCAAAAAAAGAATAAGAAGAAAGCTGAAGAATTTATTAGAAAAGAACGATTAAAGGCTATCATTAAAAAAGCTAGAGAAGATAATCAGTGGTGATTTTGTTTACAAAAAAAGTTTATTAATTTTTGAATAAGTTATTTCCTCAAAATTTTTAATTACCATATTTGCTTTACTGTAATCTTGATTTTTTGAGTGAAAACTATCATAACCTACACAAAATATATGTGCTGCTTTTGCAGCTTCTATACCGTTAGTAGAGTCTTCTATAACCATACATTCCTTATTAGTAAAACCTGTAGCTTCAGCAGCTTTAATAAAAATTTCTGGATGCGGTTTACTTTGTTTTAAATCGCCACCACTAAATTTTGTAATAAAATACTTATCTAAATCAAATCGATCAAATATTTGTTCAATACTCATCATAGCTGCCGATGAGGCTAATACCAATTTTAATCCATTGTTATGGTAATCTTTTATTAAATCGAGAGCACCATCAATGAGTGTTAAGTCTGAATTACTTTCAAAAAAACGGTTATAGTGTTTTCGCTTAATAAATACTAATGTTTCAGGTGCATGCACTAATTTAAAATGGTCACACAAACGCTTGCAAATATTTATGGTTGATTGCCCAGTAAAAGATTCATAAAGTTCGGTTGAAACATCAATTCCAATCTCATTAAACATATCGTTATAGGCTTTGTTATGCATTGGTTCGCTATCTATAATAACGCCATCCATATCAAAAATAACTGCTCTTAACATCTATAATTTTTTTACGAAGATAAAATATTTCATTTAACCACGATACTCATTTTAAGTTTGAAATCATTAATTTTACTGGCATCACTAATTATTTAATTAACTTTAAAGAAATCATTAATAACCAAAACTTTCATCCAAAAAATAAGCATAAGTCAGGCTATGATTTAGATGCGTTATGCAAATTATATCCCAATTTGTTACCTTTTGTTTTTCTAAATAAATTTGAAAATAGAACAATTGATTTTGCAAATCCAAATGCTGTAAAAGCATTGAATACAGCATTGTTATTTACTTATTATAATATTAGTTTTTGGGAATTCCCTGATGTTAATTTATGTCCGCCAATTCCAGGAAGAGTTGATTATATTCATCACATTGCTGATTTATTGGAAACCTCAAACATTAAAGTTAATATTAAGGTTTTAGATATTGGAACAGGGGCTACTTGTATTTATCCTATTTTAGGAAATGCAGCGTATGATTGGACTTTTGTTGGAACAGATATAAATACAGCGTCGTTAAAGTACGCACAAAATATTATCAATAAAAATCAATTAAACTATGTTGTTAAACTAAAGCATCAAAAGGAGCGTTCTAAAATATTTCAAGGTATTTTAAATAAAGATGATAGATTTACAGTTTCCATTTGTAATCCACCATTTTATAAGTCTGAGATTGAAGCTATAGAAGCTACAACCAGAAAATTGAGAGGATTGAATAAGGATGATAATAAATTTGTTCGAAATTTTTCAGGTTTAAAAAATGAATTATGGTATGAAGGTGGTGAAAAAGCATTTATACATAATTATTTATATGAAAGTTCATTGTTTAAAAATCAATGTATATGGTTTACTACATTAGTATCTAAAAAAGAGCTAATTAAAGGGGTTTATAGCTCTCTAAAAAAGTTAAAAGCTACTGATATTAAAACTATAAATATGGTTCAAGGTAATAAAATATCTAGAATTATTGCTTGGACTTTTAGCTGATTTCAAAGTAGTTTTAGTTTTTTCTTAAATCTGTTTTAAAGTATAAACCAACTTGTAAACGATTTAAATTTTGATTATTTATTTCGTGGTTTAGATATCCTAATTGTATACTATTGTTTTTAGAGATATTCATCCCGATTGCGGTGTAAAATCTATTTTCATTAAAAACTTCACCTTTTAAGTTTGCAAAAACCTCATTATTGATGTTTAAAAAAAAGGTTTTATTTATGTTAATTTTTGCACCTAACTGATAACGAAATCTATTGAGTAATGAGTGATTATTTTTAAAATTCAAAAAGCGATGTTCTAATCTAAATCTTTGGTAAACAGGTAATTTAAATAATTTGCATTTATAGGTAATTTGTTCATAAGGTCTGTTTTCATAAAGGTGATTTTCACCCGAAATCAGAAAACTTCTGTCGATGTCTAAATAACAATATACCAGAGTTAGTTTCGTGTTTTTATTTAATTGGTAATCAAAACCAGTATAATAAAATAAAAGGTTAATATTATCAAATACTTCAAATGAACGAAGTTGAATACCAGTTTTAATGCTGATTTTATTAAAGATTTTATGATTAACATCTAGGGTGTACCATGCACCAAATTTATCTTCAGGTGTTATTTGAGAATAACTCAACTTAAAAGTAAAAATAAATAATATTGTAATAAGTAAGTACTTCATTGGGTTTTATTGGAGTATTGTGTTTTCTATTTTGAATAGAATAAAAGGAGCTCATATGAGCTCCTTTTGATAAATTATAACTCTAATTAAAAGTGTTCGTGTAAATGATGATGTTCATCAATTAATGGTCCACCTTCAATAATTTGTTCAGATGCTTGGTGAGCAAATTTCTCAAAGTTTAAATGGAAAGAGTGTGCTAATTGTATAGCTTTTCCAACATAAGCTCCTTTTTGTAACCAGGTATTCATTGGGTCTAAAATTTCAGAAGGGACACCAGGACAATATTTAGGCATAAACAAACCAAAAATAAAGTTTTGTTCGTAATCTACTTCATCTAAATCACCATTAAGAATAGCTGTAATCATAGCTCTTGTATATTTTAATTTTATACGAGAACCAACGCCATATGGTCCTGCACTCCAACCAGTATTAATTAACCAAACATTAACACCAGCATCTTGCATTTTTTTACTTAACATTTCTCCATAAACCGTTGGGTGAAGTGGCATAAATGGTTCGCCAAAACAAGCAGAGAATGAGGGTACAGGTTCAGTAACACCAGCCTCGGTTCCTGCTACTTTTGCTGTGTAACCAGATATAAAATGATAAGCAGCTTGACCAGGTGTAAGTTTAGATACTGGAGGCAGAACACCAAATGCGTCACAAGTTAAAAAGAAAATGTTTTTTGGATTGTTTGCATACAGTGTTTCTTGAAAATTATCAATATGATAAATTGGGTAACTTACACGAGTGTTTTGTGTAATACTACTATCTTCATAGTCAGGTTCGCCATTTTCTTTTAAAATAATGTTTTCTAATAAAGCACCGGGTTTAATTGCTTTAAAAATATCTGGTTCTTTTTCTTCAGTTAAATCAATTACTTTAGCATAACAACCGCCTTCAAAATTAAAAATAACGTTATCGGCTGTCCACCCATGTTCATCGTCTCCAATTAATTTTCTATCTGGATCGGCAGAAAGTGTTGTTTTTCCAGTACCCGATAATCCAAAGAAAATAGCTGTATCACCTCTTTTGCCAACATTAGCAGAACAGTGCATTGGTAATACATTTTTTTCAACAGGTAATATCATATTTAAAGCTGAGAAAATACCTTTTTTCATTTCCCCAGTATATGCGGATCCACCTATTAATGCGATTTTTTTGGTGAAGTTTATAATAGAGAAGTTTCCTTGACGAATACCATATTCTTTAGGATTAGGACATTCGTATCCTGGTGCATCAAGAACCAACCAGTCTTCTTTAAAGTTTTCAAGTTCTTTTAAACTTGGTCTTAAAAACATATTATAAACAAATAGATTAGACCAAGGATATTCTGTTACGGTTCTAATATTTGTTCTAAATTCTGGTTCTGCGCACACATAACCATCTCTGGCGTAAATCTCTTTTCCTGAAAGGTATTTAGTGACTTCTTTTTCAAGTTTATCAAAGTTTTCTGGCGTAATAGCTTTATTAGTTTTTCCCCACCAAACTTTTTCTGTTGTATAATCATCTTTTACAATAAAACGATCTTGGGGAGAACGTCCTGTAAATTTTCCCGTATTTATTGCTAAGGTTCCATCTGCAGTTTCTTTACCCATGTTATTTTCAATGGTAATTTCTTGAAGTTTTTCTGGAGATAAGTTCCAATGAACATCAACGTTTTTTATCCCGTATTTAGCTAAACTCGCTAAGTTTTCGATTGTTACTGACTCTTTCATTTTATTAAATTTTAAGGTTTGTATTTATTTTAATTAAAATGGCCAAATTACTGGCACTAATATTAACGTTAGTATAAAAAATATAAATAATAGGGGCGCTCCAACTTTAAGGTAATCTATAAATTTATAACCTCCTGCTGTCATCACCATGGCGTTTGTTGTTGTTCCAATGGGTGTTAAAAATGCAGTTGAAGCACTAATTGCAACTACTATCATAAATGGCGCTGGTGATAAGTTTAAAGAATTTGCAGCTAATATGGCTATTGGGGCCATTAATACAGCTGTAGCAGAGTTATTTATTACTTGGCTAAAGGTTGTAGTTAGTAGAAACACTCCACCTAGTAAGGCTATAGGATGTATAGATCCTAAATATCTAACTAAACCATTTGCTATAATTTGTGCGGTTCCCGTTTTCTGTAATGCAATCCCCATTGGAATCATAGCAGCTATCATTACAACACTCGTCCAACTAATCCCCTTATAAGCTTTTGTTATAGGGACACAACCTGTTAATAAAACAATTCCAGCTGAAATTAAAGCAGCTATTGAGCCAGGTACGAGATTAAAAACCATAAAAATAATCATTAGGAATAAAGCCCCTAATGCTATATATGATTTTAAATTTAGGCTTTCTACATTTTTAGCCATTCCCTCTGGACTTCCAATTATAACTAAGTTTTCATGTTGTTTTTTTAAATCGTCAATATGCTCCCAAGTACCTCTTATTAAAAAAGAGTCGCCAACTTTTACAACAATATCTTTTTCTTCTAATGGTTTATTATTTCTAGAGGCTGCTAAAAGTTGTATACCAAATCTTTTGAAGTAGTCTCCTAATTTATATTTTCTGCCAACTAAAATAGAGTTTGGGTTTACAATAACTTCTGTCATACCAACTTCTTGGTTAATAAGATTATGCTTTAGCTCATCTGTTATTGGTTCTAATGGTAAAAGACCTAGTCTAAAAGTTATCATTATTTTATTTATCGCTTCAGTTTCACCTTTTACTGTTATTATATCATGATATAGAAATGTTGTGTTAGGACTCGGGAATTCCTCAAAAGCAGGTATTCCTTTTAATAAATTTGGATGTCTTCTTTTTATTCTAATAATAGATACATGATAATTTTTTTCAAATTGCCATGCTTCAATTTTGGTATTTAATAAAGGAGATATCGATCTAACACGTAATCTATAGTATCCACTATCAACTTTATATGCTTCAATCCAATTGTGAAGTGTAGATTCGATATTGACTGGTTTGTTATTAGTTTTGTTTTTGGGTAATAATTTAAAACCTATGTATCTAAAATACAATAGGGCGATTATTAGAAGCGGAAAACCAATTAACGCAAATTCAAAAAATGAGAACCCTTCAAAACCAGCATTTGATAAAGCATTACTAGCTATTATGTTTGGTGGTGTACCTGTTAAAGTAAGTAATCCACCAGTATTTGATCCAAAGGCTACTGGCATTAACATTTTAGATGGCAAAGTACCAATACCCCAAGCAGACGATATGGTTAAAGGCATTAAAGTGGCTACTGTACCTGTATTACTAACAAAACCAGATAAAATACCAGCTCCAAGTGTCACAATTACTAGTAATTTTGGAACACTATTACCAGCCCATTCAATAAATTTCTTGCCAGCCATTGCAGTCCAACCAGTTTGAGCAATACCTTCTCCAATTATAAAAAGTGCGGCAATCATAATAACAGTTGGATTACTAAATCCGCTCAATGTTTCTGTTACATTTAATATACCTGTTAAGTATAAACTAATCATAGAAATAAGAGCAATAACATCAGGAGGGAATTTTCCCCATATAAAAAGTCCAATTGTTAAAATTAAAATGAGTAACATTAAATAAATCATGTTTTCTAATTGTTTATTAGCTTTATATTTGCATAATTGAAATAAAGCTTGTTACACCTTATTTAGTGTAAAATTACAAGGGATAAAGACCAATAATTATGACTATTGTCATACTTTGGTTTTTAATAACACTTTTCAATTATTCGTATTTTTAAGGTATTAAAATTAAGTATTATTATTACGAATACGTTTTCGTGATTATGAGTTTTGAGATTTTCTGAGTTTTTCTGAGTTTTTATTGTAAATTATTACATAAGAAATATACAAACTAGATTAAAAATTATAAAAATTAAGTATGAAATTAGATATTCTTGCTTTTGGCGCTCATCCAGATGATGTTGAATTGGGATGTGGTGGTACTATTGCAAAAGAGGTAGCCAAAGGAAAAAAAGTTGGTATCATAGATTTAACACAAGGTGAATTAGGAACAAGAGGCACTATCGAGACTAGGTATATTGAAGCGGCCGAATCTGCTAAAATTTTAGGAGTTTCTGTTAGAGAGAATTTGAAATTTGCTGATGGGTTTTTTATAAATGATAAAATACACCAGTTGGAAATTATAAAAGTAATTAGAAAATACCAACCTGAAATTATTATTTGTAATGCCGTTGAAGATAGGCATATTGATCATGGTAAAGGTAGTAAGCTAGTTAGTGATGCTTGTTTTTTAAGTGGATTAATTAAAATTGATACTAAAACAAACTCTGGTGAATCTCAAAAACATTGGAGACCTAAACAAGTATATCATTACATGCAGTGGAAAAATTTAGAACCAGATTTTGTTGTAGATATTTCTGAATTTATCGATGAAAAAATGGCTTCTGTTCTTGCTTATGAAACTCAATTCTATAAAAAAAACAGTAATGAACCAGAAACGCTCATTTCAACTAAAAATTTTACAGATAGTGTAAAGTATAGAGCTAGAGATTTAGGGCGGTTAGTAGGAGTAGAATATGCCGAAGGATTTAGTGTAGAACGCTATGTAGCTGTGGATAGTTTGTTTGATTTAAAGTAGTTACAATTTCTTTAAATAAAATATTAAAAAAGTCTTTGTAGAAAAGATTGAAATCAATTACATTTGCACACGCGTTACAAAATGCGGAGTTACATGGTGGTTGTAGCTCAGTTGGTTAGAGCATTGGTTTGTGGTACCAAGGGTCGCCGGTTCGAGCCCGGTCTTCCACCCAAAAAGTAAAAGCCTTTCAAGAAATTGAAAGGCTTTTTTTGTTAGTTTATTTTAAAATTTATAGAAAATATTATTTTAAAAATGAGTATAAAAATCTCATTTCTAATCAACTATAATTCTTTCGTCTCTATTAGCTAACTCCCAAGCTGTATGAAAAATTAAACGAGCACGAGTTTCTAAAAATTCGTAATTAATTTTATCTGGCGTATCACTAGGTCTATGATAATCAGCATGTGTGCCATTAAAATAGAAAATAACAGGAATATTATTTTTGGCAAAATTGTAATGATCTGAACGATAATAAAAACGATTAGGGTCTTTATCATCATTATAAGTATAATCAAATTCCATGTTAAAGTATTTTTTATTTACCTCTTCAGAAATATTATGCAACTCTTTACTTAATTTATCTGATCCTATTAAATACAAGTAATTTTCTTTTCCTTCATGTTTCGGATCAACACGTCCAATCATATCTATGTTTAAATCAACTACCGTATTTGCTAAAGGAAAAACAGGATCTTCATTAGTATAGTATCTAGAGCCATAAAGTCCAATTTCTTCTCCAGTTACGTGTAAAAAAAGTATTGATCGTTTTGGTCCGTTTCCATCTTTTTCAGCCATTTTAAAGGCTTCAGCTATTTCTAAAACTGCAATTGTTCCCGAGCCATCATCATCTGCTCCATTGTTGATTTCGCCATTTTTTGAAATACCAATATGATCTAAATGTGCAGAAATTATAATAATTTCATCTGGTTTCTCTGAGCCTTTTATATAGGCTAAAACATTTTCAGAAGCATTTATATCTCCTTTAAAATATGAAGCAGGAATTTCTTGAAAATAATCACCTTCTGATATTGGAGACTGAATTCCTGTTGCCAAGTAATAATCTCTTAAATAATTGACCGCTTTTTTTTGTCCGGGCTCACCTGTTTTTCTGCCTTCAAATTCATCTGAGGCATAAGCATAAAGCATTTCTTTAAGCTCTTCTGCAGTTATGGTATTTGAATAAGTTTCAGGGTTGGATGGTATTTCAGACTTTTTCTCCTTTTGAAATGATTTACACGATGTTACTGAACATGTTATACAAAAAATAATTAATAATTTCTTCAAGTTTATAAGTTTTAGTGTTTAGTACGATATTACAAAATCTAATTATGTATAGTTGTTTTTCTTATTTTAAAAATTCATTATCTGCATCAGAAACTAAACGTTTTTCTTGATTTGCTATTTGCCAAGTGGTAGCGAAAATGAGTTTAGTACGTTTTTCTAATAATGGATAATCTATTTTATCTGGTGTATCTGAGGGTTTATGGTAATCATTATGTTCACCGTTAAAATAAAAAATAACAGGAACCCCTTTAAGCGCAAAATTATAGTGGTCTGAGCGCGTATAATAGCGGTTGCTATCGTTTTCAGAATTAAATTTGTAATCTAAATTTATATTGAAGTAAGCATTATTCACTTTTTCAGAAACATAATGAAGCTCTTTACTTAATCTATCAGAACCTATTAAGTAAATATAATCTTTATTGTTTTTATGGGCATCATCAACGCGTCCAATCATATCAATATTTAAATTGCAAACCGTATTTTTAAGAGGGAAAACAGGGTGTCTTGTATAGAAGTCTGATCCTTGTTTTCCGGTTTCTTCAGCAGTTAAGTGCAGAAACAAAATGCTTCTTCTTGGTCCATGCCCATTTTCTTTAGCTTTTTTAAATGCTTGAGCCATTTCCATTAAAGCTACAGTACCAGAGCCATCATCATCAGCACCTCTATTTATTTCACCTTTGTTATTAATTCCTAAATGATCTAAATGCGCAGAAATAATAATAATTTCATTCTTTTTATCCGAACCTTCTATATATGCTAATACATTTTCAGTACTTTTAATCCCATTTGAAAAAAAACTTTGTGGGATCTCTTGATAATAATTAACCCCTCCAAATGGCGATTTTATATTTTCATTTTGGTAGTATGATTTTAAAAAATTTGAAGCTAATTTTTGTCCTGGTTCTCCAACTTTTCGTCCTTCAAATTCCTCAGAAGCAAATTCGTATAAGTGTATTTTTAATTCTTGAGATGTAATAGTGTTTGCGTATTTAATTACTAATAAGCTGTCTTTTAGAGTGATACTATCTTTGATATTTTGAATTTTAGTAGTATATTTAGGTGTTGAGCAAGTACCAATTAGGATAAAGAGAGATAGAATTAAAAAACTTTTCATGAATATATTAAATAGGTAATGATCATTAGAAAAAATAAACACATTCTCTGAGGCTAGAATATTTTTATTTTATAAAATCAATAGTTAAATAAAAACAAATATAAACATAACGAAGAAAATACTTACTCTTCAAAAGTAATATTTTCAATATCACTATCATCAATCTCTATGTCAGCTTCATCAATTTCAATGTCTTCAATATCTAAATCTTCCAATTCTTCAATTGCTTCTTCTTCTAGTTTAATTTCAGTGGCATCCAAAGCTTCTGTACTAGCTACTTTTGTTTCTGTAAAAATAGCTTTGTATGTAGTTATTGACATTGCCATAATTGTTAAAAGAAAAATGAATTGAATAACTTTTTTAACCTCTCCTGTTTTTTTGGATAAGTAGTAAGCCACTGCACCAAAAATAATAGAAACAATTGCAGGAAAAAAGGCTAAATTAGATATTGGTAAAACTGATAAGATGATAGCTAATATTGCAGCTATTAATGCTAAAATGGTAAACAGTTTTTTCATAGTGAGACTTTTAATTTTTTAAACCTGAGGCTGATTTTATTTTTAATTCGCCATTTCCTACAGGAATTTTAAACTTTCCATAAACAGGTATTTTGTTTTCATCTGCAGAAAGCCATAAAAAGTTACTATTTTTCCCTTGTAAAACGTCAGTTTCACTGGAGGCAATTGCTAATTTGTAACATTCTTTTTTTCCAATAGCTGTAGTTATAGTTTCTTTTCCTAAATAAGTAATTTGTCCTTTAATTTCCTCTCGGTCAAAAATAATAGGAAGTGTTTTTTTTGTTCCAACTGGCATATTTGAAAAATCGTATAATCTAATTGAATACAAAGTAGCAACAATATCTTTAGAATTAGAATTTATAGGAACTGTTTTGTTTTTAATTAAATTATTCTTTTTTTTCTCTACAGTTTTAACCGTTTTTGTTTTATGATTGTAGGTGTATTTCATGTTTTTGTAATAACTACCCTCATTAATATCCCTATTGTAAAGATAGGGTGTTAAGCTTTTTGGATTTACATAACTTTCATACAAATCTCGTATTTTAAAAAAGTTATCCCATTTGCTATATGTTGTTGCTGTACATTTTAATCTTAAAAGTGTTGCTTTAGATGTTTTCACCTCGTTAGTTTCCATGGTAACCGCGGCTATATCTGTTAAAATACCAGACATATTGTAAGAGGCCGTATAAACAAGTTTTTCTGTGTTTGAAATCGCATTATTTTGCGAGTTTATTGTTATAGAAAATAAGAGTATTAATAATAATGAAATTCGTAACATATAAAATTTATTTTAGCTTATAACGTGCTAATCAGCATTTATTGTGCCGAAAATACAATGCTTTAAACAATTATGCTAATTTTTCCTTTACCTTAAAGATGAATATTTTTTTTAAATGACTTTTGTCATAGTTTAAGCTTTTAACCAAAAGTATCTTTACTAAAGATTCACTAATTCTTATCAAGATGAGAGCAATTCTATTACCAACAGATTTTTCGAAAAACTCAATAAATGCCATTCACTATGCAGTAAAATTATTTGAGTTAGATGAGTGTGATTTTTACATACTTAATGTGCAAAAGGCATCCCAGTTTATTTCTGATGATTTAATGTCTGTATCAACCTCTGCAACTATATATAATACTTTAGTTGATGCTGCTAAAAAATCAATAATTAATATTATTTCTCAAATTGAGAAAAGCTATAATAATGAAAATCATACATTTCATTCCCTAGTAGATTATGATAATTTTATAGATTCCATTAATCAAAATTCTAAGCTTTATGGGATTGACTTAATTGTTATGGGTACTAAGGGCGCAACCGGATTCGAGAAAGTACTTTTTGGAAGTAATACGGTCCATGTGATGCAACGTTGTGATTTACCAGTTTTAGCCATACCAGAAGGGTGTAAATTTAAAAAACTAGATGTTATTGCATTTACAACTAGTTTTTCTTCAACTTATGCTATGGAGAATTTGGAAACATTAAATTATTTGATAAATGTATATAAAGCAAAATTAAATTTGGTTCATGTTATAACCGAACCAGATTTTGAAGAAGAACTTTATAGTAATCTGGTGTTTTTTCAATCAAATTTTATAAATATGGCTTTTGATAGAATTATCTTAAAAGAAAATGATATTTATAAAACCATCCATAAATATATTATTAAGAATGATATAAAAATGATTTCTATGTTTAGAAAAAAACATTCTTTTGTAGAAAGACTATTTACAAGGCATACTTTAGAGACGTTTGGTTTTAACATAGATGTACCATTTTTGGTAATGTAGTGTTCGTAAAAATCCAAATTAATTAGGTATAACTCCAGAGGTAGATTAATTTTACTTTTTATCTAAATTACTACTTATTAAACTAATTATTTCTGTAATATCGTAGCATAATTATATTGATATGATGCCTCACACACAAAATCATAACCCTCTTACATTAAAAATTAGTAAAAGAATTATATCAAAATCTTTAATAATTCTCTGGGGAATCATTATTTTATTTTTAGCATTAGCTGATATTTTTATTAATCATTTTGAATGGATTTCTAGTGGAGCAATACAAAGATTGGTTAATATCACGCGGGATGATGGTTTACCAAATTGGTTTTCTAGTATTCAGTTACTTGCTGTAAGCATTGTTGTTTGGTGTATTTTTCTAGCTTTAAAATACGCAAAACCTAACTTAATGAAAAAGGGTATAAATAGTTGGGGTTGGTTTATAATCGCTTTATTTTTTACTTATTTAGCAGTAGATGATGGTTCTAAAATGCACGAACGAGTTGGTACTTATTTTAGCGATAAAATGGAGTTTTTACAAACGTACAACCCTGGGTTTTTATCTGGAATTTATGATGCATTTCCTAGTTACGGATGGCAATTTGTATTTATACCTATTTTTGGTGCTGTAGCTCTTTTTATACTATACTTTTTATTCAAAAATCTAGGGTCTAAAACTCAGATTATATATATAATTGTTGCTTTTGGATGCTATGTAGCTTCAGTTGTGTTAGATTTTTTTGAAGGTATGGATGAAAGTGTTTACGATCCTTTGGTGTCATTTTTTAATACAGACTTACATTCTATACAGCATTTTTCTAAATTAATTGAAGAGATATTTGAAATGGTAGGAAATACCTTTTTCATGTTTGTTTTTACTAAACATTTATTAAAAATTTCTGAAAGATGGGAGATTGAAATAGTTGATTAAGTTTTTTTAAATATTTTTAATTTATTTTTCATTCAGTTAAATATCTAAAACTCAAATATTACTTAGTTTCAATTATAATGGTCAGTTTCTGTAACTTTTTTTGATTTTATTCGTCTTATTAGTATCGATTAAAAAACATCATCATGAGACAAGACAATCAACTTTTAGTAATTACACATTTAAGCCAGTTATTAACTTTTATTACTGGATTTGGCGGTCTTATAGTCCCATTAATATTATGGGTAACAAAAAAAAATGACGTTTATAAAATGGATGAACAAGGTAAACGCATTATAAATTTTCAATTGAGTATTATTGTTTATAGTATCATTTGTATTCCGCTAATTTTTATCCTTATTGGTATCCCAGGGCTTATATTATTGGGTGTTATATCTTTTATTTTTCCCATTATTAATGCCATAAAAGCCAGTAATGGAGAAACACCAATATATCCTTTATCTCTTAATTTTATTAGTTAGTTTGTTAGTACGAGATAAACAAAAAGCTCACCATTATTGGTGAGCTTTTTTTATTATAGCTTAGGCATTAAATCTTAGTTTTGGTTTAGTTGGTATTTATTGGTAGTAAGATTTTGCTAAAGCCGAAAAAATTAATTGTTAAGCATAACTGGCATTACTAACATAGTAACTTGTTCACCTTCATCTAATCCATCCACCGGTGTTAAAATTCCAGCTCTATTTGGCATACTCATTTCTAGTTGTACTTCTTCTGAACTTAAGTTATTTAACATTTCAGTTAAAAAACGAGAATTAAATCCAATTTGAATGTCATCTCCTTGATAATCACAGGTTAAACGTTCTTCAGCTTTGTTTGAGTAATCAATATCCTCAGCTGAAATATTTAACTCGGCTCCAGCAATTTTTAAACGTATTTGATGAGTTGTTTTGTTTGAGAAAATACTAACTCGACGCACAGAATTTAAAAACTGGTTTCTTCCAATTACTAATTTGTTAGGGTTTTCTTTAGGAATAACCGCTTCGTAATTTGGGTATTTTCCATCAATTAAACGACAAATTAATTCAGAGTTTTCAAAAGTGAACTTAGCATTACTTTCATTGTATTCAATAATAACATTTTCATCACTTGCAGCTAAAATACCTTTTAAAAGATTTAAAGGTTTTTTTGGCATGATAAATTCTGCCGACTGATTAGCTTTTACATCCTCACGAGTATATTTTACCAATTTGTGTGCATCAGTTGCTACAAATGTTAAACCTTCAGTTGAAAATTGAAAAAACACACCACTCATCACGGGTCTTAAATCATCATTTCCTGCTGCAAAAATGGTTTTACTAATCGCTGTAGCCAATATATCGCCAGAAACAATGGTTTTACTTGGATCTTCTAACGAAACTGCTTTAGGAAATTCGTTTCCATTTGCATATGCTAAGGCGTATTTACCATGGTTTGAGCTAATTTCTACCGTATTATTGTCCTCAACAACAAAAGTTAATGGTTGCTCAGGAAATGTTTTCAAGGTATCAAGTAAAAGTCTAGCAGGTAAAGCTATACTTCCTTTACTATCGCTCTCAACATCTAAAGTTGATGCCATAGTAGTCTCTAAATCACTTGCAGAAACTGTTAATTTATTTTTATTTAATTAAAATAAAAAATTATCTAAAATAGGTAAGGTGTTTGAGTTATTTATAACGCCACCTAAAACTTGTAATTGTTTTAATAAATAAGTACTTGATACAATAAATTTCATGTGTTAGAATATATTTTTTTTAAGTCAAATGCCCCATTTAATTTATAAATACAAGCAAAAAAATATGCTTAGGTATAAATGTTTCATCTGTAAACCTTTATTTTGGTTGTAGTTTTACTACTTACAAATATATTCCATAGAGTCTATATTTGGAAACAAACTTATTAACATTTAAGAGGCGTATTTTTTCTTTCTAAAGTAATTAAACACGATTCCAAAAACACCAAGTAATACTAATGGTAATGTAATGTTTATAAGTTTCCACTTGGTTTTTTCTGCTGCTATTTTTTGTTGATTTAAGAAGGTAACAGCTATTTCTTTTGAACGAATGTTTATAAGTCCGTTATCATCTAAAAGGTAATTAACCGTGTTTAGTAAAAATTCCTTGTTACCATAAGTTTGCCCAGTCCATCTATCAAAACCTAACTCTTCTGGTCCATTTCTACCCACTTCATTTTTTATAATATCGCCATCTGCGATAACCACCATTTTTGTTGATACACTTTTATTTTTTTCGTTAGAAAGTTTAAAGGGTTTAATTCTGTTGGTATATACCGAATTAAACTCACCTTCTAATAAAACAGCCAGAGCTTGTTTTCCTTTGTTAAAACTTACAGGATTTTGCTCTTGAGTTACTAAATTTAAACTAATTTCTCGTGGCGTGCCTTCCAGTTTTGTTAACTCGGCAGTTTCTAAAAGAATGGTTTTTTTAATACTATTTTTTAAGGTGTCAATTTGATTAGCAAAATCGAATTTCACCAAATTTAAATTATTAACAATAGGATGTTTGTTGTTGGATATTGCTAATGGCGAATATAGCCATCTAAGGTTTTGAAATTGTGATTCACTGCCACTTCCCATAGCTAAAGTAATGGGAGCAGAGTATAGTGTACTTGTTACAACAGGATTAATTCTAACACCGTATTTAAAGAAAAAATCTGTTAAATTTAATTCTCTAGCAATTGCAAAATTTTTCCCAGCATCGTTGTAAAGACTGTCCTTTTCAATCGCTACAGCATCTATAAGCCATAAGCTTTTTCCACCATTTATGGTAAATTGATCTAAAACCAACTTTTCTTCCTCTGTAAAGGCTTCAGTTGGTTTTGCAGATATAATTAAATCAAATTTCTCTAAATCTTTTAACGTTTTTTGTGGGGTGGCAGAAACACTATCTAATGTAAAAGGTGCTATAAGATAATATTCGCCAATTTTCTTTAAAAAGTTTGCAATGTATTTATCTTCAAGTTGTTTATTACCTTTTAAAATGGCAATTTTTTTATTTTTAGGTTTTGTAAGTTTACTAAAACCATCAGCAAAAGCATACTCTAGGTGTTGTACAGAATTTGAAACTAATTCTTGCTGAGTCGCACCAATTTTGTTTTTAACTAAAGGGATAATAACCGTTTTCTCATTAAAACTGGCCAATGCCCAAGGAAAAATAATGGCTTGAGATGATTTGCCATTTTCTTGAACACTTAATTGCATCGGTGTTAATCCGCGTTGTGTTAATTGTTGTATATTTCGATCTCGAGTTGTTTCATCCTGCAACGGATTAATAAAATTGAAACTGATTTGATTGTTTACCGCTGAAAATTCTTCTAATAATTGTTTAGTTTCATTTTGAAGACGTCTAAATTCAGAAGGAAAATCATCACCATCTAAAAAAATATCTATCACAACGGGCGATTCAATATCTTTTATAATATTGATAGCAGATTCGCTTAAAGTATAACGTTTATCTGTAGTTAAATCAAAACGTTTGTAGAGTTTACTGCTAATAAAATTTAAAGCTATTACCGCAATGATTATTAATGATATGTATTTTAAATTTTTACTCAAATTTTTGTTCTAATTGATATTGTTTAACGGTTTTAACTTTATTGTCATTAAATTCAAATTCAATACATTCCTGTAAATTATTTAGAGCACCTGGTTTAAAGCCTAAATTATAGTTCCATTTATCAGAAGAATTTGCTTTAATGGAATCATCCCAACCATACCATTCGCTTTTACCTAAAGCACTTTCAACATCCTTTTTTGTTTTCCCAATAAAAAGGCTGTCGCTTATTATATGTCCACTCATTTCATATCTAAAAGCTGGCTTTTTATTCCAAACTTTAGACTCAAAATATTTTTCATGGTGGTAACTACTAAAAATATTTAATAGCGGGTAAAATACAAAGTAATAAATTATGGGTGTTAACAAAACACTAATTAAAAAACTAAGCCATTTGCGTTTGTCAATAGTGTTGGTAAATAGCCAAACCAAAACAAAAACGATAACCAAAAAAACGGTAAATAGAGGCGTTAAAATCATCTTTTTTCTTTATTGATATTTAGTTTAGTTAGCATCAAAAATAAAACAGTAACACTTAAAAAGTATACAATATCTCGCGTATCCAATACCCCACGACTCATACTTTTATAGTGCAAACTCATACCCAATTGTTCTATGGTATTGCTTGATATAAAATCTGCAACACCTTCAAAACCAATATAAAATATAAAACAAATAAAAACAGCTGATATAAATCCAACAATTTGATTGTCTGAAAACGTAGAGGCATAAACACCAATAGCAGTATAAGCAAATATTAAAAATAATAAACCAAAATAGGAGCCAAGGGTGCTACCCATGTCTAAATTACCAGGGGGATTTCCTAATTTGTATACAGAATAAACATACAACAGAGTTGGCAATAAGGCAATAAGTATTAATATAATAGCACCAAAATATTTGCCTAAAACAATATTAAAATGCGAAATGGGTTTGGTAAGTAAAAGTTCTAAAGTTCCTTGTTTTTTTTCATCTGAAAAACTCCGCATGGTAACCGCTGGAATCAAGAAAATTAAAATCCATGGGGCTAATAAAAAGAAGGATGATAAATCGGCAAACCCGTAATCAAGAATATTAAATTCTCCTTTAAAAAGCCATAAAAACAAACCATTTAAAACTAAAAAAATAGCAATAACTAAATAGCCAATAGGAGAGGCAAAAAATGAGTTTATTTCTTTTTTTAAAATTGCTAACATATTTTTATTCTAACAACAAATGTATCAATTTGTTTGGCATTACCTAAATTATAATTATTTCAAGCTTTCTAGTTTTTCAACACTCCACGCCTTTGCAGGTTTGCTAAAAAGTGGTTTTGTTTTAGACCACACTTGGTTGAATAACTCAGATTTCCGGTAGCCTTCTAAAGCATCTTCATTTTCCCAATGGCTGTAAGTAAAAAAAACGCTGGTATCGTTTTTATCTCTATATAATTCTAAAAACTGGCAGCCTTCAAAATTTCTAATCTGCTGTTTGGTATCATTAAAATTAGTAAGAAATGCTTCTATATTTTGTTTATAAAAACCCATTTTAACTATTCTAACTATCATAAATTAGTTTTATTTTAATATTAAAAATCAGTTGCTTTTGAAATATTTTGCTGGATCTCCAATCCTTTAGGCACGATAGGAGACGCAATAAAATTAACACTTACAGCATCCATCAAACCCAAACCTAAAAGAGTAGAAGCACTTCCTACAGTTGCACTATTACTTTTATAAACAGCAATTTCTAAAAAATTACCAGAATTAAAAACCAACAACTTTCGGCCTTCATCATATCGTTTGTTCTCTGGTATATCAAAATTTACAATGTCGCTGTACTTTTGATGTATTTTTTTAAATGTATAATTTCTCGCTGAAATCTCAAAGGCCCTGCCTTTTTGAATACTTTCAAAAAAACTACGTTTAATATTGGTTACCACATTGCCGTAATTATCAATATAAACAACACTACCTATAATTTGTGTTTTATCATCGTTTACAAATGGCACAATGTTTTTAATAGGCTTAATTTCATCAATAGTTTTTCCAATAACCTCCAAAGTACCACCTCTAGCAATGTGGCAAGCTACTTTTACAAATACATCTAAAACCGGAAAGCTAGTTTGTATTTTATCGTGGATGTTAATTTCAACAATTTTTTCTGGAGCAATTTCAGAGCAAATCATACTCATAATACCATTATTGGCACAAATAAAATAATGATCGTCTAGCTTAATAGCTATGTGTTTATTTTCAGGATTTATTTCAGAATCAATCCCAATGATGTGAATGGTTCCCTTGGGGAAACTGGTATACGCATTTTGAATAATATAAGCCGCTTCTGGAATATTAAAAGGCGATACAGAATGCGAGATATCAACAATTTTTATATCAGATAACTCACTATAAATAGCGCCTTTTGTTGCGCCAGCAAAGTAATCTTTTTCACCAAAATCGGTAGTTAATGTTATGATCGCCATTGGCAAAATTGTTGATATGTTTTTTTGAGAGTATCTCTCAAATTTATGTATTTTTGGTCTTGACGCAAAACTAATAAATCATTTTGTCTGATTATGCATAAATTTCAATTAATCAAACGAAAATTTTAAATTAAAATTACGCCTTTGAACGAAATCATTATCGAACTTGAAGAGATATCTCCAAAAGAATTTTTTGGAGCACAAAATGCCAACATTGAACTCCTTAAAAAATATTTTCCTAAACTTAAAATCGTAGCACGCGGTAATAAAGTTAAAGCCTTTGGCGACGAAGAGTTGCTTGAAGAGTTTGATAGACGCATCACTATGCTTTTAAAGCATTTTACAAAATACAACAAGTTAGATGAAAATGCCATTGAGCGTGTTTTAACCAGCCAAACCAGTGATGATTACAACACCTCTAAAGAGAGTGGCGAAGTTATCGTACACGGTGTAGGCGGTAAGCTCATAAAAGCGCAAACAGCAAACCAGCGTAAAATGGTAGAGTTAATGCGTAAAAACGATATGGTTTTTGCCATTGGTCCAGCAGGTACAGGTAAAACATACACAGGCGTTGCGTTGGCAGTACAAGCCCTAAAAAATAAAGAAGTAAAGCGTATTATCTTAACACGTCCGGCAGTAGAAGCAGGCGAGAATTTAGGGTTTTTACCAGGCGATTTAAAAGAAAAACTAGACCCCTACATGCAACCACTCTATGATGCCTTGCGCGATATGATTGCGCCCGAAAAGTTGGCCATGTACATAGAAAATGGTACCATACAAATAGCACCCTTAGCGTTTATGCGTGGTCGTACACTCGATAATGCTTTTGTGATTTTAGACGAAGGCCAAAACACAACCCACGCGCAAATGAAAATGTTTTTAACCCGTATGGGAAAAAATGCTAAGTTTTTATTAACCGGAGATCCGGGGCAAATAGATTTACCACGTCGTACCATTTCTGGTTTAAAAGAAGCCTTACTAATTTTAAAAAATGTAGAAGGCGTAGGGATGATATTTTTAGACGATAAAGACGTTATTCGCCACAAACTCGTTAAAAAAGTAATAGAAGCCTATAAAAGTATAGAAAACAGAGATTAATTTTTTTTGAAGCAATCTCCCGCTTTCCGCTATATCTTTTTGCTTTTAGCAGCAAAAAGGATGCCGCTTCAATCGGGGCTAAGGCTTTCAAACTAAAAAGAAACTCATAAAACAAATAAACAAACCAACTCATAAACAACATTTAAAATGAGTAAAACCATCATCGATACCAATTTTAATTTTCCGGGACAAAAAAATGTTTACAAAGGAAAAGTAAGAGAAGTTTATAATATTAACAATGAGCAATTAGTAATGATTGCTACCGATAGATTATCCGCTTTTGATGTAGTTATGCCAAAAGGTATTCCATACAAAGGGCAAATACTAAACCAAATAGCAACCAAAATGATGGCAGCTACCCAAGATTTAGTACCTAATTGGTTAACCGCCACACCAGACCCCAACGTAGCCATAGGGCATTTATGCGAACCCTTTAAGGTAGAAATGGTAATACGAGGGTACATGAGTGGCCATGCAGCACGCGAGTATAAAGCAGGCAAGCGTATGCTATGTGGGGTTACCATGCCAGAAGGCATGAAAGAAAACGACAAGTTTCCAGAGCCTATAATTACGCCAGCAACCAAAGCAGAAATGGGCAATCATGATGAAGATATCTCGAGAGCAGATATTTTAAAGCGTGGTATTGTTTCTGAGGCTGATTATGTAGTACTAGAAGATTATACCCATAAATTATTTAAACGTGGCTCTGAAATTGCTGCATCACGAGGTTTAATTTTAGTAGATACCAAATATGAGTTTGGTAAAACTAAAGACGGACAGATAGTTTTAATTGACGAGATACACACCCCAGACTCATCACGCTATTTTTATGCCGATGGGTACCAAGCGAGACAAGAAAGTGGTGAGGCACAAAAACAACTCTCTAAAGAGTTTGTACGCCAATGGCTTATTGCTAATAATTTTCAAGGTTTAGAAGGGCAAACCGTACCATTTATGAGCGACGCTTACATAGAAACCGTAAGCGAGCGTTACATCGAGCTTTACGAAAACATTACAGGCGAAACTTTTGTAAAAGGCGATGTAAGTAACATACAAGCACGTATTGAAGCCCATGTTTTAGCCTATTTAAAATAGCTAAAAAAAACAAATAACTCTAAAAAAAAGATCTTGTATTGAGGTTTTTTTTTAGAGTTATTTTAGTTGCGCTTATCGTCAAGATTTGAAATCGTTTTAATGTTTTATATCTAGTGATAAGCTAAGTTAGAATTTTCGTACTAAAAAATCAATACGTAGTTATACGTATTTTTAATAAGTTATCAGTTCTAGTGTCCAGATTATTATGTTAGGATGTCTTGGAGAACTCATCTTATAAAAACTTCTCTAATTCAAGTTTATTTAGTTTCACTTAACAAATCCAATAGAAGTAACATAAACTGGAAGTAAATTAAAAAGGTATTTGCTGGCTTAAGCAATGTAGCGTGCCAAAACCCCAAATAAAATCAGTGGCACTCATGCCAATTATGTGTCTATCAGGAAAACAGTTCGCAATAATATTTAGTGCCTCTCTATCATTTACATCATTAAAAGTAGGTACTAACACGGTTTTGTTAATTATTAAAAAGTTAGCGTAACTTGCAGGTAGCCTAATACCATCAAAATCTAATCGTTTAGGCATTGGTAACGTGATGATTTTTGGTTTTTTACCGTTTTCTAAAATAGCATTTTGGAGGCGATTTAGGTTGTCTTGTAATGGTTTGTAATTACTGTCTTTTTTGTCAGTTTCAACTACTGTAATGATGGTGTCTTCATTTACAAAACGAGCTAAATCATCAATATGCCCATGGGTATCGTCGCCTTCAATACCATTACCTAACCAAATAACATTAGTTACGCCTAAGTATTTTTTAAAAACGGCTTCATAATCGGTTTTTGTAAAACCTATATTTCTAATTTGAACAGTCGGGTGAAGCAAACATTCCTCTGAAGTTATAAGCGTTCCTTTACCATTAACATCAATAGCACCACCTTCTAAAACAAAAGGGTTGTTATTATAAACAGCTTGCTCTAAGGGTATGTTTAAAAAGTGAGATATTTTTTCAGGAACGTGTTTGTCTAGCTTATAATTTGAGTATTTAGCCCAACCATTAAAATTAAAGTTGATGGCTTTTCGTTGTGTACCGTTTTTTACAATAATTGGACCCGAATCTCGCATCCAACTTCTGTTAGTTTTATGAATAATAAAAGACACCTGTTTTAAATTAACATGAGCCTTTTCAAGCATATTTTGAACTTTGTTTTTTAGTTTTTCGTTTGCTACTACTAAAAAAACAGTTTCAACGGACGCTACTTTTTTAATAAACTCTATAAAAGCCCATTGTACAGCTTCATATTTCCCTGGCCAATCGTTACCGTTATGAGGAAAGCATAATAACATACCTTGTTGTTGTTCCCACTCTGCTGGAAATATCCAATTTTTAGTATTCATTAATCAATAACTCTTTTAGTGATGTCACCATATTTATCAATACGTCTGTCACGTAAAAAAGGCCAGTTTTGACGAACGTTTTCTTGTAACTTTAAATCTACTTCAGCTATTAAAATTTCTTCTTTATCAACAGAAGCTTGCGCTAAAATTTCACCTTGTGGTCCTGCAATAAATGAAGAACCCCAAAATTCGATACCATGTGTATCTGGTAGGTATTTTTCTAAACCAATGCGATTAGCTGCGGCAACATAAATACCATTAGCTACGGCATGACCCCGCATAACATTCATCCAAGCACCTTGTTGGTTTTGGCCAAATTCAGCTTTTTCTTGAGGATGCCAACCAATAGCGGTTGGGTAAAATAAAACTTCAGCACCTTGTAAAGCTGTTAATCTGGCTGCTTCGGGGTACCACTGATCCCAACAAATTAAAGTACCAATATTTCCTTTTTTGGTAGGGAAAGATTTGAAACCAATATCGCCAGGTGTGAAATAGAATTTCTCGTAAAAATGTGGGTCATCCGGAATATGCATTTTTCTGTATAAACCGGCTTCAGAACCATCCGTATCAATAATATAAGCGCTGTTATGATAAACCCCAGCCATTCTTTTTTCAAAAAACGGGACAATAATAACAACTCCTAACTCTTTTGCTAAAGCACTAAAAGCATTAAAAGAAGTGCTGTATAAAGGTTCTGCAAAAGCGAAATTATCAACATCTTCACTCTGGCAAAAATAATGGCTACTATAGAGTTCCGGCAATGATATAACTTCAGCTCCTTTTTTAGCAGCATCTTTTACCCAATGTATACATTTTATAAGATTATTTTCAGGAGTATTATTTAGGTTTAGTTGAATAACGGCAATTTTGTAAGTGTTTTTTTGCATTACTAAAAATTGAATAATTATTGTAAAGATATTATTTTATACGAACTATTTTGTTTTCTGATACAAAGGGATTCTATATGATAGAAAATAACTGTAGCCTGTGCCGATGTTGCTGCTATCGTAGGTTTTACCAAAACCAGGAATATAAACGGTTTCAAAATTATTAGGTTCGCTCTCTGCAACTAGCATTTTTAATTGCACATTTACGCCCATATACAAATTATTAAATAGTTCTACTTTTAAACCCAATATGATTTCTGCCCAAAAAGCTGTTAAACCATTAAATTCTTGTGTGGTATTTGAAGATAATTGTGGTGCCCAGTATTGATTAGTGCTGTATATACTATAGCTATTTAAATCATGACTAAACGAACTGGCTCCAACACGGAAACCAAAATAAATCATATTATCCATATCAAGCCAATTTTGATACGAATTGTAATCGATACCACCTTTTATGTAGCTTCCTTTTGTAGTGATATCGAGATAATCGTTGATGGTATTTTTATTTTCAAAACCTATTTCACTGGCAATGTAAAGTTTCTTTTTTAAGCGAAAATCGGCCATAAGTTCGAAACCGCTATAATCATCATCAAAAAAGGAACGGGCCAATTTACTTAAATCGCCACCAATACGAAGTCCGTATTTTTCTTTTATGATTAAGGAGTCTTTTGGTGTGCTCATAATGCTGTCATTTTGTGCATTAACAAACACACAAAAAACTAACATTAAACCGCTAATGAAATATGTTAAAGTGGGCTGTTGTTTCATCTTCTACAGATTGGTTGGGATTTAATGGTTGTTGTGAAAGTATCCAATTATCACCATCATCTTCAATGGTTAAAGTAACGTTTTCAAAAATTGTTTTATAACCACATGCACGCGATACATAAACTTCTCTACGACTATAACTAAGTGTAATTACATCTGCATTGCCATTATAAAAATCGTCTGTTGTATCATCTGGTGTCCCGTTATCGTTTAAAGAAGCATCTTGAATAAGCACATATTGTGTAGAGTTTTCATCGGTTTTTAATGGTAAAACAAGCTCATTAGTAGTTACTATGTTATATCCAGTTAAAATGAAATCGTTATCAATTCCAGCAGCAAGTAATCCGAATACATTTTTACTGCTTTCTTGATTTTCAAAATCAAACATATCTATAATAACACGAGGTGTCGTAGGTGTGCTATCCGGACAAATATCATCACGTTCGCAACTGCTTGATATAACAGCTATTAATATTATTGGAATTATTAGAATTTTAAAGTATTTCATTTTTATTTTTAATATCAATTAACGACGCTCCAAAAGCACTACATTTTCTACATGAAACGTTTGAGGAAACATATCAACTGCTTGTGTTTTTATAACTTTATATTGCGCATCCATTAAGGCTAAATCTCTAGCCTGTGTTGCACTGTTACAACTTACATAAACCACTTTTCTTGGCGTGATATTTAATATTTGTTGTACCACATCTTTATGCATTCCATCGCGAGGTGGATCTGTGATAATGACATCTGGGTCTCCATGCGTTTTAATAAATTCTGCGTTGAAAATATTTTTCATGTCTCCTACAAAGAATTCAACGTTATTTATATGGTTTAATTGTGCGTTTTCTTTTGCAGCAGTTATAGCATCTGGAACCGCTTCAACACCAATAACCTTTTTAGCTTGTTTAGCAACAAATTGTGCAATAGTACCAGTACCTGTATATAAATCGTAAACCAACTCATTCCCTGTTAATTCTGCAAAATCTCGTGTTATTTTATACAATTCAAAAGCTTGTGCTGAATTGGTTTGATAAAAGGACTTGGCGTTTATTTTGAATTTCAAACCTTCCATTTCTTCAAAAATATGGTCATTTCCTTTATAACAAATCACTTCTTGGTCGTAAATCGTATCATTGGCTTTTCCATTAATAACATATTGTAAAGAGGTAATCTCTGGAAAAGTTTCAGAAAGAAAATCGAGTATTAATTCGCGTTTTGCTTTATCTTCTTTAAAAAATTGAATCATTACCATAATATCTCCAGTACTAGACGTGCGAATCATCATTGTACGCAATAAGCCAGTTTGGTTTCGGGTATTAAAAAACTCTAATTCATTTTCAATGGCAAATTGTTTTACACTATTTCTTATCGCATTTGATGGGGCTGCTTGAAGATGGCATGTGTTTAAGTCTAAAATTTTATCCCACATACCAGGGATATGAAACCCTAGAGCATTTTTGTCTCCTAAATCTCCTTCTGATTGAATTTCTTCCAAAGTTAACCAACGGCTATCACTAAATGAAAACTCCATTTTATTGCGATAATAATATTGGTTTTCACAACCTAAAATTGGCGTTACTTCGGGTAGTTTTAAATGTCCAATCCTAGTTAAGTTATTAGTTACTTCCTTTTGTTTATAGTACAATTGATGCTCATAGGCCATGTCTTGCCATTTGCAGCCGCCACAAACACCAAAATGCTCGCATAGGGGTTGTGTTCTTTTGTCAGAAAGTTTATGAAAAACGGTTGCTTTTCCTTCGTAATATGCCGTTCGTTTTTTAAAAGTTTGCACATCTACCACATCACCTGGTACTGCATTTGGTAGAAAAATAACTTTCCCATCAGGTGCTTTTGCTATAGTTTTTCCTTTAGCGCCAGCATCTAAAACCTCAATATTTTCAAAAACTTGTTTTTTTGCTCTTCTTTTAGACATGCTGCAAAAGTAATGAAAGGATTGACTATTATTGAAATATGATTTATGATTTTTTTTGATGCTTTAATTTAAAACAATACACTTTTTTAATATTTTATATAGCAAAGAATATTTAGTAACTTGCAAGCCCTAGGGATGATTTCTCTCCCACGCTGCTTTTTCGGATACTTCGAAAGAATAAAGGTACAGTAGGAATGGTTATTTTATAAATTTAATTTAAATTAAAATGGCTGTTTTAGACCAATTAACTTCGCAACAAGCGATCGATTTAGAAAACAAGTATGGTGCGCACAATTATCACCCACTGCCAGTTGTGTTAAATAGAGGAGAAGGTGTGTATGTTTGGGATTTAGAAGGTAAAAAATATTATGATTTTTTATCTGCTTACTCCGCAGTAAATCAAGGGCATTCTCACCCAAAAATTGTTAATGCAATGGTGCATCAAGCACAAACATTAGCCTTAACATCTCGAGCGTTTCATAATGATATGCTTGGGAAATACGAAAAATTTGCCTGCGAGTTTTTTGGATTTGATAAATTGTTACCAATGAATACAGGTGCTGAAGCTGTTGAAACTGCTTTGAAACTTTGTAGAAAATGGGCTTATGAAGTAAAAGGTATTCATGAAAATGAAGCCGAAATTATTGTTTGCGATAATAATTTCCACGGGCGTACTACCACTATTATTTCATTCTCAAACGACCCAGTAGCACGAGAAAATTTTGGTCCATATACTAAAGGCTTTATAAAAATTGAATACGATAATATAATTGCTTTAGAAGATGCTTTAAAAAGCAACCCAAATGTAGCAGGTTTTTTAGTAGAACCTATACAAGGTGAAGCTGGTGTTTATGTTCCAAGTGATGATTATCTCATTAAAGCTAAGGCCTTATGCGAGCAATACAATGTATTATTGATAGCTGATGAAGTGCAAACTGGTATTGCGCGTACCGGACGCTTATTAGCAACCTGTGGTAATTGTTCTTGTGAAAATAAAAACTGTTCGAACTCTCCTGATGTAAAGCCAGATGTTTTAATTTTAGGTAAAGCCATTAGTGGAGGTGTTTATCCAGTATCAGCTGTTTTAGCAAATGATTCTGTTATGAAGGTTATTAAACCAGGAAATCACGGCAGTACTTTTGGTGGTAACCCAGTTGCTGCTGCAGTTGCTATGGCTGCTTTAGAGGTTGTTAGAGATGAAAAACTTGCTGAAAATGCGTTTATTTTAGGCAATTTATTTAGAAGTGAGTTGAATAAATATATAGCTACCAGTAAAATAGTTAAACTAGTAAGAGGAAAAGGTTTGTTAAATGCGATAGTTGTTAACGATGATGAAGCAAGTGATACAGCGTGGAAAATTTGTTTAGCATTGCGAGATAATGGCTTATTAGCTAAACCTACCCACGGTAATATTATTCGTTTTGCTCCACCTTTGGTTATGTCAGAAGATCAATTACTCGATTGTGTAAGCATTATAACTAAAACACTAAAAGCGTTTGAGAAATAATAATTAATAATAAAGAAGGCGACCATTTGTCGCCTTCTTTATTTGAAAAATATTAAAATTATTGATTTTGATATTGCTCCATTATTTGTCTAGATTGTTCCATCATTTCGTCCCAACCAACAGTTGAAATTGAATAGATTACTTTTGCTAAGTACAAAATATTAATTATTAAAATCACTAATGCTACAATTTTAGCAGTATTCATTGATTTGACACTTACAGGTTCATAATTTTCAGGGTTTTGTTTAACTACATTTAATTTGTTGTAAGCAATAATAAAAGCTATTCCTGCAAGTATAAAACCAAGGCCACCAAAGCAGCAGCATAAAAGACCTAAAATAGCTAAAACGTAGACAAGTGTTGGGTTGAGTTTTTGTTGTTCCATGTGTAATTTTTATATGATTGTTTTAATAATATAACTAATAATGATTGTAGCCACTGAAATAATTGCCAGAAAGCTAATAACTAAATTTGATTTTTTAAACTTAAAGAAAAAATTTATTCCTATGAAAATAAATAGAGCAATCAAGCTATAAATAGCAGGATACATGTAAAAAGCTTCTGTAAATTCTCCTTGAAAAATTAAATGAATAGATCTCTGAATGCCACAACCCATACAATCAAAACCAAATAATTTTTTGGTTAAACAGGGTAGCATATAATTTTCCATAAAATATAACAATAGAAATCTTATTTGCTAAAATACTAAAAGCACCCTGAGAAATAAAAAAAAGGTTAATTATTTTTATTATTTACTACTATTTTTTTAGTGAAAATTTGGTTGTTTGAAGATTCAATTTTCACAATATAAACACCATCACTAAATTGCTGAGTAGAAAAAATATATTTCTTACTATCTGAATTGATATTTTGCGTTAGTACTTGTTTTCCAGAAATATCAAATACCTCAATAGATTTAATACTGATTCTATTAGGGTTTGCTATTTTTAGTTTTGATAAGTTGTTGTTTTGAAATATTTTATATTCTAAAATAGATTTATTTTCAATATTTAAAATGTTTTTTTGGAAAGTGATTTCAAAACGATTATCATAAGTGCCTTTGTTTAATATCACTTCAAAACTACCATTTTTTAAATCTGTAAATGTGTTATTTTCATTATCAAAAAGATAAACGTTTACATTTTCAGGGATGTTAATAAGTTCACTTATTTTTATACTGAATTGTGTATTGTTATTTTCAGCCTTTAACCCTAAAGATAATCTTTCAGTCTCATCATAATTAATAGATTTAATAACTAGCTCTTTTTCTTCAGAAATAAAATAAGCGTCATCTTTTAAATTATTTATATTTCTCCCGTCGTAAAAGCGATTATAAGTGTTATTATTAGGAGTACTCTTTCTAAAAGCAATTACATTTACCTTGTAGAAGGTATTATTAATATGTGTATGCAATCTTATCTCGGGAATGATAGTTGGGTTTTCAAAAATAGCTTTATAGTTAACCCCATTGTGTGACATAACTTTAAAATCATTACTTTGAGTAACTGTTTTTGAAGTTTTATTTTTTGCAAAAACAGAACCATTTCCAATTGGGCTAGAATCTTCAGGTAAGTATAGCCTCATTGAATTATTAAATTCTGCGTTTCCTCCAGCACCATTACTTGTAATTACAAACCCTTGGCCTATAGCAGCATATCTTCTCTGGTTATTTGAGCTAAAATCTGTTGTATTCCCAGAAGTATTAGCGTTATTGCTACCATTATCATTATAATTTACAAAAGCTGCTGGTGCATAAGTTCCATTATCAAATAAATCGCCCAAAGGACCAGGAGTATAAACACCATATCCACCTTCGTAATCCTCCAGATAATGAGAGTTTTTTTGTTTTTGTTCCCAAAAATAAATTTCGCCATTCAATACTGTTTGATTATTAACTGAATTTGCGAAAAATAATTTCAAATCTAAAGCTGAAGGGTAAGGATTTCCTGTTAAAGTTTGGGCAGTATTGGGTATCCCAGATGGTTGATTATCTACACCATCAAAAATACAACTAACTGAAATATTGCCATTGTTTGGTCTGCCTCTAAAATCTAAAATATTATTAACGTTCGGACTTCCTTTAAGTGTAAAACCATAACCGGTTTCAATATTTCCTGTATCAAATTCTTGTTTCCAACTCCAATAACCTTCACCATTTTTATAACTATATATCCAGTAGTTGGAGAGTTCTGTAGCTGTGCCGTTATAGGCTGAGGTAAATAAATATGGAGATGAATTAACATTTGAAAAATCTGTTTCATCCTGTGGATCATGAATGTTAGAACCATCAAAGTCTACATTGGCTTGAGTAATCCCATTAATACTAACGCCTACCGGTGAGCACCAATAATTGTACTCGTAAACATTTGTTGTTTGATTTTGGTAGATTGATAGTTCTCCAGCATCAGAATTTTTAGAGTCTATATTTTGCAAAAGCTGCGCATTATCTCTAAAATAAAGATTAGAAGTTGAAGTCTCAAGTCGAATATCATCATTAACAAAAACAACAACATTTTTGGCGTATAGATAACTATTGTCAGCAACATATAAGTCTTGACTAATAACAATATTCAATGAGAATAATAAAATTGTGAGAGCAATTTTCTTAAGCATGAGATTTGAGAGTGTTGGAACTTAGGTGCGAAAATATAAAATTTTCTTAATAAACCATGAAAAAAATACATTTAATCGTTATTTAATGTATTTTAACGATAAAATATTTAAATAAACTATTATTTTTAAGCAAAAAAAATAACGTAATTTCGTCTTTAAATAATAGTTTATGAATTATTTAAATTATGCTTTAATAATAGTAGGAGGATTTGTTGCTATGTTTGCTAAAACAGGAACTTCTCAAAACCAATACATTTTAATGAGTGGTATCGTTTTATTGATGATAGGTGTTTACAGAATTTCTAAAACCATACCTAGTAAAACTGAAAATGAAAAAGATGATTCTAATTCTATGGACTTTAAAAAGTAATAATTATGACTTTTAAGAAAGGTGATTATGTTTTGGTTTTGGATGATGATTTATCTGGTGTTGTAAAAAAATCGCTTAATAATACCATTACTATCGAAACTGATGATGGTTTTTTGATTGATTTTAAAAGTAACGAGTTGGTTTTAAGACAAGGGAAACAAACCTTAAAAACAGATATTTTTTCTCATGATAGTTTAAGTAGTGTTGTTTTAGAAAAAGAATCAAATCAAAAAAGAAAACAGCCAAAAACTAAAATTAAAGAGAGGTTTGAGGCTACTATGGAAGTAGACTTGCATATCAATCAGTTAGTTAAATCTTCAAAAGGCATGACTAATCATGACATGTTAACTCTCCAAATTGAAACGGCTAGAAAACAACTTGATTTTGCAATCAATAAACGAATTCCTAAAATAGTATTTATACACGGTGTGGGAGAAGGAGTTCTTAAACTAGAATTAGAGTATCTTTTTGGTCGTTATGATAATGTGAAATTTTATGAAGCCAATTACCAAAAATATGGTTTAGGAGCTACTGAAGTTTATATTTATCAAAATGCCACTACAAGTTAGTTAAAAACTGGTGTTATTGATCTCGAACTGGACGTTAAACTATTTTGTAAAACACCAAATTCAAGTGGGTCTTGAGATAGAAAAGTAAGGCTTACTCCACTAAGTTGAATTACAACCGAGTATGTTTGTAATATTGTATGTTGTCTGTAAGAGGTTGCAGGTACTGTATTTGCTACATCTGGGTTTAAAAAATCAGCTCCAATTTCGGGGTTGGTGATATCATTAGCCGGATTATTGTCTTGTGATGCATTTTCTTCATCACGTGTTAAAATACCATCCCCATCATCATCACTATCAAGATAGTCTGGTATACCGTCCAAATCAGAATCTTGAGCATCACTATAATCACCGTCTCCATTAGGATCTGGGTTTTCATTAGCTGTAAAAATATTGTCACCATCGTCATCTACATCAATGTAATTTGGCAAACCATCACCATCCGTATCATCGTCTTCTAAATTACCATTCCCATTTATATCCTCAGAAATTGCTAAAACGCCATCATTATCATCCTCCATAAGTGTTGTTGTAATATTAGCAGTACAGGTATCACTTTCATCTAATGTAATATTTACTTGAGGTGGTATGGCACTACAAAATAAATCGTTTGGTAAAGAGGCATCACTATAGGTTCTATAGTAAAGTGTTGCAGATTTTTGATCTGTAAACGTTTTGTTATCTCCAACAGCAAACATCTCTTCTAAAGTATAGTCGCTTATTAAAATTGATAATGTTTCAGAAGGATCTTCTTTTATTTTATAAAGTACAAGATCTGATTCTCCACAAGCTAAAAAAGTTTCACCAAATTCTAAATCAATCGTAATAATATCACCATCATCACAAGAATTATTAGTTATTAGACTAATTGATAAAACGATAAATAAGAGCTTTCGCATAGTACTTGGGTTTTAGGCAAAAATAATGGAATTGTTAATTATAACGTACCTTATTGGTAATAATTTTATTTCAAGTATTTTTGTTTCTTAGATTATTTATATGCAAAACGTTTATTTTGATAATGCGGCAACAACACCAATGCGAGATAATGTGATTGAGGTTATTATTGAAGTTATGAAAAATAATTTCGGAAACCCTTCATCTTCACATAGTTTTGGTAGAACATCTAAGGCTTTAATTGAAAAATGTAGAAAAACCATTGCTAGCTATTTAAATGTTTCTGCAAGTGAAATTATATTTACTTCTGGTGGAACAGAAGCTGATAATTTAGTTTTAAAAAGTGCTGTAAATGATTTAGGTGTTAAACATATAATTACATCTAAAATTGAGCATCATGCTGTTTTACATACTGTTGAAGAGCTTCAAAAACAGCAAAATATATTGGTAAGTTTTGTGAATATAGATACTAATGGATCTATTGATTTTAATCACTTAGAAATCTTATTGCAAACCGAACATAAAACTTTGGTTAGTTTAATGCACATCAATAATGAAATTGGAAATATTTTAGATTTAAAACGTGTAGCGCTTTTGTGTAAAACTAATAAATCCTTGTTTCATAGTGATGCTGTTCAATCGATTGGTCACTATAAGATGGACTTACAAGATATTCCAATTGATTTTTTAGCAGCAGCAGCACATAAGTTTCATGGACCAAAAGGTGTAGGTTTTGTATTTATTAGAAAAAACTCTGGCTTAAAACCTTCAATCTTAGGAGGTGAGCAGGAGCGTGGTCTTAGGGCTGGGACTGAAAGCGTTCATAACATAGCTGGTATAGAAGTCGCTATAAAAAATGCTTATGATAATTTGGATGAGGAATCAAATTACGTAAAAGCTTTAAAACAATATTTTATTGAAAGACTATTAAAAGATATTCCTAACATAACGTTTAATGGTTGTTCAAACGATTTTGATAAAAGCACTTATACGCTTATAAATGTTTGCTTACCTGTTTCTCCTGAAAAAGCTAATATGTTATTGTTTCAATTAGATTTAAAAGGAATAGCTTGTTCTAAAGGAAGTGCTTGCCAAAGTGGAAGTTCCCAAAAATCGCATGTTTTAGCAGCAATATTAAGTGATGAAGATTTACAAAAACCATCCATTCGTTTTTCATTTAGTATTTACAATACAAGAGAAGAAGTAGATTATGTTGTGAGTGTTTTGAAGGAATTTATTTAAAACTTCATGGTAGTTCTCACATTAAATACACGCGGAGTTAAGTAATTAGGGATAGCATACTGACGCTTGCTATATACATCTCTTACCCATGTGTTTGTAATAGAGTTTTGCACATCAAAAATATTGAAGATTTCAAACCCAAAAGAAAGTTCTTTAAAAGGTTTTTTCCAACCATTTTTAAATTGTCTTTTACCATCAACCATAACAAATTGCAAACCTAAATCAGCTCTATTGTAAGCTGGTAATCTGTTTTGATATTCATATGGGTCTGCATAACTTGGAGATCCACCTGGTAAACCTGAATTATAAACTAAGTTTAAATAAATCTTAAGGTTGGGTACATTAGGAACATAATCTTGAAATAATGCCGCAAATTTTAAACGTTGGTCTGTTGGTCTAGCTATAAAGCCTCTATTATCAATATTTTCTTCTGTTTTTAGATATCCAAAACTAAACCAAGATTCGGTTCCGGGTACAAATTCGCCATTAAGTCGCATATCTAAACCATAAGCGTATGCCTCAGCGTTATTTGAAGCTCTATATCTAATTCTAACATTTTCTAAAGTGTACGGATTAACATCGCTCAAGTTTTTATAATAAACCTCAGAGGTAAGTTTAAATGGTCTGTCCCACATTTTAAAACTATAATCATTTCCTAATACCACATGAAACGATTTTTGTGCTTTTACATTAGGTTGTACTGTTCCACTGGCATCCCGTAATTCTCTGTAAAAGGGTGGTTGATAATATAAACCTGTAGCCACTCTAAAAAGCATATCTTTTTTCCAATTAGGCTTAATAGCAAATTGCGTTCTTGGACTAAAAACAGTTTGATTTGAACGGGTAATATTGGTACCATTTACAGACCAATTATGAACTCTTAAACCCGCATTATACCAAACATCAGCAGAGCCTAACGAGCTTCTTTTGCTCCATTGCGCATAAGCTTGTAGTCTATTAATTTGTGTGTAATTTGTAGCTCTTACATTTTGAAAAGGTTCTAACGGACCCGTAAAAGGAATATATGGTTGCTCGTTAGTTGGTATAGTTCTTGGCGGCCTAATCGAAAAACCTGCCGAGTCTATAACTTCCCACTCAACTAATCGATCGCGAATATCTTCGTTGGTATATTTAACAGACCATTCAATTCTATTGTCATTAATTAAATAATCACCTTTGTGTTCAACATTAGTAATAAGCGCATCTAAATCATTTCTACCATGATTTAATTGGCTTCCAACGCCTTCACTAAATTCAACTTCACCTAAATTTTCATCTCCAATATTGGTGTTCACTTCACCTAATCTATATTGTGCTAAAATATCAAAATACTCTTCCTCTGTTGTGTGATAAGTTGATGCTATTAAATGCATTGTTAAGTTATCATTCGCAAAATAAGTACCTTTAAAAGCACCAAATAAAGTTTGGTATCTATCTTTTTCTTGGCCTTGATAAAACACTAAAAGTGCAATAGGCTCAGCGAGTGTTCCAAAATTAGTTTGACGAGTTAAGGGTTCGTAATCATAAGTATTTAAAGAAGCATTGCCTAAAAAACTTAAATTAAATTTATTGGAAAACTTATAAGTAAAGTACCCTTGAGCATCTCCAAAAGAGGGGTTAAAATTTGTTTCGGTTTCTTTGGCGTTAACTAATAAACTGTTATCGCGATAACGCACACCTATAATACCCGAGAACTTATTGTCTTTACTTACATTTTCAATTGATAAACTACCACCTAATAGGCTTAAATCAGCATTTACTTCAAAATCATAAGGGTTTTTATAAGTAATATCTAAAACAGAGGATAATTTATCGCCATACTTAGCTTGAAATCCACCTGCTGAAAAATCAACATTCTGAACCAAATCAGTATTTACAAAACTTAATCCTTCTTGCTGCCCGGACCTAACTAAAAATGGACGATACACCTCAATACCATTTACATAAACTAAATTTTCATCGTAATTACCACCTCTAACAGAATATTGTGTACTTAACTCATTATTATTACTAACACCAGGAAGTGTTAAAAGTAAGTTTTCTACGCCTGCATTAGCTCCGGGAATTTTTCTGATAGTTTCTGGCTTTAAGGTAATAATCCCTTCGACTTCTTTTCTTCTATTATTTGTAATAATTACTGTTGCAATTTGTTCAATAGCCTGACTCATAACAGGATTAAATTCGTAAGATTCACCATTTTTTAAATTGAAAGTGCTTACTATTTTCTTATGAGATATATGAGTAAACTCTAAAACAATTTCCTGATTTGCGGGAATAGTTAATAGGTAAAAACCGTTTGAGTTAGTTTGAGTTCCGCTATTTAAAAACTTGATATTAACATTTTCAATAGGTTTATTATTTTCATCTAGAATAATACCTTTAATCTCAGCAGTTTGAGAAAAACTGATATTGAAAATGGTTAATAACAGAAAAGTGATTAAGAGAAATTTTGTTTTCAAAAGGCTTTATGGTTTATTTACGATAAAACAACGCTTCAAAAGTAGAATTATTTCCAACATTATCTGTAACAATTACTTTTAAATTATTTTTAGTATCGGTTACAACGCCATCGTTAAAATCGTAAGTTAAAGTTTTTGTCTTATAATCATATTCCATTAAAATCCATTTCTCGTTTACAGTTGCTCTAAAATTTGAAATACCAGAATCTCTGTCATCAATTTTAACTTTTAAGAAACGGTAGTTACTTAACCATTGGTTGTTTTTAAAATTTATAGGAGAAATAGTTGGTTCTGAGTTATCAGTTGCAAGCGCATATTTACCTAATGTTTTGGTGCTTGCAACTAAGCTATTTTTATTTCTTTTTGTAAAAATATATAATGGATTATTTTTATAACCAACTAGTCTAGCTATATAAAGTTTGTTAATATCCTCATTGTTGTAATTACTAACATCATAACTAATATTAAAGCTTTTCATAGCAGGTATATTATCTTTATGAAGCAAAAGCGTGTCATTTTTAACATCAAAATCTATATAAAAATCTTCATAAAAAGTATCTCTGTAAAAATCAACCGTTACGGATTCTTTTTTTAAAGTAGTTGTTTGATCAGTTTTTACCAAATAAGGAGTTGTTTTAATTGGTTTAGGTTCAGCAATACTATTTTTTGAGCCTTTGATGTTTATTGTTACCCATGACTCATTGTTTTTGTAATCGGCAATTCTTATTTTATAAACAGAGTTGGTGCTGTCTTCAACAGATAAAAAACCATTATTAAAATCTGAATTTAAAATTGTAAGAGGATTATTTTTTTTGAATAATTTCTGGATACGCTCTTTTTTTTCTATGTAATGTTTGTAATCAATTAATTGGTTAATATGTTGTGTTTCATCAAATGAGAAGCTTTTAAGGTCTATTTCAAAAATTCTATTCCCATTTACAAAACTCTCAATATTATAAACACCATTCGAATTTGCTGCTAAATCCTGTCTATCAAAAGTTTCAATACCAAATCCAATAGTACCTATGGCTTCAATACTTTCGGTAGTATAATCTCCATTTTTAAGAGGAATTAATCTTAGTTTTTGTTTTTTATTTGAATTATTAACAAATGAATTTTGATCTAAAGGGTATGCGTAAATAGCATCTACAATGGGGTTAGTAGTATCTTTTATATCAATTCCAAAAAGCATGGGGTTAATAGGACGCTCTTGTTTATCTCTTATTTCAAAATGCAGATGTGGTCCACCAGAACCACCCGTATTTCCACTATAAGCTATTAGACTTTCTTTTGTAACAGGAAGCACATCTGGAGTTGGAAATACTTCAATTTCATAAGATTCCTTTTCGTACTGAAGTTTTTTAACATAAGCTTCAATATTTGGAGCAAAATTTTGTAAATGTGCGTAAACCGTCGTGTATCCATTTGGATGCGAAATGTATAAAGCTTTGCCATAGCCAAAATGAGACACTTTAATTCTACTTACAAAACCATCAGCCGAAGCTAAAACCTTTAAGCCAGTGCGCTGTTGCGTTTTAATATCTAGTCCAGAATGAAAGTGATTAGAACGAAGTTCTGCAAAAGTACCGGCTAATATAACTGGAATTTCAAGGGGGTTACCAAAATAATCTTGAGGGTAATTATTTTGAGCATTTGTAAATAAGGTTACTAAAAGAAATAGAGACAGTATAAATTTCATATAAGAATATTGAGCTAAAATATTAATTTGAAGTGAATATGCCAACAATAAAACAAAAATCAATCCATTGTATTGAGAATTCGTCTATCGAAATGATTTTAAAATTTTATGAAAAAACAATTGTAATTTAAAAGCAGGTATGTTAACTTTGTGAGATAAGTATTGAAAATCATAAATGAGTAATATTGAAGATATTGTAGATTCTTTAGAAAACAAGATTAGTAAAGTATTACACAAATTAGAGCTTTTAAAACTTGCTAATGTGAAATTGAATGAAGAATTAGAAGTTTCCAAGCAAGAAATTTTGTCTCAAAGAAAGCACATAGCAAATTGGGAAGAAAAATATGAAGCTTTAAAAATGGCAAATACAATACTTGGCAGTGACGATAATAAAAGAGAAACTAAGCTTAAAATAAACGCATTAATAAGAGATATAGATCATTGTATTGGTCAACTTTCAGATTAAAGCAAAAAAAAATCAATGTCAGAAAAGCTTAAAATAAAGCTATCAATAGCTAATAGAGTATATCCTTTAACAATTGAAGCACATCAAGAGGAAGGATTGCGGAAAGCAGCTAAAAACATTGAATTAATGATTAAACAGTTTGAGCAAAGTTATTCTGTTCGGGATAAACAAGATGTATTAGCTATGTGTGCTTTACAATTTGCATCTCAAGTGGAACAGAAATCTATAGATAAAGCGAATGTTAATGAGCATGTTCAAGATAAGCTAAAAGCTTTAAATGATTTATTGCATTCACATTTAATCTCTTAAAAAACGTTCTTTAAAATAAATTAAAAGTTACTGCCTGCATTGGTTATTTTTTTTGATAAACTCAACGTTAATTCTTTAAAAAGGGTGAGTTTAAGTTGTAAAAGCATGCTGCCTTGAGCAGATCCTTGATCAGCTTGTTAGCCCTAAACTTGTTTTTAAGGAGTTTATACAAAAATGTTATACTGGTGCAGGCTTTTTTATATACATAAATCAACTAATTAAACGATGGATAACTCAATTATATTTGCAGTAGGAGGTGTTGTTTTAGGGCTAATAATTGGCTTTATAATAGCAAAGACCTTAGAAAAAAATAATGCTTCAAAACTTGTAAAAGAAGCCAAAAAGAATGCGACTTTAATTTTGAAAGAAGCTAATAGTGAAGGAGAGAGCTTAAAAAAAGATAAAATACTTCAAGCTAAAGAAAAGTTTTTAGAACTTAAAGCGGAGCATGAAAAAGTTATTTTATCCCGAGATAAGAAAATGGCTGAAACGGAGAAGAGAATTCGCGATAAAGAGTCTCAAATATCAAGTGAACTTTCAAAAACCACCAAATTAAATCAAAGTTTAGAAGATAAAGTTAAAGACTATAATCATAGACTTGATGTTCTTGAAAAGAAACAAGAAGAAATAGATAAACTTCATAAGAATCAAGTACAGCAACTTGAAGTAATTTCTAGCTTATCTGCCGAAGAAGCTAAAGAGCAATTAGTAGAATCACTAAAAGGTGAAGCTAAAAACGATGCTATGGCCTTTATTCAAAGCTCTATGGAAGAGGCAAAATTAACTGCAGAACAAGATGCTAAAAAAATCATTATTAATACCATACAACGTATTGGGACAGAAGAAGCAGTAGACAACTGTGTATCTGTTTTTAATATAGAGTCTGATGATGTAAAAGGAAGAATCATTGGTAGAGAAGGTAGAAATATTCGCGCTATTGAAGCCGCAACTGGTGTGGAAATCATTGTAGATGATACGCCTGAAGCTATTATTCTTTCTTGTTTTGATTCTGTGAGAAGAGAGATAGCACGTTTGTCGTTACATAAATTAGTAACAGATGGTAGAATTCACCCTGCAAGAATTGAAGAAGTAGTCGAGAAAACTAAAAAACAAATAGAGCAGGAAATTATTGAAGTTGGTAAGCGTACCGTAATAGATTTAGGAATTCATAACTTACATCCAGAACTTATTAAAATGGTAGGGAGAATGAAATACCGTTCTTCATATGGGCAAAATTTATTACAACACTCGCGTGAAGTTGCTAAACTTTGTGGCGTAATGGCAGCAGAATTAGGCTTAAATCCTAAAATGGCTAAACGTGCTGGATTATTACACGATATTGGTAAAGTCCCAGATGCAGAAGCAGATATGGAAACTCCACATGCCATTTTAGGGATGCAATGGGCTGAAAAATTTGGTGAAAAAGATGAAGTTTGTAATGCTATAGGTGCTCACCATGATGAAATCGAAATGAAATCTTTATTAGCACCAATTATTCAGGTTTGTGATGCTATATCGGGAGCTCGTCCTGGAGCACGCCGTCAAGTTTTAGATAGTTACATCCAAAGATTAAAGGATTTAGAAGATATTGCTTTTGGTTTTACAGGTGTTAAAAAAGCATATGCAATTCAAGCAGGTAGAGAGTTAAGAGTTATTGTTGAAAGCGAAAAAGTTGATGATCAAAAAGCTGCCGAGTTATCATTTAGTATTTCTCAAAAAGTACAAACAGATATGACTTATCCAGGTCAAGTTAAAGTAACAGTAATTAGAGAAACGAGAGCTGTTAATATAGCTAAATAGAACTTAATATATTTTATAATAAAAAGCCTCAAATTTTTGAGGCTTTTCTATTTTCTGGGATGATATTTTTCTACAACTTTAGTTAAATGGCTTTTATCTAAATGCACATATACTTCTGTAGTTGTAATGCTTTCATGCCCTAACATAAGTTGAATAGAACGCAAATCTGCATCATTTTGCAAAAGATGAGTTGCAAATGAATGTCTAAATGTATGCGGAGAGATGCTTTTTTTTAATCCTATTTTTTCTGCTAATTGTTTTATGATTGTAAAAACCATAGCACGAGTTAATTGTTTTCCTCTTCGATTTAAAAAAAGGGTGTCTTCAAAACCCGATTGAATTTTCAAATGATTGCGAATTTTTGTTTTGTAAATGGTGATGTATTTTTGGGTTACCTCAACTATAGGAACAAAACGTTGTTTATCCCCCTTACCAGTTACTTTAAGAAAACCCTCTTCAAAAAATAAATCAGAAATTTTTAAAGTAATTAACTCACTTACACGTAAACCACATCCGTAAAGTGTTTCAAGCATCGCTCGATTACGTTCGCCTTCAGGAGTGCTTAAATCTATCGCATTTATAAGTTGATCAATTTCAATTTCAGATAGTGTGTCTGGTAATTTTCTCCCGATTTTGGGTGATTCAATTAATTCCAAAGGATTGTCTTTGCGGTAATCTTCAAAAACTAAATAATTAAAAAAACTGCGTAAACCAGATATTATTCGAGACTGTGAGCGTGCATTTACATGTTTTGCAATTTCGTAAACAAATTGTTGAATGGTATCTGAGGTAATTTCAACTGGAGATACACTTATCTTATTGTGCTCTAAATAATTTATAAGTTTTCTTATATCTAAAGCGTAATTATCTATCGAGTTTATAGATAATCCTCTCTCAATTTTTAAATATAGTTGATAATCTTTTAGAGCGTTTTCCCATTTCATAAGTGTAAAAATAGAAATTTAGTGTCATATGTCACATGTCTATTTTTTATATCTTTGAGATATGAAAAAACTAATTATTATAAACGGTCCAAATTTGAATTTATTAGGTAAGCGTGAGCCAGCTATTTATGGTAGTTTATCTTTCACTGATTTTTTAGAAGAAATAAAGCAAAAATATTCAAGTATAGAGATTGATTATTTTCAATCAAATATTGAAGGAGAACTTATAGATAAACTTCACGAAGTTGGTTTTAGCTTCGATGGTATTGTTTTAAATGCAGCGGCATATACGCATACATCGATTGGTATTGGTGATGCTGTTAAAGCAATTGAAACTCCAGTAGTGGAAGTTCATATATCTAATACCTTTAATAGAGAAGAGTTTAGACATCATTCTTACATTTCGCCAAATGCAAGAGGCGTAATATTAGGGTTTGGATTACAAAGTTATGAATTAGCTATTCAGAGCTTTTAGAGACTATAATAAGTTTATTAGAAGTTGATTATTTTAAAAACATTGAAAATGAAAAAGGTTCTTTTTATTTTATTGTTAAGCCTCTTTTGTAGTATAGTTTCTATAGCACAATCAAAAAGTTATTTTGGTGTAAAAGGAGGATTAAATTTTACTTTTTTCAAAGTTCAAGAATCTACTTTTGGCTTTACTCAAAATACAGAAACTGGTTTTTATGGCGGTTTTTTTGTTGATTTTGAGGTAGATGAAACATTGTCTCTACAAACAGAAATTTTATATATAGGACTTAATGATTTTCAATTTTTAAATGCACCTATTTATGTAAAATATCAAATGGCTGATAATTTAGATGTCATGGTAGGGCCGAGTATAAATTATTTTTTCGATTTTTTTACCAGTAAAATTAAGATAAGAGCAGATTTAAGTACTGCTTATAATATCAGTTCTAATTTAGATTTACATTTAAAATACACCATTGGATTTCAGGAAATCACACCAAATGGTTTATTTATCGGGCTTGGTTTAAAACTATAAAAAAAGGCGATTCAAAATTTGAATCGCCTTTTAGAAATTTCAACTTTTTACAAATGTATCACCTCACCATAAGCATCAGCTACCGCTTCCATAACCGCCTCACTCATAGTAGGGTGTGGATGTACCGCTTTTAAAACCTCATGCCCTGTAGTTTCTAATTTTCTTCCTAGAACAGCTTCTGCAATCATATCGGTCACTCCAGCACCAATCATATGGCAACCTAACCATTCTCCATATTTGGCATCAAAAATAACTTTAACAAAACCATCTTTATTTCCACCCGCACTCGCTTTACCAGATGCTGAAAAAGGAAATTTTCCAATTTTCACTTCGATACCTTTTTCTTTAGCTTGTTTTTCAGTTAAACCAACTGATGCAATTTCTGGTGAACAATACGTACAACCAGGAATATTTCCGTAATCTAAAGCTTCCACATGCATACCAGCTAGTTTCTCAACACATAATATACCTTCAGCTGAAGCTACGTGAGCTAAAGCTTGACCTGGAGTAACATCTCCAATTGCATAATATCCAGGAATATTTGTTTGGTAAAAATCATTTACTATAATTTTATCTCTATCTACAACAATACCAACATCTTCTAAACCGATATTTTCAATATTTGTTTTTATCCCAACAGCACTTAAAATAATATCAGCTTCTAAAACTTCTTCGCCTTTTGCGGTTTTTACTGTTGCTTTCACACCTTTTCCTGAAGCATCAACTTTAGTAACTTCTGCAGAAGTCATGATATTAATACCAGATTTTTTGAAAGAACGTTCTAATTGTTTTGATACATCTTCATCTTCGACAGGCACAATGTTTGGTAAATATTCCACTACAGTGACCTCAGTTCCCATAGAATTATAAAAATATGCAAATTCAACACCAATAGCTCCAGAACCAACAACAATCATCTTTTTTGGTTGTTCGGGTAAAGTCATGGCTTCCCTATAACCAATAACTTTTTTACCATCTTGAGGTAAACTTGGTAACTCACGAGAACGAGCTCCAGTTGCTATGATAATATTACTTGCGCTATATTCAACACCATCAACCTCTACTTTTTTACCAGGTTTTAGTTTCCCAAAACCATTAATAACGTCTATTTTGTTTTTTTTCAGTAAGAATTGAACACCTTTACTCATGCCATCTGCAACACCACGACTTCGTTTAACAACGGCATTAAAATCTTTATCATATTCTTTAACTGATAATCCATAATCACTTGCATGTTTTAGGTATTCAAATACTTGAGCAGATTTTAATAAGGCTTTTGTTGGTATACATCCCCAATTTAAACAAACACCACCAAGGCTTTCTTTTTCAACAATAGCAGTTTTAAACCCTAATTGAGATGCTCTAATAGCTGTAACATAACCTCCAGGACCACTTCCAAGAACTATAATATCATATTTACTCATGTGTTAAATTTTAGGTTACGAATTTACGAAATCGATTTTTAAAAAAGAATTAAGAAGTCTTTAAATTTTACTTCTTTACATTACCTTTGAAAAGTAAGTGTAAATTTATGAATATACCAAGAACAAGTTTTCCCAGAGTCGTTATTATTGGTGGTGGTTTTGCGGGCATCGCTTTGGCTAAAAAGTTATCAAAACAAGAAGTGCAAGTTGTGCTTTTAGATAAACATAATTATCATACATTTCAGCCTTTGTTGTATCAGGTTTCTACCGGCGGTTTAGAGCCAGATTCTATTGCATACCCCATACGTAAAATATTAAAAGACTTTCCTAATTTTTATTTTAGGTTAGCTAACGTTAATGAAATTGATTGTAAAATCAACAAAGTTATAACAGATATTGGAGATTTAAGTTTTGATTATTTAGTAGTTGCATCTGGTTCTGAAACTAACTTTTTTGGTAACTCTGAAATTGAAAAACATAGTATGGCTATGAAAACCATACCGCAATCATTAAACTTGAGAAGTCTTATTCTTGAAAATTTTGAAGAAGCTTTATTAACTTCAGATTTAAACGAGCGTAATGCATTAATGAATTTTGTAATAGTGGGCGGTGGACCAACGGGTGTAGAACTTGCAGGTGCTTTGGCTGAAATTAAAAAAGGAATTTTACCTAAAGATTATCCAGATTTAGATACCCGTTTAGCTCAGATACATATTATACAGTCTAGTGATTGTATTTTGAAAGGGATGAGCGAAAATGCCTCAAAAAAGGCTGAAGATTTTTTAGAAAAATTAGGTGTTAATATTTGGAAAAATGTTAGGGTAACAAATTATGATGGAAAAACGGTAACTACAAATACCGATTTAACTTTTGAAACTGCCACACTAGTATGGGCTGCAGGAGTAAAAGGCTCGACTATAAAAGGGTTAGAAGCTGATGAATTTATAACAAGAGGTAATCGTCTTTTGGTTAATGAGTTTAATCAAGTAATAGGGTTTGAAAATATTTTTGCAATTGGAGATATTGCTTGTTCAATTAGTGAAGAATTTCCAGATGGATTTCCTATGATGGCCCAACCTGCCATACAACAAGGTCAACAACTTGGAAATAATTTGTTAAAATTAATTGAAGATAAACCAATGAGTCCTTTTGTTTATAAAGATAAAGGTGCTATGGCTACCATAGGCAGGAATAAAGCTGTGGTAGATTTAAATAACTTTAAATTTCAAGGTGTTTTTGCCTGGTATGTTTGGATGTTTGTGCATCTATTTTTTTTAATTGGTTTTAGAAACCGCATGGTGGTTTTTATTAACTGGGTTTATAATTATATACGTTTTGATAGAGAAGCACGATTAATTATTAGGCCCTTTAAAAAGAAAAAAACTTAAAAGATTACAAATCATTTGTAAAATGTCGTTTGATTTTTTCTTTGCTAAATTTTTCTTGATTATGCTTTAGAGAATCTCCTACAGGAATAGAAAGAGAATGCCAGTTTTTACCTTTTATAAGTTTTCCAATAAAAACTATTTGTCCAACGTGATAAGGATAATGGGCTAATTGTCTATTAATCGCTTCTAAAATTGTATGTCCTTCATTTCTAATGTAGATAATGCTTTCTAAATCATTTTGATTCAGCGGTTTTATAGCTTTAAAAAAACAATGCCAACCACTTTCCCAAGTTGCAATTATTTCTTCTTTAGAATTAAAATTATTTAAAAATTCAATATCTCTATTTCTCCAATCTTTTTCACCATCTTCAATTAAAAAATTGGTCCATCTGCTCAGCATATTACCAGCCAAATGTTTAACAATTATGGAAATACTGTTAGATTCTGAATCACTTTGCCATTGCATTTCGTCAAAGCTAAGTTGCTCAAAAGTTTTATCACCTAAAATTTTATAGTATTCAAATTGTTTAAGCACACTTCTAATAAAACTTTCCATTAAAAAACTAATTTTTTGGAATAAAGGTTAAGGAAACACCATTTATGCAGTGTCTTTTCCCAGTAGTATCTCTTGGACCATCATTAAAAACATGTCCTAAATGGCCACCACATGTTGCACAGTGCTCTTCAGTTCTGGCATATCCTAAATCATAATCTGTAGAAAAAGCAACATTGCCTTTAATTTCTCTATCAAAACTTGGCCATCCAGTACCAGAATCAAATTTATGTTCACTTTTAAATAAAGGAGTTTCGCAAGCTTTACAAACGTAAGTTCCTTCTTTATATTTTTTATTTAAAGGACTTGTAAAAGCACGTTCTGTACCAGCTTTTCTTAATACATAGAATTCTGATTCGGTTAATTGTGCTTTCCATTCTGTTTCAGTTTTTGAAACTTTATAAATTTTCTTATCTTTTTTTTGAGCATTTCCTTCACAACTGCTTACTATAAAAAATAAACAAATTATTATTAAGTTTTTCATAATATATATTTTCTACTAAAATAAGTCGTAAATAATTAAAAACATAACACTTTAACTTCACTAAATTATTTTCAATTTATTAGTGACTAATAAAAATAATTTGAGTCTAATTTTAAGAAACGATTTTTGTATTTTTATAATCATAATAAAACATTAAAAATGAAATCAAAAAAAATAACCTTAGCATTTGTAATCACATTAATAATTTTTTCTTGTGCAACAAATCCTTTTACAGGAAAAAAAACGATGGCTTTTGTTTCTAACGATCAGTTGTTTCCATCTGCATTTGCTCAATATAACCAAGTACTTACTGATAATAAAGTAGTTAAAGGAACTGCTAATGCTGAAATGATTACAAGAGTAGGCCAAAGAATTGCTGTAGCCGCTGAGCGCTATTTAAACGCCAATGGTTTTGCAGGTTACTTAAAAGATTATAAATGGGAATATACCCTTATAGAATCTGAACAAGTAAATGCTTGGTGTATGCCAGGTGGAAAAATTGCATTTTATACAGGTATTTTGCCAATTGCATTAAATGAAACTGGTATTGCTGCCATTATGGGACATGAGGTAGCACATGCTTTAGCAAATCACGGACAACAGCGTATGAGTGCAGCATACATACAACAAGGATTGGCTGTTGCAGGTAATGTTGCTTTGTCTAATGATCAACAAGCTTTAGGTATTTTTAATCAATCTTATGGAATAGTTTCTAATGTTGCAGGTATGTTGCCATTTAGTAGAAGTCATGAAACTGAAGCTGATAAAATTGGAATCTATTTAATGGCAATAGCAGGATACAACCCAGATGAAGCATCTGTATTGTGGGAACGCATGAAAGCTAATAGTGGAGGGCAGGCTCCACCAGAATTTTTAAGTACACATCCATCTAATGATTCTCGTATTGCTAACTTAAAGTCTTTAGCATCACAAGCAAAATCAGAAGCTAATAAATTTGGTGTTACAAGTTTTAGACCATTAGGAAAATTCTAGTAATAAAAAATATTTGTTTACTTTAGGAGCCGCCATTTATAGGCGGCTTTTTTTTGAAATCAAATTAAATAAAATTAGTTTAAAGAATATTTGTAATTCACCTTTAAGTTTTTTAAATCAAAATAAATGGAGCAATTAGAAAAAGGAAGTAAAAAATTACTAAATGCTTGGGCATTTTACGATTGGGCTAATTCAGTTTATGTGTTAACGATAGTTTCCACAATTTTTCCTTTGTTTTATGGGACATTAAATTTTACTAATGAAAATCAAGTTCAGATTTTTGGAGGAGAAGTAAAAAATACAGCTTTAATTACTTTTCTTACTGCATTTGCTTTTTTGATAGTAGCATTCACTTCCCCAATTCTTTCTGGTATAGCAGATTATGTAGGTAATAAAAAGTCTTTTATGAGATTTTTTTGCTATTTAGGATCTTTTGGTAGCATAGGTTTATATTGGTTTAGTTTAGAAAATATATACATTAGTTTACTATTTTATTTATTTGGTTTGTTAGGTTTTTGGGGTAGTTTAGTTTTCTATAATTCTTATCTACCCGATATTGCTCATAAAGAACAACAAGACCAGTTAAGTGCCAAAGGATTTAGCCTTGGATATATTGGAAGTGTAACATTGTTACTATTTAATCTAGCTATGGTGATGTATCCAGAATGGTTTTGTTTTGATATTGGCGAAACTGAGGCTGATAAAAACGCAGCATCCATTGAAGCCATGCGAACAAGTTTTATTACCGTAGGAATTTGGTGGATAGTGTTTAGTCAATATTCATTTTATTACTTACCAAAAGGAGTCCCAACAGGGAATAAAGTTAAAAGACATATTATTTTTAATGGATTAAAAGAATTAAAAAAGGTATGGGGAAATTTAACGGCTAATTTAGCTTTAAAAAGATTTTTAAACGCCTTTTTCGTTTACAGTATGGCTGTTCAAACAATTATGTTGGTAGCGGCATTTTATGGTGAACAAGAAATTAATTGGGATAATGATGATCAAAAAACTCAAGGACTTATCGTAAGTATTTTATTGATTCAAATTGTTGCGGTTTTTGGAGCTATACTTACTTCAAAATCTTCTTCTAAATTTGGAAATATTAAAACATTAATAATTATTAATGTTATTTGGATGTTTATTTGTTTTTATGGCTATTTTGTTGAAACACCTACCGAATTTTATATTACTGCAGGTGTGGTTGGTTTTGTTATGGGAGGTATACAATCTTTATCTCGATCTACGTATTCAAAATATTTGCCTAAAACAAATGATACAACATCTTATTTTAGTTTTTATGATGTTACCGAAAAAGTAGGTATTGTTTTAGGAATGCTTATTTTTGGCACCATTGATCAAATTACCGGTAGCATGCGAAATTCTATATTATTTCTTTTTGTATTCTTTTTAGCTGGTGTTATTTTATTGTTTAGGGTGCCAAAACAAAAGATATAAAAAAAGAGCAGTACAACTAATATGCTGCTCTTTTTTTAGTTTTTTATTAGTTATTAGTAATACTTCCACTTCCTGAAACTTTAGTATCAGTTTTTGGATTACCTTTATAAACAATATCTCCAGATCCAGCTACTCTTGCTTTTAGATTATCTTTACTATTAACTTTAGCCTCTCCAGATCCGGCAAGTGAAATGTCAGTGTTATTTGATTTTAAATCAAACCCATGTAAATCTCCAGATCCAGCTACTTTAGCATCTAAATTAGTAGTGTTTCCCTTTAAAGTTAAATCACCAGAACCTGCAATTGAAGCTTTTAAATAGTTAGTGTTAATATCTAAAATCACATCTCCAGAACCAGATAGGGAAACTTCAAAATTTTCAGAGTTTATTCGGTCTATATTCCATAAATCACCAGAACCAGCTAACGACATTTCACTGATATCTTTAAATGGAATTGTTATTTTAATTCCTTTATTAAAACTTGTTTTTAAATCGATTCCTTTTTGAGTTTTTATTATGAGATTATTGTCCTTTACTTCGGTTATAATGTATTCTAATAAGTTTTCTTCTCCTTCAATAGATATTTTACCTTCTTCACCATATATTAAGATGAAATCAAAAGAACCAGCACATTTTATACCATCATATTCAGAGGTTGTTCTTGTAATTTTAGTTTTATTACCATTACCTTTTATTTTTTTCCATTGGGCATGAGAGGTTGTTACAAATAGCAGAGTAACTAAAAATAGGACTGTTTGTTTTTTGATTGATGTTTTCATAATTAATTGATTTTAGTTTTATTATTTAATTTTCAAAAAGAGTAACGCTACCATAATCTGATGTTAATGAAATCTTATTTCCTGATGATGAACTACCACGGTAACCAATGTAATGTTTATCAAAAGATTTTACAGTTTTTTTTGTAAACTCTAGGTCGCTATCATTATTCAAGGAAGCAAATTGAAGATTGATATCAAAATCAAATTGATATCTTGAAACATAACCTATTTTAATACCTACATAATTAGATTGTATGGTAATGTTTCCTGCATTTTCATTCATCCTATTTATTCTTATTGAACCATAATCTGCTTTTAATGATACGTTTTTATATACATCACCAATTTTAGTAGTTAAATAATCACCATTACCATTGATGTTATTAGCTTTCCCAATATTTAAACTTCCGTAATCACAGTTATAGTTTAGGTCTTCAACTATTTCAATTTCAGAATTAGAATAATCTGCATTAATATCTAAGTTTTTACTTTTTGAAACGGTAAACCCACTATAATCCGCATTAATTTTACCACTTTTTATGTATTCAAAATAGCAGCCTTTTGTGTAATCAAAATTTAAAATATTATTATCAGCCATAAGTTCTTTTGTAGTTATTTTTCCATAATCACAATTTATTTCGGCGCTTCCTTCTAGTTTAGCTAAATTAATATTGCCGTAATCATTGCTTAATTTTACTTTTCCTGTAATTGGCATTTTAACAACGTAATTAATTTTCATATTAACATTGTTTTTGTTGTTCCAATTCCACCATGATTTTGAACTATTTTTATTGAACTGCGTTTCAGCTGCAACTAAATCAACGGAATTAGAGAATTTAACATCAATATCGTTTAATTTATCTTCAACTTTTTCTTCGTCGTTGCCAGATGTTGTAATTATAATTTCAAATACAATTCTATTTTCATTCCAAGTAATAACGTCAATATTTCCGTAACTGTTATTTACTTTTAGAGTAGCATTTGAGTTTACTGAAAACTCTTTTTTAATAGTTTTGGTTTTTGTGTGTTTGTCTTTTATTTCTGTGGAAGCAGAAATAAATAAGGGCATCATTAATAATGCTAAAAAGATTCTAAATTGTAGTGCTCGTTTCATGATTTGATGAATTTTTTAATTGTTTTACTTTATTAATTTCATTTATAGTATTTTTTAAAATCTCAATTCTATTTTGAAAATTTGAAATCATTGCGTAGATAACTCTGTTGTCGTCTCCACTTTCAATCAAATCTATTTTTAAAGAATTATAATCTTCTTCTAGTTTTTTAATTTGAGATAAAGCATCTTTTATTAAACCTTGAACTTCGGGTAAAAATTCTTGGTTAATGTTATTTAATTCCTCGTTAATTGTTAGTGTGAAAAAATCTTGTGTTTCAGCCATTTTAGGAGAAACACTTGATAAATCTCCTGAGTTATCTTCTTGTTGCACGTAATCAAATATTGATAAAATTAAGGCTACAGATGCTGCTATGCCTATAAAAGGTTTCCATAAATTATATTTATTACTCAGAGTAATTACTTTGGCTTTATGGTTGTTTTGTAACTTGTTTAAAAACCTATTTTCATGGCCATTATCTGGCATTTCAAAATCAAAATCGTGTTTCAATTTTTTAAATAAATCATCAATTTGTTTACTCATAATCTAATTTTTATACAATGATGGATTGTAACTTTTGTTTTAAACTATCTTTTGCTCTCGAGATTGTAGTTCTGCAATTGGCATAACTTATATTCATAATCTCGCTTATTTCTTCATAATCATAACCTTCAATGAGGTTTAATGTTAAAGCAATTCTATAATTATCTTTTAAGGTTTTTAAAGCGATTAAAGCTTGTTGCGCCTTTAAATTTGTAAATTCATAATCGCTTTCAATACCATCAGCACTATTATCAATTTTATATATCAACTCATCTATCGAAACTTCTTGATGTTTACTGTTTTTTTTATAATGATGAATACTGTTGTTTATAACAATTCGTTTTAACCAAGGACCAAACATGTTAGCCTCTTTTAATGTTTCTATTTTTGTAAAAGCCATTAAAAATGAATCTTGCATGATATCTTCCGCTTCAAAATTGTTTTTCACAATTCTAAATGACGTGTTATACATGGCTTTGTAATATCTGTTATAAATTTCCAATTGTGCAGATTGGTTACCAGACTTACAAAGCGGTATTAGTTGTTCATTATTTAATGTGGTTGGTGTCAAATAATCAAATTCTTATAATATAGATTAACGTTATTTTTATTTGTTACAGTTTTTAAAAAAAAAATCCTACTAATAAATTTTTAGTAGGATTTTAAAATAATTAAGATTTATAAACAATTAAGATTCTGTGGGTTTCTCAGCCTTTTCAATTGAAATCTTTAATTCTTCACTTTTTTTATCAAGGTCAATTTTAATACTATCGCCTTCTTGTAAATGAGATGCTACAATTTCTTCAGCTAAGGCATCTTCAACATATTTCTGAATCGCTCTTTTTAAGGGTCTTGCTCCATATTGTTTGTCAAATCCTTTTTCAGCTATAAAATCTTTAGCTTCATTTGTTAGTGTTAAATTATAACCTAAATCTTTAATTCTAATAAGAAGTTTGTTTAGTTCAATATCAATAATTTTGTTGATATCTTCTTTTTCTAAGGCATTAAATACAACGACATCATCAATTCTATTTAAAAATTCAGGAGCAAATGATTTTTTAAGGGCATTTTCGATAACGCTTCTGGCGTTAGCATCTTCTTGTGCTTTTTGCGAAGCAGTACCAAAACCTATTCCTGTTCCAAAATCTTTAAGTTTACGAGCGCCAATATTAGAAGTCATGATGATAATAGTGTTTCTAAAATCTATTTTTCTTCCTAAACTATCAGTTAAGTAACCATCATCTAAAACTTGTAATAGCATGTTAAATACATCAGGATGCGCTTTTTCAATCTCATCCAAAAGAATTACTGCATAAGGTTTACGTCTCACTTTTTCAGTTAATTGACCGCCTTCTTCATAACCAACATATCCCGGAGGTGCTCCAACTAATCTAGAAATTGCAAATTTCTCCATGTATTCACTCATGTCAATACGAACAAGCGAATCTTCACTATCAAACAACTCTCTCGATAACACTTTGGCTAACTGAGTTTTACCTACGCCTGTTTGCCCTAAAAATATAAACGACCCAATGGGCTTGTTAGGATCTTTAAGTCCAGCACGGTTGCGCTGAATAGCTTTAACTACTTTAGAAACTGCTTCATCTTGCCCAATTACTTTACCTTTTATTAAATTTGGTAATTCTGCTAATTTATTGATTTCAGTTTGAGCTATTCGGTTTACGGGAACTCCTGTCATCATGGAAACGACATCTGCAACATTATCTTCTGTTACAATTTCACGATGCTGTTTGGTATCTTCTTCCCATTTTTCTTGAGCGATAGCTAATTCTTTTTCAATGCGTTTTTCATCATCTCTAAGTTTTGCTGCTTCTTCATATTTTTGTTTTCTAACAACAGCATTTTTAGTTTCTTTAATGGCTTCTAACTCTTTTTCAAGCTCAATTATTTGTTTTGGAACTTCAATATTGGTAATATGAACACGAGAACCAGCTTCATCTAAAGCATCAATAGCTTTATCTGGTAAAAAACGTTCAGTCATATACCTGTTAGTTAATTTCACACAAGCCTCAATAGCTTCAGGAGTATAATCAACGTTATGATGTTCTTCGTATTTACCTTTAATATTGTTAAGAATTTCAATAGTTTCCTCAACTGTTGTTGGTTCAACTATAACTTTTTGAAAACGACGTTCTAAGGCGCCATCTTTTTCAATATATTGTCTATATTCATCAAGCGTCGTAGCGCCAATACATTGGATTTCACCTCTAGCTAAAGCAGGTTTAAACATATTTGAAGCATCTAAACTTCCTGTAGCACCACCTGCACCAACTATGGTGTGAATTTCATCTATAAAAAGAATGACATCATCATTTTTTTCAAGTTCATTCATCACGGCTTTCATGCGCTCTTCAAACTGTCCTCTGTATTTAGTTCCTGCAACTAAACTTGCTAAATCTAAAGTTACTACACGTTTATTAAAAAGAATACGAGATACTTTTCTTTTAACAATTCTAAGAGCCAAACCTTCTGCTATGGCAGATTTACCAACCCCAGGTTCTCCTATCAAAAGTGGATTATTTTTCTTTCTTCTACTTAAAACTTGTGAAACGCGTTCTATTTCTTTTTCACGTCCAACAACAGGATCTAACTTGCCTTCTTCGGCCATGGCTGTTAAATCCCGCCCAAAATTATCTAAGACTGGAGTTTTAGATTTCTTATTAGTTTTTCCTGTAGGGGTATTAAAAATATTGTCTTTGGAAGCATCATCATCAGAGTTTGAATCGTCATCTTGAAATTCTGCTTTGGGTTCGATATAATTGTTGTCGTTTGTAATCATAAATTTAAATTGTTCTTTAACATTATCATAGTCAACTTTTAGCTTATTTAAAAGCTTAGTAGTGGGGTCGTTTTCATTTCTCAAAATACATAGTAATAAATGTGCTGTATTTATGGAAGAGCTCTGAAAGAGTTTAGCTTCTAGAAAAGTTGTTTTTAAAGCACGTTCTGCTTGCCTAGTAAGATGTAAGTTCTTTTTTTGATTAGAAGTTACAGATATATTTGGGTTAGCAGGACTTAATATTTCTACTTTTCGTCTTAAATGATTTAAATCAACATCTAAGGCATTTAATATGTTAATTGCTTTGCCATTACCATCACGTAAAAGCCCAAGCATTAGGTGCTCGGTACCAATAAAATCATGACCTAAGCGCAATGCTTCTTCTTTACTAAAAGCTATAACATCTTTTACTCTTGGGGAAAAATTATCATCCATAAATAGTGTCCTTTCTGCATTAAAAATAGTAAAACATTTTACCAACGGCAAAAACTATACCTAAAAAACGCGGCATGATGCTAATTGACGAAAAAAACTTTATTAAATCAAAACTTTTTAAATGATATTTATTAACTAAAAAAGACCTGTAAATTGTTAATAAAAAACAGGAAAAAAGCTTCATAAACTCATATCAAAACTATTGAAATACTTATATTAGCATGTTTTGAAATAGACATAAAACTAAATTAAATTTTATATGGCAGAAGGAGAAAAATTGATCCCTATTAACATTGAGGATGAGATGAAATCGGCTTACATTGATTATTCAATGTCAGTCATTGTGTCACGTGCTTTACCAGATGTAAGAGATGGTTTAAAACCGGTTCATAGACGTGTGCTTTATGGCATGCATGAACTAGGTGTTAGAGCAAATACTGCACATAAAAAATCCGCGAGAATAGTTGGAGAAGTTTTAGGAAAATATCACCCACATGGTGATACATCTGTTTATGATGCTATGGTGCGTATGGCTCAAGAATGGAGTTTACGTTATATGCTTGTAGATGGCCAAGGAAACTTTGGCTCTATTGATGGCGATAGTCCAGCAGCAATGCGTTATACTGAGGCGCGCATGCGAAAAATATCTGAAGACATGTTGGCAGATATTGAAAAAGAAACTGTAGATCATAAATTAAATTTTGATGACACCCTACAAGAACCAACAGTTTTACCAACAAGAGTTCCTGGTTTATTAGTAAATGGAGCTTCTGGTATTGCTGTAGGTATGGCTACCAATATGCCGCCTCACAATTTAACTGAAGTTGTAAATGGCACGATTGCTTATATCGAGAATACTGAAATCGAAATTGATGAGCTAATCAAGCATGTAAAAGCACCAGATTTCCCAACAGGAGGCACCATTTACGGTTATGATGGTGTTAAAGAGGCATTTCATACAGGTCGTGGACGTGTTATGATGCGTGGTAAAGCAAATATTGAAGAGGTTGCAGGTAGAGAATGTATCATAGTTACTGAGATACCTTACCAAGTGAATAAAGCAGATATGATTAAGAAAACTGCTGATTTGGTAAATGAAAAAAAATTAGAAGGTATTTCAACAATACGCGATGAATCTGATAGAAACGGTATGCGTATTGTTTACGTTTTAAAACGTGATGCTATACCAAATATAGTATTAAATAAATTGTTTAAGTACACCGCGTTACAGTCCTCATTTAGTGTTAATAATATCGCTTTAGTAAACGGTCGTCCACAGCTTTTAAATCTTAAAGAATTAATTCATTATTTCGTAGAACACAGACATGAAGTAGTTGTTAGACGAACTAAATATGAATTGCGTAAAGCTGAAGAACGTGCTCATATTTTAGAAGGTTTAATTATTGCATCGGATAATATTGATGAGGTTATTGCTTTAATTAGAGCATCGGCGAATGCTGATGAAGCACGCGAAAAATTAATTGAACGTTTTAAACTTACAGAAATTCAAGCCAAAGCTATTGTTGAAATGCGTTTACGCCAACTTACAGGCTTAGAGCAAGACAAACTTCGTGCTGAGTATGAAGAATTGATGAAAACTATTGAAGATTTAAAAGATATTCTAGACAAGAAAGAGCGAAGAATGGAAATTATTAAATCTGAATTAGAAGTAATCAGAGATAAATATGGTGATGAGCGTCGCTCAGTTATTGAATATGCAGGAGGTGATTTAAGTATAGAAGATATGATTCCAGATGAGCAAGTAGTCATTACTATTTCTCATGCGGGTTATATCAAACGAACGTCTTTAACTGAATATAAAACTCAAAACAGAGGAGGTGTAGGTCAAAAAGCTTCAACCACCAGAAATGAAGATTTCTTAGAGCATTTATTTGTTGGAACTAACCATCAATATATGTTGTTCTTTACTCTTAAAGGAAAATGTTTCTGGATGCGTGTTTATGAAATACCAGAAGGCAGTAAAACATCTAAAGGAAGAGCAATTCAAAATCTCATAAATATTGAACAAGATGATAAAGTTATGGCTTTCATTTGTACTCAAGATTTAAAAGATGAAGATTACATAAATAGTCATTATGTTATTATGGCTACTAAGAATGGTCAGGTTAAGAAGACTTCTTTAGAGCAATATTCACGTCCTAGAACCAATGGCATCAATGCTATAACTATTAAGGAAGATGATGAATTGTTAGAAGCTAAGTTAACAACAGGAAACAGTCAAGTAATGTTAGCCTTAAAATCTGGCAAAGCTATTCGTTTCGAAGAAGCAAAAACTAGACCTATGGGTAGAAGTGCTTCTGGGGTAAGAGGTATTACTTTGGCTAATAGTAAAGATGAAGTTATTGGTATGGTTACTATAGAGAATCCACAAGAAGAAACTGTTCTAGTAGTCTCTGAGAACGGTTATGGTAAACGAACTTTTATTGATGATCCAGAAGATGGTGAGGAAGTTTATAGGATAACTAACCGTGGAGGTAAAGGTGTGAAAACAATTTCTATTACTGAAAAAACAGGTGATTTAGTAGCCATAAAAAGTGTAACAGATAATGATGATTTAATGATAATTAATAAATCAGGTATTGCTATTAGACTTGCAGTTGAAAACTTACGTACTATGGGGAGAGCTACTCAGGGGGTGAAATTGATTAACTTAAAAGGCAATGATTCTATCGCAGCTGTTGCAAAAGTAATGCGAGAAGAGGAAGTTGAAGCTGATGAAATCTTAGATGAAAGTAACGATTTACAAGATGGCACAACTCTTGATAATTCCATAGAAGAAAATAACACAGAAGATTAAACTAAATTTTATTAAAAATGAAAAAACAAATTATCATTGCTTTAGCGTTTTCAATAAGTGCATTTTCATTTGCACAAAAAAAAGAATTGAAAGCCGCTGAAAAAGCAATTAAAAGTTCTAGTTTTTCAGAAGCTAAAGAATCATTAAAACTTGTACAACCAATGTTGTCATCACTTGATGATAAATTAAAATCTCAATACTATTATTTAAACGCTTTATCCCTTTTTGCAAATGGAACTGCAAACAACCAAGATATTGATAAAGCAATTGAAAGTATTGAAAACGTAAATTCTGGCTTCACAGCAGAGATTGAACAATTAAAAACAGATATGCTTAATAATTTCTTATCAAAAGGAAATGACGCATATGAGAAAAAAGATTACAAAATAGCATCCACTTATTTTGAGTCTGCTTATAATGTTAAAGTATCAGATACAGTTTTTTTATATTATGCAGCAGCAACATCTGTTAGTGTTCAAGACTATGATAGGGCTTTAATTTTGTATCAAAAACTTAAAGATTTAGGTTATACTGGTATTGAAAAAGAGTATTTTGCTACTGAAGTTGAATCTGGAAAAGAAGTAGTATTAGATAAAAATACTATAGATTTATATGTGAAAGCGAAAAGTCACATAAATCCAGGAGCCCGTAACACAGAATCGAAAAAACCTGAAATAGTAAAAAATATTGCTCTAATTTATGTTAGTAAAGGTGATGATGAAAAAGCTTTAACAGCAATGAAAGATGCAAGAGTAGAATCTCCTAACGATATCAATTTGTTGTTGTCTGAAGCTAATGTTTACTATAAAATGGGTAATACTGAGAAGTTTAAAGGTTTGCTTCAAGAGGCTACACGAATGGACCCTACTAATCCAGAATTACAATATAACTTAGGAGTAATTGCTTCTGAATCTGGTGAAGTTGATGAGTCTAGATCATACTATTTAAAAGCCATAGAATTAGATCCTACCTATGTAAATGCTTATATTAATTTATCAGCATTAGTATTAGGACAAGAAGAGCCAATTATTAAAGAGATGAATGGTTTGGGTAGTTCAAAAAAGGATGATTTACGCTATGATGAATTAAGAGAAAAAAGACAAAATTTGTATAAAGAAGCAGTTCCTTATTTGACAAAAGCATTAGATTACGATGCTAAAAATTTAAGTGCAGCTAAAACTTTAATGAATATTTATAGTATCCTTGGTGAAACTGATAAATATAAAAAAATCAAAGAGTTAGTTGATTCTATTGAAGCGGAGTAAATTAATTATTATAATATAAAAAAGCCACTTTTTAAAAGTGGCTTTTTTATATTATTTTTTTAATAACCCGTAATTTATGGGTATGTATTTTTTTATCTACATTATAGATTCCTGAATGATCTAGACGATCAATTCTAACTTTGCCATGAGCGTGAATGATATAATTATCCTTCATAATAATACCAACATGGGTAATAATGCCTTCATTATTATCAAAAAAAGCTAAATCACCAGGCTCACTTTCTTCAATAAAACTTAAAGCATCTCCTTGGGTTGCTTGTTGAGAAGCATCTCTTAGTAATTTATAACCATTTAATTTATAAGCCATTTGTGTAAAACCAGAACAGTCAATTCCAAAAGATGTTTTTCCACCCCATAAATAAGGCGCATTTAAATACATAAAAGCTGTTTTTAGAATATGCTCTTTTGGTTCTTTTTTGGATGTTAAATTACCTTCGTATTTGTGATTTAAAATATGTAATCCGTTAAGAGTAGAGCCCAAAAGGATAGGATGTAATTGCGCGTTGCTATCTTCGATAAACTCAACTAAATCTAGAGAAAGTTTAAGATTTTCTTTATTTAAAATATGGTATTGTTCATCCGTTAATTCAAAATATTGCTTGTTATCAACCCAACCTTCATATTTATCAAATGTAAGTCTGATTTTACTCCAATTTTTACGTTGTTCTAATACTTTAAAAATTTCACCATACAGAACTTGTGAAACTAACTCACTAGTATCTGCAGGTTCATTTCTTAAAGGAACAATGCTTAAATTACAAATTCCGTATTGCATTAAAATAACTTAATTTCGTTCAATAATAACTGCAGAAGCACCACCACCGCCATTACAAATGGCTGCAGCTCCAATTTTAGCGTTATTTTGTTCTAAAACATTCATAAGGGTTATTAAAATTCTAACTCCCGAACATCCTAGAGGATGGCCTAATGATACAGCACCACCATTTACATTAACGTTTTTATCATCTAAACCTAAAATTTTCATATTGGCTAATCCTACAACAGAAAATGCTTCATTAAATTCAAAATAATCAACATCATTTAATTTAATTCCAGCTTTATCTAATGCTTTTGGCAAAGCTTTAGCAGGAGCAGTAGTGAACCATTCAGGTTCGTGAGCCGCATCGGCGTACCCTTTTATAATTGCAAGAGCTTTTAAACCCAATTCATCGGCTTTAGCTTTACTCATTAAAATCATTGCACCTGCACCATCATTAATAGTTGAAGCATTAGCAGCAGTAACAGTGCCATCTTTTGTAAATGCAGGTCTTAATTGTGGTATTTTATCTAAAATTACATTTGTAAATTCTTCATCTTTGGATATTTTTAGAGGTTCTCCACGACGTTGAGGTACTTCAACAGGTACAATTTCGTTGTTGAATTTACCAGTCTCCCAAGCACTTGCAGATCTTTTGTAAGATTGAATAGCAAAAGCATCTTGATCTTCACGCGAAAATTTATATTCAGTTGCACAAGCATCAGCACAAACTCCCATGGCATTTTGGTCATAAGCATCAACTAATCCATCTTTTTGCATACCATCTATAAGAGTAGTTGGTCCAAATTTAGTTCCAGTTCGAGCATATAAATAGTGTGGTATCATACTCATATTTTCCATACCACCAGCAATAACAATCTGGGTGTCTCCAATTGCAATGGATTGCGCAGCCTGCATTACAGCTTTCATTCCTGAGGCACATACTTTATTTACAGTTGTGCAAGGCACGGTGTTAGGTATCCCTGCATAAATGGCAGCTTGTCTAGCAGGTGCCTGTCCTGTACCAGCTTGAACCACATTACCCATTATAACTTCTTCAACTAATTCTGGCTTTAAATTAATTTTATCTAAAGCACCTTTTATAGCTATGGCACCTAATTTTGGTGCAGGAATAGTTGATAATGATCCTAAAAAACTCCCTATTGGTGTTCTAACTGCTGAAACTATAACAACTTCGTTAAGCATTTAAATTATGATTTAGTTTAGTACTTGCGAAAATAACGATTTTAATAGAAATTTGAAGGATTCCAACCTTATAAAAAATGGTAATAGCTTATAATTTTATTACATTTGATTTCCTTAATTTTTTAAATGAAAGATTCTATAAATAAACTTTACAGAAACCATTCCTTGATTTATAAAGGCTTATTGTTTATTGCTACCACCTTTTTAATTGTGTATTTGTTTCCTAAAAGCGGAAAGTTTAAGTATAATTTTGAAAGAGGAAAGCCTTGGCAATCTGAAAACTTATATGCCCCTTTTGATTTTGCTATAAAAAAAACAGAATCAGAAATAGCTTCTAATAAAAAAGAAATAACGGATAATTCTCAGTTATATTTTACTATTGATACTAAAGTTAAAGGTAAAGTTGAACGCGACTTTGACTTGCAATTCAAAAATATTTTTTCAGATTCAATTACAAGAAAATTATCTGATAATTTATATGATGTTGGTAAAAATATCATTTCACAATTATATGAATTTGGGATTTTAAACGAAAATCATGACTTTGATGACGAAAGAAGCGTTTCTATTTTAGATGGTAGAGAAAAAATTAACACCTGTTTTTTTTCTAATTTAGTTCAGCAAGATGACATTTCACCATTAATCAATAAAGCACTTCTAGAAACTAGTTTTTCTAGATACAATACAGAATTTATTGCTTTGTTTTTTGATATAATACAGCCAAATATGCTGTTAAATAAATCTTTTACAGATAAAGCTTTAGAGGATGAAATTTCAAAAATTGCTTTTACTCGTGGTAGTATTGCAAGAGAAACTTTAATTATTTCAAAAGGAGAAGTGATTGATAATGAGAAATATCAAATTCTAAAATCATTACAATTCGAATATGAATCTCAAGTTTGGAATAAATCAAATTATTTATTAGTGCTATTTGCTTACACGGTATTGGTAGCTTTAGCTTTATTGATGCTACTATTGTTTTTGAGAAAATACCGTATGGAAGTTTTTGAAAATAATACCAAAGTAACTTTTATCTTTTTCAATATTTCTTTGATGATTTTTATTACAACTTTGGTAGTAAATTACGATTCAAAATATATTTATATAGTTCCTATTTCAATTTTACCACTGGTTTTTAAGGCATTTTTTGATGCTAGATTAGGTCTTTTTGCCCATGTACTAACAGTATTATTATTAGGATTTATTGTACCGAATAGTTATGAGTATATGTTTCTTCAAATTATTGCAGGTATTGTAACTATATTAACAGTTTCAGAATTGTACAAACGAGCTAATTTATTTATTTCCGTTGGTCAAATTACTGGTATTTACATATTAGCTTATTTTGCTTTTTTTGTTATTCATGAAGGTACCATAGAAACCCTCAAATGGGAAACTTTTATTTGGTTCATTTTATGTGGATTGGCTACTTTATTCGTTCAACCCTTAATTTACGCGTACGAAAAATTATTTGGTTTAGTATCCGACGTTTCTCTTTTAGAATTGTCTGATACAAATTCTAAGTTACTTAAAGAGCTTTCTAATAAAGCTCCAGGAACTTTTCATCATTCTCTTAATGTTGCCAATTTAGCTGAAGCAAGTGCTAATGAAATAGGCGCAAACGCTATGCTAGTTAGGGTAGGAGCTTTATACCACGATATTGGTAAAATGAAAAACCCTACTTATTTTACTGAAAATCAATCTACAGGTATAAATCCACATGATGAAATGTCTTACAAGGAAAGTGCAAGAATAATTATTGATCATGTGATTGCTGGTATTGAAATAGCTAGAAAAAATAATTTACCAGATAGAGTTATAGATTTTATTCGTACACATCATGGAACAAGCCTTGTTTATTATTTTTATGCACAAGAGGTAAAACAATTTTCAGAAGCTGAAAGAGAAGATTTTGCTTATCTGGGTCCGAAACCATTTAGTAAAGAAACAGCTATTTTAATGATGTGCGATAGTGTTGAAGCTGCATCTAAAAGTTTAAAAGAGCCAACAACTGCTAAAATTGAAGCTTTTGTTGAAAATATTATAAATAAACAAATTGAAGATAATCAATTTTTGAATGCCAATATAACTTTTAAAGAAATTGAGTCTATTAAAAAAGTGCTAAAGTACAAGCTAGCAAATATTTATCATTTAAGAATAGAATACCCAGAATAATATTTTAAAAAAACAAATAAAATAGTTGCGTTCTTGTTGTGGATGAATTACATTTGCAACCGCAATTTTATTGCAAGAGTTCTTATAAAAAATTAGGAGAGGTGCCAGAGTGGTAATGGAGCAGATTGCTAATCTGTCGACGGGTAACTGTCGCCAGGGTTCGAGTCCCTGTCTCTCCGCAAAACAGATAACCAAAAATCGGGGTGTAGCGTAGCCCGGTTATCGCGCCGCGTTTGGGACGCGGAGGTCGCAGGTTCGAATCCTGCCACCCCGACGAACCTAGAAATAGGAAGTATCAAAACACTGTTAATTGTATGATTATCAGTGTTTTTTGTTTTACATCATATTATTTGAATTCAAACGAATCTATAAAAGAGCTTTCCAATTTTGGAAACAAGTCATAAATGTAAAAATAAAGTAACCAAATACATTGATTTAACTTTTGTTTTTAATGCAGTTCTAGAGCTTCGATACTTGTGTATTCTTTTCCTCTAATTTGTTCAAATTCGGTAATCATACTTTTTAGTTTATCTGGTTTTTTTGTTGCTAAATTATATTGTTGAGATGGATCTTCCTTTAAATTAAAAAGCATAAACTCACCTGAATTACCTAATTCAATATTTACTTGAGTCTCAATTTTTGGCCCATTGTAAGGTGGTATTAATACCCAATCACCTTTTATTAAGGCAGTTCTTGAAGTTGCTTCTATAATTATTCCATCTCAAACATTTCAACAACATTATCACCATTAGATTTTTTATAACCTCTAAACATTCCACTAGAATTGAAGTCCCAATAAACATTCCCACCTTTATCAAGCAAAATCATACCACCCTCGCCACCTAGTTTTCCTATTTGATTAAATAGTACCTCGTGTAAAGCTTCCTGAGGATTCAAGCCTTTATATTGAATTAAATTTGATACCTCGTGAGCAGCTACTGTTTTCATAAAATATTCTCCTGTACCAGTGGCTGAAATTCCACAAGTTAGGTTGTTGGCATAAGTTCCTGAACCTATAATAGGTGAATCTCCAATTCTTCCATATTTTTTATTGGTCATTCCACCTGTAGAAGTTCCAGCTGCTATATTGCCATTCTTATCTATAGCAACGGCTCCAACAGTTCCAAATTTATGATCATCAATCAGATGGTTATTTTCTAAATAAGCAGTACTATGTTCTAACTTTAATAGTTCTTTTCCTTGTATTTTTTTTAATTGATTGAATCGTTTTTCAGTAAAAAAGTATGTACTATCAACCATTTCTAAGCCATAATTCGCCATCAAAATTTCAGCACCTTTGCCTGTTAGTAAAACATGATTTGTGCTATCCATAACAAAACGAGCTGCTAAAATTGGATTTTTAATGTGGTTAACACCAGCAACCGCTCCACAATTTAAATTACTTCCATCCATAATAGCTGCATCCATTTCTTGATTACCTTCACTGTTATAAACAGCGCCTTTTCCAGCATTAAAAAGAGGAGAATCTTCCATGATATTTATGGCAGCTTGAATAGCATCTAGTGAAACTCCACCATTTTCTAAAACAGTATAACCTGCATCTAAAGCTTCTTGTAATTTTTTTGTGTAAGCTTCCTGTTGCTCTTGACTATGATTTTCTCTGGTTACACCACCTGCACCACCATGTATAACTATGGCTAAAGAGTTAGCTTCTCTTGTAATAAGTTTTTCAGTTTGTTTAGTATTTTCATTACATGATGATATCATGCTTACTAAAACAAATAACAATATTGTGTTTTTCATGATTCAAATATTTAGTTTACATTGTTTTGGAAAAAAATATAGCGTTCATTAATAATTTATTGGTACCATACCAAAACCCTCTAAAATTAGTATTGTCAGTAAATACAATAATTTTACCACTACCTGATCTTTTTACCTGAAATGGGACTGTACCTTCTAAATCTTCTAATTTTTCCTTAGAAATATATCCACTTAATAGCGGAGATTTTGAATATTTTATAGGGTTGTTATAGCTTAAGCTATCAGGTTTAATAAATATTTCAGTATCCCTAAATACTGCTAATTTGTCATTTTTGTATCCAAAGTTTATAGGGTGAGATCTATCAATATCTGTTTGAAAAATAGCACCACTTATGCTTTGAGCACCTCTAAAATCTTCTTTTTGCTCGAAACTTATATTTTTTGCTTTAACTTTAGTTTCAATAAAATCTAGTTTTAAAAACTCATTGGAAGTAAGCCATTTTACTGCGTTTTTGTACCCTATCAGTGTTCCGCCATCTTTTACCCAAGTTTTTAATTTAGTAATGGTTCCTTTATCTAAATTCATTCTATTGCTAGGTAAAATTATAGATGTATACTTTGACAAATCTAAGCTACCTAAATTAGTTACATCTAATTTGGTAATATGCATGTGGTATCTCTGATAAAATAAGTGCCAAATTTCTCCAGCATCAGTGGAAGTTACACCATCTCCAACCAATAATGCTACTTTTTGTTTTTCTATGGTTTTAAATGAAGTACTCCCTAGATCGATACCTATAGTTAATCCAGTTTTTACAGCAGTTATTTTAACATAACTTTCAGAAGCAATTTTATTTAAAATCTCAAATAATTCATTTTCATTTAAGTTTTGGTTTTTAACAGGAATTAAAATGGTCCCGTAATCAAAGGTTTCATTGTTTAAAGTAAACGGCTGTAAGCCTACTTTTGCTCTAATGCCATTCTCTAGTATTTTATTTAAGGCTTTAGGCGCATAATACTCATGCCATGGCATTAAATAAGCATAATCGCTTTTGTTGGTAGCTACACCATTTTTTAACTGTATATTTTCTGCTAAGTCTCCAAAGTTGGAAGTAGATTTTAATTCTGCATAATCTAAATTGAATGCCATAGGGTAGGTCCAGGCAGAAATATCATAAAAAAGACTATCTGTAAACGTTGTTCTTTTATCAAACATGGCTTTAATGACAGTACTTCTTTTTTGATTCAAAGAAACAATATAACTGCTTTCCTTCTTAAACAGTTTGCCATTTAAACTAATATCGCTATTGGGTTTATTCAATTTGATGTTATGCCTTTTTAATATTTCAGCGAAATGAAATGTTCTGGCTTCATCTTCATTATTACCAAAAACAAATCCCTTGGTTGTATTCTTTGAGTTTTCTTTATTTTCATTACTAAAAAATTCTCTTTGATAATCTAAAAGTTTTAGCCGCATTTGGTTTGCTGCTTCGAGAGTTGATAAAGCTGTTGTAAATTGATTTCTTATGGTAAATGGAAAGGTTAACAGTCCGTTATCACTTTCTTGTACATGACCTCTAGAACTCGCTTGCTCAAATAAAATACCAATAGCACCATTGATATCAGGGAAAGTTGACCCCTTACCATAATAAAAATCATCATATCGTTCTTCAGTAAAATAAAGAGAACCTATACTATTTAAGGCTTTTGCATGAAAATTTCCTATTTCTTTTGTTAATTCTTGATTAGCTTTAGGGGTTAAAGGATGGACTCTTGATTGAACACCAGGTTGAAAAAAAAATGTAGAATTAGTTCCCATTTCGTGATGATCTGTTAAAATATTAGGCATCCAATTATTATAAGTTAGAATTCTTGCTTGAGATTCTGGTAATTGAGCTGGTAACCAATCTCTATTTAAATCAAACCAATAATGATTACTTCTGCCTCTAGGCCAAACCTCGTTATATTCTCTATCGTTAGGGTCTGGATTCAACATCTCACTTTTATTTACATTTACCCATGATGCAAATCGTTGTAACCCGTCTGGATTAAATGATGGGTCTAATAAAATTATAGTATTTTTAAGTAATTTGTCTATTTCTGGGCCTTTAGCAGCAGCTAAATAATATGCTAATATTAGACTAGCGTTTGAGCCACTTGGCTCGTTTCCATGTATTGAAAAACCTTGGTAAACAACAATTGGCATAGACTCTAAACTCAAATCATTACTACCTGGTTCAGTTAATTTTAAATGATTTAACCTAATAGATTCTATATTTTTTTGATTTTCTGGTGAAGTAACGGTTAGTAAAATCATTGGTCTACCTTCAAAAGTTTTGCCTCTGTTTTCAATAGAAATTCTATCTGAAATAGTGGCTAGTGTTTTCATGTATTCGACTAATTTGTCATGGGTTACATGCCATTCTCCAACTTTAAAACCAAGGACACTTTCAGGAGTTGGTATTTTTTGATTATAGGTTACATTTTGAGGTAAATGATAAGATAATTCAAATTGGTTTTGAGATTGTAACCCTAGAGATAATAATAAGATTAGAACAAAATAATAGTTTTTCATAGTGCTTTAAATTTTGAAACTAAAAATACGATTATACTTTTATTTTTGATGTATTTATTTCTTAATTACTATCGTCATCTGTAGTATGACGATATTTTCATTGATCGCAATACTATGAATCAACTAAAATATATTCATAAAAAAAACCACTAAAAAGCTAAATATGTTTTTAGTAGTTTTCTCCTGTAAAATAATTAATCTTAATAATCTTTTGCAGATTGAACTAATTAATCTTGAATTTTTGAAGACAAATTAATGCGGTAATCTATCTTTTAATAAACCATAAACGTAAGTTCCTATAACAGCAAAAAGGATTACTATTAAAATTGGGAAAAATCCAGCACCTAGAAGTGTAAACATGGGTCCGGGACAAGCGCCTGCTAATGCCCAACCTAAGCCAAAAATAATACCTCCTATTAAATAGCGCGCAATACCTTTATCCTTTGGAGTAAAAATGATTTCTTCTTTATAAAACGATTTCAGTTTTTTACGTTTAATAATTTGTACAAAAATAATACCCACTGCTAAGGCAGAACCAATAATACCATACATATGGAATGATTCAAACTTAAACATTTCATAAATACGAAACCATGAAGAAGCTTCGGATTTAAACATGGTAATACCAAATACAATCCCTATTAATAAATAAATTAGTGTTCTTATCATAGCTTAAAAAATTAATGGAAATAAAAAATGAATCATAACCAATCCGCCTATAAAAAAACCAATCACAGCTATTAAAGAGGGGAGTTGTAAATTACTTAAACCAGATATTGCGTGCCCAGAAGTACAACCTCCAGCATATCTAGCACCAAAGCCAACAAGTAAACCGCCTAGAGCTAATAATGTAATTCCTTTTAAGTTGCTAAATACAGAATTATCAAAAAGTTCGGTAGGTAGATATGCTTTACCTGCGCTATTAAAACCTAGCACCTTTAAATCAGATATAGTTTCTGGATTTATATTAACTGCAAAATCATTTGTTAATAAATGAGATCCAATAAAACCACCAATAATAGCACCTAAAACAACTACTAAGTTCCATTTTTGAGATTTCCAATCGAATTTAAAAAAGTCTGTATTTTTTCCTGCACCACAAATAGTGCACATGGTTCGTAAATTTGAAGACATTCCAAAATTTTTACCAACCATAATTAATAAAAGCATTATAAATGCTATCATTGGGCCTGAAACATACCATGGCCAAGGTTCAAAAATCCAATTCATTTTTTATTATTAAGTTGCAAAGAAAAAGTATTTCTAAGATTTTAAAGGTAACCATTGTTACATAATATTATTGAATTTAGTTGGATAATTGTTTAAATTTAGAAACAATAATGGAAAAATATATAAATGCATTCTTAAATCCTTTTAATGGGACCATAGATTGGACATGGAAATCAATCATTTTTGAAGTGCCTTGGTATACCAACTACTTTTGGGGTTTAATAGTAATATCTCTTATTGTTTGGATCCTAGAAATGTTTTTTCCTTGGCGTAAAGAGCAATCTATCTTCAGAAAAGATTTTTGGCTTGACGGATTTTATATGTTCTTTAATTTCTTTATTTTTTCAATTGCCATAAGTGGTTTTTATAAAGTTTTACAAGTGATATTTAATGATATAGGAATCCATAATAAAACGCTCGCATTATTTGACCCTTCAGGTTTGCCCACCTGGACTCAGTTAGTAGTATTCTTTATCGTGCTTGATTTTGTACAATGGTTTACACACATATTATTGCATAAATATCCTGCACTCTGGAAATTCCATAAAGTTCACCACAGTGTTAAAGAAATGGGTTTTGCCGCTCATTTGCGTTACCATTGGATGGAAAACATTTTATACAAACCGCTAAAAACATTTGGAGTTATGATATTGTTTGGCTTTGAACCAAAGCAAGCATTTATAGTTCATTTTTTAGCAATTACCATTGGGCATTTTAACCATTCCAATATTAAAATAACTTGGGGGCCGTTTAGGTATATTTTTAACAACCCTGTCATGCATTTATACCATCATTCTTATGTTTTGCCAAAAGAAAAATATGGTGTTAATTTTGGAATAAGCTTAAGCCTGTGGGATTACATTTTCAAAACAAATTACATTCCAGAAGATAGTGGAACTATAAAATTAGGTTTTGAAGGCGATGAAAAGTTTCCTAAAGATTTTATTGGTCAAAATACTTATGGGTTTTTTAAAAGAAAAAAATAGAACTTATAAACCTCTTAATTCCAATTCATATAGCCACCTTTCAGATTATAAATTTTCTTAAATCCTAGACTGTCTAATCTTTTGGCTGCTTTTAAACTTCTGTTTCCAGAACGGCAGTACAAATAAACAGGAGCTTCTTTATCTAATTTATTAAAAGAGGTAATGAATTGCTCTCTATCAAAAAAATTAATATTTATGGCATTTTTAATATGACCAGATTTAAATTCAATTGGGGTTCTAACATCAACTAATGTTACTTTATTTGAATCTATTTCAGTTTTAAAAGCATCATTGTTCAGATTTATTATTTTATCAAATTGTTGTGCATTACAACCAAATAAGAAAGAGAATATTGACATCATTAAAATATATTTCATCTGTTTATGTTTACAATGTTGAAGGGCAAACATAATCTGAAACTTCAACACCAGCTTCCTTTATATCTTTAAAACCTCCTTTTACATCGATTAAATTATGAATACCTCGGCTTTTTAAAATGGAGGCAGCTATCATACTTCTATAACCACCAGCGCAATGAATATAAAAAGTTTCATTATCTGGAAATTCAGCTAAATAATAATTAATATAATCAAGAGGTGTGTTTTTAGCATTTATAACATGTTCTGATAAAAATTCTCCATTTTTTCTTACGTCAAATACGGGTGCTTCATGATTTTCATAAGCCTCCTTAAACGTTTTGGCAGAAACAGAACTAACAGAATCATATTCTTTTGACGATTTCTTCCAAGCTTCAAAACCTC